>JASJCN010000046.1 GCA_030065975.1 Myxococcota bacterium
CCCTCCGCTAGTCCGTTGGTCCGTTAGTCCGCTAGGGCCCGATCTAGTCGCCGAGCGACAGGATCTCGGCGCGCTCGACGCCCGAGGGCCCGAGCCGCAGGCGCCCGATGCTGCGGGGACGGTCGGTCCGCGGCGGGCCGCTGTAGCCGGGGTTGAAGTGCAGCCGCCCCTCGTGCTCCCGGTTCACGGCCTCGTGGGTGTGGCCGTAGACGAGGACGTGGGGATCCCAGGCGTCGAGCTCGCTCTGCACCTTGGGATGGATCTTTCCGAAGTTGTCGTACCAGTGGCACAGCAGCACCCGGGTGCTCCCCACCGTGACGCGCTGCTCCCAGGGAAGGATGGGCGCGAGGTCCGGATCGCCGTTGCCGACGGCGACGATCACCGGAGCGATGCGCTGGAGACCCTCGAGCACCTCCTCGCCCCCCACGTCGCCCGCGTGGAGGATCAGCTCCACGTCGCCGAGCAGGTCGAGGGTGCGTTCGCAGAGGTAGCCGTGGCTATCGGCGACGACGCCGATCTCCCGAGGCGTCACTCCCCGACGGCCTTGCGAAACTCCATGCCGCTCTGCAGGAAGACCACGCCCGAGGGCTGGATCTCCCCGACCACGACGTTCCCGACGGCGTCGCCCTCGCGCAGCTCGACCGGCTCGTCGCGCCCCTCGACGCGGACCCGGGCCGAGCGCCGATCGGGCGAGGGGTGCCAGACGGTTCGCTCGATCTGGAGCTCGGGCGCCGCGCGCACGACCGCGAACTCCGGCGCGGACTCGGCGATGGAGGCGGGAACGGCCGCGGGCGCGGGCTTCTTCGCGGGGGCCGGCTTCGGGGCGGGTCGCCTCGCGACGGGGGCCGGCTTCGGCTCCGCCTGCTTCGCGACGGGCACGGGGTCGGGCTCGGCCTTCCGGGCGATCGGCGCCGGCTTCGGCTCGGGCTGCTTCGCAACCGGAGCCGGCGGCGGCGCGGGCTTCGTCGCGACCGGGGCCGGCTTCGGCTCGGGCTTCCTTGCGACCGGAGCCGGCTTCGGCTCGGGCTGCTTCACAACCGGAGCCGGCGGCGGCTTCGGGGCGGGCTTCTGCGCGACCGGAGCCGGCTTCTCCGCGATCGGGGCGGGAGCGGGCCTTCGCGCGATGGGCGCCGGTCGGGGATCGGGCTGTCGGGCCACGGGAGCGGGAGCCGCGGCCGCCTGCTCGGTCTCGGGCACCTGGGCGACCGACGGCTTCGCCTCGCGTCGTGCCGAGATCGCCGGGTCTTCGACGATGGGAAGCAGTGGCGTCGTCGGGGCGCCACTCGCGGAACGCTCGGCTGCCGGGCTCGACGGCGGATCGACCCGCGCCACGTCGACCGTGGGCAGCGGCGTCTCGGCCGGCACGGGCACCAGGGGTCGCGTCCGAGCGGCGGGCGCCGGGGGGGATGGAGCCGCGGAAGCCACGACCTCGCCACCGACGCGCGCGCGCCACTCGAAGATCGCGACGCCGGCCGCCAGTCCGATTCCGACCAGCACCAGGAATCCGCCGGCCCAGACCAGGCGGGACGCCGGGTCGGGTGCCGCGACGTCGGCGGGCGGCGGAGGCTCGGGCGGCTGCAGCCCGCCGTCGTTCTCGGGGCGCTCGTCCTGCACGCGCTCGAGGGCCTTCAAGATGGCACTCACGAGGAGGCTCCCCCCGAACCGGCGGCCGATCGAGCGGGCGCTTCGGCGAGCCGCGGCACGTCGTAGCCGCCCACCATCTGGTAGAGCCGGATCTTCGTGATCGGACCCACCTTTCCGTCCACGCGCTGGCGGCTGACCTGCTGGAGCGCGCGGACGGCCGTGAGGGTCGTGGCATCGTACCGACCGCTCGGCGCACCCGAGTAGAGGCCCAGAGCGGCCAGCGACTCCTGCAGCCACGTGACCGAGTCCCCTCGAGCTCCCGGCACGATCATGCCGGGCAGGGACTCGAAGTCGCGCCAGGGCACGTAGGCCTCTCCCGTCCACAGTCCCTCGAGCTCGTCCGCGTCGATCTCGACAGCCTCTCCCACTCCGGCGACGCGCACCCGGTCGCCGCTCACCCCAGTGAGCGCGGCGTAGCGAGGCGCGCCGTCCATCGCCTCGAGCACGAGCAGCGCGGGCTGGTCGAGACCGGCCAACGCGGGGAGGTTGGTCGAGCGGAGATGCAGGGAGCGCAAGCCCGCACGAGCGAGGCTCTGGGTCACCTCACCCAGGGAGAGGAGATCGGCCGACACCGGCTGGCGTCCCCAGGCGACCAGCAGCGCGTCGAGGCTCCCGGCCGCCGTGGCGCCGGGGGAGCTGCGCGCGACCTGGAAGCGGAACGACGCAGGCGGCTCCAGCTCGCGGGGGGCCGCATTCACGGGCGGAGGCGTGTCGACGGATGCAACTTCCTCGAGAGCCGCAGGCTCGCCAAGGGCGGGCTCCTCGATGGGCGGGGCCGCCTCGACCGGCAGCGGAGCCGGTCGCGCAGCAACCGGAGGCGCGAGGGAAGGAGCCGTTGCCTCGGCCGGTGCGGGCGGAGCGGGCTCGCGCCCAAGGAGCTCGAGGCCCAGCCAGGTGAGGACGGCGGTCGCCGCGACCAGGGCCACCGCCGCGGCGGCGAACGCGAGCTTCGGCCGCAGCCAGGCTCCGCTCTCCGAAGCGGGGGCTTCCGCGCGCAGCTCCCGATGGGCCTCGCGAACCCGCTCGGGGCCGATCTGCTGCTCGTCCTTCGCGTAGCCCGCCAGCAGCGCGCGATCGCAGATCGCGTTGATCAGTCGCGGCACGCCCCCGCTCAGCCGGTGGATCTCCCGCAGCCCGGCCGGCGTGAAGATCTCTCGGCGAGCACCGGCGGCCACGCGGAGACGGTGCACGACGTAGGCGCGTGTCTCGGGCGGCGTGAGCGAGCCCAGGCCCCAGCGCACCGTGATCCGCTGGCGCAGCTGGCGATGCTCGGAGCGGGCGAGCACGTCGTCGAGCTCCGGCTGACCCAGCAGCACGATGTGGATCAGCTTCTCGGTCTCGGTCTCGAGGTTGGAGACGAGGCGCAGCTGCTCGAGGGCATCCCGCTCGAGGGTCTGGGCCTCGTCCACGATCAGGAGGACCCGGCGATCCTCGCGCTTCTTGGCCAGCAGGAACTCGTGGAGCGAATCGAGCAGGTCACGCCGCGAGCTCGACTGGCTCGGGAGCCCGAGCTCGGAGTTGATCGCCTGGAGCAGCTCGAGCCCCGAGAGCTGGGGGTGGAAGATGAAGGCCACCTCCATCCCCGGGTCGAGTCGGCGCAGCAGCGTCCGGCACAGGGTCGTCTTGCCCGTCCCGACCTCGCCCGTGACGGCGATGAACCCCTGGCCTTCCTCGATGCCGTAGAGCAGATGGGCCAACGCCTCCCGATGTGCCTCGGAGAGGAAGAGGAAGCGCGGATCCGGAGTCAGGGAGAACGGCTTCTCCCGCAGGCCGTAGAAGCGGGTATACATGTCGTCGCGGTGCTCTGGGGTTTGGAACCCGGAGACAGCTTATCGGTTGGTCGGGCCCGGAAGTCGAGGGGCAGAACGCAGGAGGCGGGAGCGGTGGGATCGACACCCTCTCAGGCGGCCGTAGGAGTGGATGTAGGCGCCACCCTGGCCAAGATCGCCGTTCGGCAGGCCGACGGACGTGAGGAGCGTCTCATTCTACCGGCCTCGGAGCCGAGCGCCGTCTGCGGGGCGGTCGCGGGGGCGAAGCCCGAGCGGATCGGCCTGACCGGAGCCGGCGCCACGGCCCTGGCGCCCGCCCTGCTGGACCTGCCCGGTGCTGCGGAGCCGGTGCGGGTGATGGAGTTCGCGGCCTGGGGGGCCGGCGCCCGGGAGCTCTTGCGCGAACAGGGCCACGTGGACGACCCCCACTACCTGCTGGTCTCGCTCGGGACCGGGACCTCGGTCATGCACGCCGACGGGATCTCGATCAACCGGGTGGGCGGAACGGCGCTCGGTGGCGGCACCGTTCTCGGCCTGGGATCGCTGCTGCTGGGCACCCGGGACTTCGCCGAGATCACGGCGCTGGCCGCCGAGGGCGACCGCCGCTCGGTCGACCTGTTCGTCTCGGACATCTACCGGGCGGGCGAGATCCCGCTCACCGGCGACATCACCGCCGCCAACTTCGGCCGGGTCGGCCGGCCCGGCGGCCCCAAGCCCGAAGAGCTCGAGAAGCGCGACCTGGCCCAGGCGATCATGACCCTGGTGGGCCAGAACGTGGCCCTCATCTGCGCGACCCTCGCCAGCAGCCAGGGAATCCGCCGGGTCGTCTTCGGCGGCTCCACCCTGCTCGAGAACCCCGCGCTCGCCGGCGCGCTCGAGCAGGTGAGCACCATGGTCGGGCTCGAGACGATCTTCCTCGAGTCGGGCGAGTTCGCGGGCGCCGTCGGCGCGCTGCACCTCGCCGCCCCGACCACTCCGAAGCGCGCCCTGGTCTGAGGGCTGCTCCGCCCGAGGGCTCGACGCAGAGAAGAGAGGCCGGTCAGGTCTTCGGGGCCGGCTCCGTGGCCTCGTCCTCGGGACGCGCCATCCCGCGCAGGACGCGCTGGGTGCGGGCGATCGCGGCGCGCTGCACGCGCAGCTCCTCCGTCTGGGCGACCACCTGCCGCTCGAGCCGTTCCTTCGCGTCGACCACCTCTTCGAGGCGCGTCTCGAGCAGGGCCATGCGGCGCTCCAGCTCTTCGAAGCGACTGGCGTCGCCTCCCACGGAAGGAGCGGGCGGCGGCGCCGACGGCGACACCATGGTCGCAGCCAGATCGGGCTTCGCGCTCTCGGTCTCGGTGGGCGGGATCTCGTTCACTGCGATCTCCTCGGGAGTGATCGGCTCGGAAGCAGCGGCTGCCGGAGTGGCCGTATCGAAGATGGAAGTCTGTGCGTCCGCCACGGGATCCGGGCTGGGCGTCGTCTCGGGGATGGGCGTCGCGGCCGTGGTCTCGAGGTCGCCGGCCGGCTCGGTGGCGGCCGTCGCGGGCCAGGGCGCCGTCGACGTGACGTCGACCTCGGGAGTCGCGGGCGTCGGCTCGGGCACGATGTCGGCGGGCTCGACCTGGGCGTCGATCGCATCCTCGGCGGCGGCCTCGACGGCTTCCGCCTCGACCGGCTCCGGCGCCACCTCCTGGGTGGCCTTGCTCTCGTCCGGGGACAGGTCGTCGAGGAAGGCCGTCGGCGAGACGTCCTCGGCCTCGGCCTGGCGCCGGCGGATCCCCATCAGCGCGACGCCGCCCCCGACGAGCGCGAGCAGGATGCCGCCGATGAAGAGGGTCGAGCGCGGAATCCCCTGGCCGGGCCCCTCCTGCGCGCCGGGCGCAGCGCCGGGATCCACCGCCCCGGACGGGATCGCCTCGGCCATCGCCGCCGGCGGCTCGACGGGCGCGTCCGGCGCCTCCTCGGTGGCGGGCTCGGCGTCGGCCAGGTCCTCCCACTCGAGGGCGTCGTCGGGCAGGCGGTCGGGCTCGTCGGGTGCGGGCTCGACCGGCCGCGTCGCACCGGCCGAGGCCGGAAGCCCGCCCTCGGACTCGGGCTCGGACTCGGGGCCGGAGGCGCCGAGCGGAATCTGGATGCGCGTGGCGTCCGAGGGCGAATCCGCCTTCGGCTCGGGCTTCGGCGCCTCGGCGACCAGAGTGGGCTTCGGCGCCTCGGCAACCGGAGTAGGCTTCGGCTCGGGCGGCGGAGTCACGGGCGCCGGCTCGGGCGCCGCTGCCTGCGCCGACGGCGCGGGCTTCGACGGCGTCGGTGCGGGAGCCGGGGCGGCCTTCGGCTCGGGCTTCGGCGCCGGCTTCGGCTTCGCCGCCGCGGTCGCGGTGGCAGCCGTGGCCGGGAAGAGATCGAGCACCAGGCGGTCGGGGCCCTTCAGCGTGAAGCTCTTCAGCGACACGTCGTTGCGCAGCACCAGCCGGACCTCGGCACCGTCGGCGCTCGGGGCCACCTGGACGGTCCGCAGCTGATCACCCTTGGCCGGGATGGTGCGGATCGGACTGTCGGCGGAGACCTCCACGACGATCTCGCGCCGGCCTTCCCGCACCCGATGCTGGAACGGGCCGTCGACCTCGAGCACCACCCGGGTCTTGTCGGGATGGCGCCCGACCCGGACCTCGGTCAGATCCGCGGCCCAGCTCGCTGACGAGAGCGCGGAAGTGAGACCGAGCGCGATCGCGCACGCGAGGGCAAGGGCGGCGCCGCGCGCCACGAGGCGCCGGGCGACGTCGCTCTGATCCCGTCGATCTCGTCGATCGGTGAGGTCCAACCTCAGCACTTCCCCCCGAAAGCGTCTGGTCAGGACTCGTCCTGCGAAGTCTCCTGGACCGCCCCGCCGGACTCCGTCGAGCCTTCGGACGAGCGGCCCGGGTGCGGATCCCTCCGCAACAGACGCCGCAGCGTCTCGATGGCTCGCTGGATGCGAGGACCGTACCAGGAAAGCAACGTGCCGTCGATCAGATGGATGCGGCCTTGAGCCGCCGCGGGAACGTCCAGACGGGCCAGCTCGGCCGCGTCGCGCGGGCCGAAGTCGTAGGGCTCGTCGGGAAGCAGGATGACCTCGGGCCGCGCGGCCTGGATGTCGCCGAGCTGGATGCGCGGATAGCGCCGCTCGCCTTCGCGCCCTTCCCCGAAGACGTTGCGCCCGCCGCACAGGGTGAGCAGGTCGTGGGCATAGGTGTCGGGGCCGACCGTCATCCAGGGGTCGCGCCAGATCGGGCAGAAGACGGCGGTGGGAGTCAGAGGACGGACCGACGCCGCGTCCCTCACCGCTCGCTGTGTGGATTCCACGACGCTCTCGCGGACCTCGGGGCTGGCCCCCAGGTCGGCCACCTCGGCCAGCAGCCGAGCGCCCTCGCTCACCGTGCGCGGATAGGTGACCCAGACCGGGATGCCCGCGGCCTGGAGCCGCTCCACGTCGCGCCGCCGGTTCTCCTCGTGGTTGGCGATCACCAGGTCGGGCTCGAGCCCGAGGAGAGCATCGAGATCGGGATTCTTCGTCCCGCCCACCTTCGAGAGCGGCGCCACCGCCTCGGCCGGATGGACGCACCAGTCGGTGACGCCGACGACCCGATCGCCGAGCCCGAGGACGAAGAGCGATTCGGTGAGGCTCGGCACCAGCGAGACGATCCGCCGGGCGTCCGGGTTGGGGCAGGCGCTCACGAGGCCCTTCGGCTCACGCGAACCTGGCTCACGCGAACTCGATCCACAGCACGCCGTCCTCGAGTCGTGCGCTCTCGAGCGCGCGCCCCGACACCGAGTCGGGCAGCGCCAGGCAGCGCGACGCATCGCGCACGCGCAGGAAGAGCTCCGTCCCCCGCACCTTGAGATCGAGCTCCTCCTTGCGCGCGCCCGGCAGGGCGAGCCGGATCCGCACGCGGCCCCGCTGCTTCTCGATCACGATGGGCTCCTCGGTCGTCAGGCGCTCGGCCGGATCGCGCCCGGCCCACAGCGACTCGGCGAGCGACTCCAGGGCCTCGAGCCCGCGAACCTCCCGGGGGAGGAGCGGTGCCTGAAGGCGAGGAACGGGGAACGAGGCTTCGATCTCGGCCATCTCCTCCTGCTCTCGACGGGCCCAGCGAGCGAAGTAGCCCCGCCGGGCCTCCTCGGGCAGCACGCGGTTCACGATGACGGCGTCGGTCGCGACGCCGTACAGACACAGGTAAGCGTAGGACCGCCGGGTCTCGGCGACCACGAGACGGCTCGGGTTCACCACCAGCCGGGCCGTCGTGCGCGTTGTGTCGCGCAGGATGCGCTGCACCTGGTCGATGTCGGAGTAGAGCCGCTCGAACGCCTCGAAGAGATCCTCCGACGGAACGAGCCCCTCCCGAAAGCGATCGAGGATGGGCCGCAGCACCCGGGCTCCCTGACGCTTGAGATCGAAGAAGCTCTCCATGAAGATGCGCAGGGCGTCGGGGAATCGCAGCATGCGAAGCGTCGCACCGGTGGGCGCACAGTCGACCACGCACACGTCGAACTCGCCCATCGCCTCGACCTCGCGGATCGCACGGAGCGAGACCAGCTCTTCGAGCCCCGGAAACACCAGCAGCTCGTCGGCCAGGATGTCGTCGGTCTCGTCGCGCAGGAGACCGCGCAGCCAGCCCTGGATCTCGCTCCAGCTGCGCTCGAGCTCCTCGAGCACGGCCACCTCCTGGGCCACGACCCCGGGCGCGAGCTCGGTGGGACGCGAGCCGATCGGAAGCCCGAAGGAATCCCCCAGGCTGTGCGCGGGATCCGACGAGAGCAGGAACACGCGATGCCCGGCCCGCGCGGCGGCGAGGGCCGTCGCCGCCGCATGGGTCGTCTTCCCGACTCCCCCCTTTCCGGTATGCAGCAGCACCCTCACGAGGCTTCGGCGCCTCCGTAGGGCGCGAAGCGCACGCGAAGCTTCCCCTCGCGAAGGCGGGCCGCCACCAGGTCGAGGCGCGCCACGTGCCGCGGCAGCGGGATCGCCCGACGCCGCGAGCCCAGCGTCAGGATCAGCCGCTCGTCGAGCTTGGCCACGTCGAGCTCGTCGGGGCGAGCCTGGGGGAGCGGCAGCCACGCCTCGACCGCCTCGCCGTCGCGCACGAAGCGCGTGGCCTGCGCCTCGCACAGCCGCGCACGGGGATCCGTCTCACCGAAGACGAGCGCACCGTGGGCCGCGAGCGCCTCGGCTCCGACGACCTCGTCGTCGCCCAGCGGCGCCGGCAGGAGCGGCAACGGCGCAAAGCCCGACTCGACTTCGCGGCGACGTTCGGCCTGGACCTCGAGCCACTCGCGGAAGAAGGGCTCCTCGGCCGCCGCGTCGGGAAGCAGGCGGTTCATCACGACCGCGTCGCAGTGCAGCCCGAAGAGTGACAGATCGGTCCAGGTCCGCGCCGCCTCGTCGATCACCATCCGCTCGGCGGTCACCACCAATCGCGTGGTGGTGCTCTCGGCCTGCACCCACTCGAGCAGCCGCCCGAAGCGCCGGTAGAGCACCTCTTCGGCATCGTGGAACACCTCGGAGCCCGGCAGCGGAAACCCGACCACGCTGCGCGCGAGCGGCGTCACCACCCCGGCGACGGCCCGCTGCACCCGAAGCAGCAGCCGCATGCTGCCGCGCGCGACCTCGGGCAGTGTGAGCATGCGCAGCGCGACGTCGGTGGGCGCGCAGTCCACGATCACGAGGTCGTACTCGGCGTCGCCCGCTTCGCGTGAGCGCGCCTCGACGGCGAGCAGCGTCGTCAGCTCCTCGGCGCCGGGCATCAACGCCAGCTCGTCGGCGACCAGCTCCTCGATGCCCTGGTGCCGGAACAGGGCGACCAGGTAGTCGCGGATCGCCCCCCAGTGCCGCTCCGTCTCGGCCCGCGCATCGATCTCGACGGCGTCGAGCTGGCCGGTGGAATCGACGGTCGTGGGCTCGGGGCCGAGCTCGCAGCCGAGCACGTCGCCCAGGCTGTGGGCCGAGTCCGCGGAGGCGACCAGGGTGCGAACGCCTCGCGATGCCGCCCACGCCGCGTGGGCGGCGCTGGTGGTCGTCTTCCCGACGCCTCCCTTCCCCGTGTAGAGGACGACACGCACCGGGGAGACGGTATCACGCGGCGGTGAGCTGCTCCTCGCTCGCGAGGCCGTGGGTCACGCGAACCACGGGACGCTCGGTCCAGCGGTGATCGCAGCGGGGGCACTCGGACAGCAGGAGGACGCCCAGATCCACGACCTCGTCGGTCCGGACCTCGCTGGATCCGCAGACCATGCAGCGTCGCAGGGTCCGTCCGTTGCGCTGGTTGCGTCGGTTCGAGTTCATGGGGCTCACGATCGTCTCCTCTCTCTGCTCCGCGTGTGGGAGGGGGCGCCGGGTCTCGTTGGGGGTGTGTTCGAGGGTCAGGTTCCAATGGGGCCGTGACGAATCCGGTCACGGCTCGAAGGAAATCTGCCCTCTTTGATGCCGGGGGCCGATGAGAATTCACACATCGGGCGAGATAGGATCTCTGGATGGACCACGGACTGATCCTCGTCTCGGGCTCCGTCTCGAGCGACCTCGAGCTGGCCCGGCGGGCCGAGGCGAAGGGCTTCGACTCGGTGTACGCCGTCGAGTTCTTCAACCGCCACGGCTACGTGACGCCGGCCGCGATCGCCGCCACGACCGAGCGCATCCGCATCGGCACGGGCATCGCCAACGCCTTCATCCGCACGCCGCTGCTCCACGCCAGTGCCGCGATGGACATCGACGAGATCTCGGGCGGCCGCTTCGTGCTCGGCCTCGGCAGCGCCACCCGGCGCATGAACGAGGACTGGTACGCGACGCCCTTCGAGAAGCCCGCCGCGCGCATGAAGGAGCTGGTCACGCTGCTGCGCGAGGCCTTCGCCGCACAGGGTGGTGGCGGCTTCCGCTTCGAGGGCGAGCACTGGACGATCAAGGTGCCGATCTTCGGGCGCCCCGGAGCGGCACGGCAAGAGATCCCGATCTGCATCGCCGCCGTGAACAAGGGCATGGTCGCCGCCGCGGGCGCGGTGGCCGACGGCCTGATCGGGCACCCGATCGCGACGCGCCTCTGGCATCGCGAGGCCACGCTGCCCGGCCTGCGCGCGGCGGAGGGGAAGGCCGGGCGCGAGGCGGGCGCGTGCACGCTCAAGCCCTACCTCATCACCTCGCTGGCCGAGACCCGCGAGGAGGCCGTGCGCCGCGCCAAGGGACAGATCGGCTTCTACCTGACGACCGAGCTCTACCACACCGTCCTCGACCTCCACGGCCTGCGCGAGGTCGGCCAGAAGTGCCGCGAGGCCCTCAAGCGCTTCGACACCAAGGCGATGGCCGAGGCGATCCCCGACGCGCTGGTCGACGAGATCGGCATCGCCTGCACGCCCGACGAGGCACCCGACCGCCTCGCCCAGTGGGCGGACCTCACCGACGAGCCGCTCTTCTACGCGCCCTCGGTGGGCGTGCGTCCGGAGGCCATGCGCGAGAACCTCGACGCGATTCTCGACGTCTTCGCGAAGCCGGTCTGAGCGCATGAACGACAAGCCGCCCGGCTACCTGCGCCGCTGGCGCTCGAACCAGCTGCCCGTCGAGGGCACCTGGGCGCAACGAAGGCGACTCGCCGAGGCCATGCGCCTCGTGATCGAGCGCCTCTCCCTGAGCGATGCGCCCGAGGAGGAGCTGGCGGGGGCGGCCGAACGCCTCGAGCAGTACGCGGAGCACCTGGGCTCGCATCCCCTGCGCCGCCGCTACGTCGGCTACGCCGAGAGCTCGCTGGCCGAGGATCCCGAGCCGGGAAGCGCCGATTCCGAGGCCCTCGGTGGGGGCCACTTCGACTTCAGCCCGTTCATCGGCCGCTCGAATCCGCTCTCGCCGCCGATCACCCTCTTCGAGGATGGCGACCACGTCCGCGGGAGCGCGGTGTTCGGGAGCGCCTACGAAGGCCCGCCCGGCCACGTCCACGGCGGCTACGTGGCCGGCGCCTTCGACGAGGTGCTGGGCTACGTGCAGAGCCTCTCGAGCTCACCCGGCATGACCGGGCGCCTCACCGTCCACTACCGCAAGCCGACCCCGCTGCACGAAGAGCTGCTCTTCGACTCCTGGGTCGAGCGCGTGGAGGGACGCAAGATCTTCACGAAGGCCACGCTGCACGCCGGCGACACGCTCTGCGCCGAGGCCGAGGGCCTGTTCATCTCGATCAAGCCCGGCACCTTCGCCGGGCTCGTGGCCAAGCGGCAGGAGCGCGACGGGGCCTCCGACTAGAGATTCGTGATCGCCCGGCGCAGGTCGACCCGCGCCCGATCCGCCGCCTCCTCGGCGGCGCGCAGGCTCTGCGTCGCCTCCACGAGGCTTCGCACGTGATCGAGGGGCACCTCGTCGACGGCGAATCCCGACGGGTCGTAGAGGATGCCGAGGGCGTCGTGCAGCGGCGCACCGAGGTCGGTCTCTCCGTCGGCACCGAGGAGGTCGATCGCCGAACGCAGCTCGGTCACCGCCTCGATCCGCTCCGCCAGATCACGAAGCTCGCCCGCGTCCATCGCCGCCACGATCTCGCGCCGTTCCCGATCGAAGGGATCGGAGCCGAGGCCCGTCACCGGCGCATCGGAGGCGCCAGCGGTGAGCGACAGGCCGAGTGCCAGGAAGGCGAGGATCGTGTTGGGGACGGACATCATGGGGCTCGAGGGCACGCAGGGGTTCCACTCTCTTTGACGCCCTGAGCGTAGGGATGGTTACGCGCCGTTCCCGTGAGGAACCTCACGGCCAGCGTTCACCCGCTACCGCCCTACCAGCTCCCCCGGTACGGATCCCCGGGGAAGAGGAGCGCGAGCCACGGCAGCGCCGCGAGCCCGATCACCAAGGGAAGCGCGGGGACCGCGGCGGCGAAGCCGAGCACCGACTGGGACAGCAGCACGGAACCGATCGAGCAGCCGAGGAAGCTCTTGAGCGACATGGGATCTCCTTCGCGGGCGCACCCGTCGGGAGAGCAAGCGCCATGCCACCAAGGCGGTCCTATCGCGAAGCGGGCGCGGCAATCCGTCCACCCGAGTGGAAACCGCTCGCGTGTGTGACCGCTTCGCCGGACGTGCCGGACGACCGGCGCCCCTACAGGCTGTCGAGTGCGCGTTCGAGTCGGGCCCGGGCCGAGGCCATCTCGAGCTCCGCGGCCGCCAGGCCGCGAGCCGAGGCGAGCAGCTGCTCGACCTGCCCGGCCGAGACCGGGCCGGCCATCTCGAGATCGAGCCGACGCAGCGAGGCGAGGGCCTGCTCGAGCGCAGCGCCGAGGCCGGCGCGGTCGGCGCCGACGGGCCCCATCCCCAGGCGCTCCAGCGCCAGCTGGACCTCGGTGGCCGCCTCGATCCGAGCGGCCGTCGCCCGCAGCTCGGCCGGCGTCATTCCCAGCCACTGGGCCCGATCGCCCGGTCCCAGGCTCCGGACCCGTCCCGGCGCGCTGCTGGCGCCTGCGACGAAGGTCGAAACGAGGGCGGTGGCGACGAGGATCTGGGCCGGGAACGACATGCCGTGCTCCTACGGGGGGCGGCGGACTTGGGCTCTGTGGCTTCTCCTGCGATTTCGAGCGGCTGGACTCTGCGGATGCACGCGAGCTGCGTGCGGGTGATGTGCTCCTGAACGGCGCGCCCCGGTTCCAGCTTGAGCGGAAATCGGCACCCGGGCGCACCGATGGCTTTTGGCCGCACCAGCGGCCTCCGAGAAAGGGGCGGAGAGGGGAAGGGGCGGGCGGCTAGCGCAGCTCGCGTTTCAGGATCTTGCCCGTCGGGCCCTTCGGGAGGGTCTCGATGAACTCCACCAAGCGGGGGTACTTGTAGGCGGCGAGCCGCTCCTTGCTCCAGGCGATCAGGTCGTCGGCGCTGACCTCCTGGTCCTTGCCCAGGGCGACCACGGCCTTCACCTCCTCGCCGTGGCTCTCGTGGGGGACGCCGATCACGGCGGCCTCGACCACGGCGGGGTGGGCATAGAGCACCTCCTCGACCTCGCGCGGATACACGTTGAAGCCGCCGCGGATGATCATGTCCTTCACGCGGTCGACGATGCGGTAGCTGCCGCCCGGGTCGCGGATGCCGATGTCGCCCGAGTGGAACCAGCCGCTGCGCATGGTCTCGGCCGTCGCGTCCGGACGCTTCAGGTAGCCCTTCATGATGTTGTGGCCGCGGATGCAGATCTCGCCGCGCTCGCCGTCGGGCAGCGGCTGGTCCTTGTCGTCGAGGATCGCCATCTCGACGCCCCACACCGGGTAGCCGATCGAGCCGGGCGTGCGCGGCTTGTCGAGGGAGTTGAACGAAGCGACGGGCGAGGTCTCCGAGAGGCCGTAGCCCTCGAGGATCTGCACCGGGAACTTCTCCTCGAAGGCCTTCATCACCTCGACGGGCATGGGCGCCCCGCCGGCCATGCAGTACTTGAGGCTCGAGAGGTCCCGCGCCTCGCCCTCGTGATGCAGGATCGCGAAGTACATGGTCGGTACGCCGGCGAAGAGGGTCACCTTGTCGCGCTCGATGATCTCCATGGCCTCGTCGGGCGAGAAGCGCGGCAGCAGGGTGAAGGTGCCCTGGCACGCGATCGTTGCGTTCTGGATGCAGGTCTGGCCGAAGGAGTGGAAGAGCGGGAGCGTCGCGAGCGCCACGTCATCGCGATCGAGGGGCAGGAGCTTCGGCACCACCACCGCGCAGTTCACGAACAGGTTCGAGTGGGAGAGCTCGGCGCCCTTCGGCTTGCCGGTGGTGCCCGAGGTGTAGAGGATCACCGCCGTGTCGTCGGCGGAGGTCGGGTGCGGCGTCTCGATGGGCTCTACGTCCATCATCCCGGCGAGATCGTCGGGGCCACCGCCCTCGGTCCAGGCCACGGGGATGCCCGCCCCCTGGGCGCCCTGGCTCGCCGGATCCTGGAAGAGCGGATGCGCGACGAGGAGCTGCGCGTCGGAGTCCTGGACGTGGTAGGTGACCTCGGGCGCGGAGAGCAGCACGTTCAGCGGAACGACGGCGCAGCCCGCGTACAGGATCCCGTAGTAGGCGATGGTGAACTCGGGAACGTTGGGCACCATGAGCGCCACCGTCTGCCCGGGCTCGAGGCCGCGCAGGCGCAGCGCATTGGCGACGCCGCGCGCCGCGCGATCGAGCTCGGCGTAGCTGATGGCGCGATCACCCAGGCGGATGGCGGTGTGGTCCGGCCGCTCGGCGGCGGCGGCCAGCAGGATGGATCCGAGATTCAGGCTCATGGGGTGTCCTCCAGAACAGGGAGACTCTACCGCGCCCCGGGGCGGCCTGGCGGGGTGGCGTGCCGACATGGCGGGGCCCGCTTGACGGGGCGCAGCCGTCGACCGAGCCTCGCCGGCGATGGACGTGCTGATCTACGGCGCCGGCGGCGTGGGGCTCGGGCTCGCGAGCGCGCTCCTCGAGAGCGGCGCCAGGGTACGCGTCGTCGCCCGGCCCGACACCGTCGCGGCACTGAAGAAGGAAGGGCTGCGCCGCAGCGGGCTCTTCGGGGAGACCCGGGCCGCGCCCGAGGCGCTCGAGGCCGCGAGCTCCCTCGGCGAGCTCGGCGGCGAGCTCCTAGGCGAGGGGCCGAACGTCGTCCTGGTCACGGTCAAGTCCAGCGACTCGGCGAGTGCGGCGGCCGATCTCGCCGCCTGCTCGTGGATCGGCAACGCGCCGCTCGTGCTGTGCCAGAACGGCTGGGGCAATGCCGAGCACTTCGTTCCGCACTCCTCTCCGGCGCGCATCTTCAGCGCGCGCGTGATCACCGGCTTCGTCCGGCACGAGCCCCAGCACGTCGAGATCACGGCCCACGCCGAGCCGATCCACGTGGGCAGCCTCTTCGGAGCGGAGCTCGGGCCGATGGAGCCCTTGTGCCGGGCGATCGCGGCCGGGGGCATCCCCTGCGAGACGAGCGCCCACGTGTCCCGCGACCTCTGGGCGAAGCTGCTCTACAACGGCCTGCTCAACCCGCTCGGCGCCCTCTTCGGCGTCGCCTACGGCGCCCTCGGCGAGTCCGATGCAGCGCGTTCGATCATGGCCGACCTCGCGGCCGAGATCTTCGCGGTGATGCGCGCCTCGGGCTACGACACGCACTGGCCCGACGCCGCGACCTACCTCGACGACTTCTACGCGCGCCTGCTCCCGCCGACCGCCAAGCACGAGTCCTCCATGCTGCAGGACCTGCGCGCCGGACGCAGGACCGAGATCGACGCCATCCTCGGAGTCGTCGTCGAACTCGGGCACGAGGCGGGCGTCGCGGTGCCGGTCTCGGAGACGCTGACCCGCGCCGTGCGCTTCCTGGAGGGCCGCTAGGCACGTGTCCACCGACCGCCCGCGCCTGGCCCGGCGCATCGGCCCGCTGGGCCTCGTGCTCTACGGGCTCGGGACGATGATCGGCGCCGGGGTGTACGCGCTGACCGGCGTGGTGGCGGGGCGCGCCGGGATGGCCGCGCCCCTGGCGTTCGTGCTGGCCGCGGCGCTCGCGGGCTTCAGCGCGCTGAGCTTCGCCGAGCTCTCGGGGCGGCTCCCGCGCGCCGGCGGCGAGGCCGTCTACGTGCGCGAGGCCACGGGCCTGCGCTGGCTCGGAACGACGGTCGGGCTCCTGATGGTCCTCGCGGGGACGACCTCGATGGCGGCCATCACCACGGCCTTCGCGGGCTACCTGAGCGCCTTCGTCGCGATACCTGCACCGGTCGCGACGGCGACGGCCCTCAGCGTCATCACGGCGCTCGCGGTCTGGGGCGTGAGCGAGAGCGTGAAGGCGGCGGGAGCGATGACGCTGATCGAGGTCGGGGGCCTGCTCCTCGTCGTCGCGTTCGCGCTCGGGAGCGGGGCGCTCTTCGCAGGGCACGCGCCCGGGGCCGACGCGGCCCCACTCGCGCCGGAGGTGCCGGGCCTCGCGGGCATCCTCGGCGCAGCGCTGGTCGCGTTCTACGCCTTCCTCGGCTTCGAGGACATGGTCAACGTGGCGGAGGAGGTGCGCGACGTCCGCCGCGTGCTGCCGCGGGCGATCCTGTGGACCCTCGTCATCGGCACGGCGATCTACGTCGCCATCTCGATCGTGGCCGTGCGTGTGGTGGCGCCCGGAGAGCTGGCCCGGTCCGAGGCGCCGCTCGCGCTCGTCTTCGAACGCAGTGGGGGAGACGGGCGGCTGCTCGGCGGCGTCGCCATCATCGCCATGCTCAACGGCGTGCTCGTGCAGGGCGTGAAGGCGGCGCGCGTGCTCTACGGGCTCGCCACGACCGGACAGCTCCCTGCCGCCCTGGGGTCGGTGAATCCGCGCACGCGCACCCCGATCCTCGCGACGGTGCTGTGCGGAGGAATGGCCATCGGGCTCGCGTGGATGGGCGAGCTCGCCTCCCTGGCCGAAGCGGCCTCGGTGGTCACCCTCGTGACCTTCTCCCTGGCCAACCTCTCCCTGCTCCTGCTCAAGCGCCGGGGACCGGCGCCCCCCGAGGTCCCGACCTTCCCGGTCTGGGTGCCGCTCCTGGGCCTCGTCTCGAGTCTGGGACTCGTCTCGGCCCGGCTCCTGGGTTGGGTCGCCTAGGAACCCGGCCGACCCCCGTGGGTTCAGAAGCAGCCGCGATGTGACGATTGGGGGCGGGCCGGGGCCACGTCCCCGTGCTTCCGGACGTGTGAGCCGGACCCGAATCTCATGAGCAGCACCTCTTCTCGAACCGGCAAGAAGGTCGGCAGCTACGTCATCTGCGAGCAGATCGGCGGCGGTGCCATGGGCCGGGTGTGGAGGGGGCTGGACGAGGCGCTCGGCCGCCCCGTGGCCATCAAGATGCTGCGCGCGGACCTGGCCCATCGGGCCGGCCTGATCGAGCGCTTCCGGGTCGAGGCCCAGGTGCTGGCGCGCCTCGCCCATCCCAACATCGCGATGGTCTACGCCCTGGTGGAGGAGGCGGGCGATCTCTACCTGGTGATGGAGTACGTGAAGGGCGAGACCCTGCAGTGCCAGCTGCAGCGAAGCGGGCCCCTCGACCTCGCCGACTGCTTCCCCATCTTCCACCCCGCGATCGACGGCATCCAGCACGCCCACGAGGCCGGCGTCGTCCACCGCGACATCAAGCCCTCGAACCTGATGCTCGGCCCGAACGGCCAGGTCAAGTGGATCGACTTCGGGATCGCGCACATGCGCGGCCGCGAGCGCATGACGCGCGCGGGCGGCCTCGTCGGCACGCCCGAGTACATGGCTCCGGAGCAGGTCCGCGGTGAGCCCGGCACGATCCGCTCGGACGTCTACGCCCTCGGCGTCGTGCTCTACAAGATGCTGTGTGGCAAGCCACCGTTCACCGGGCGCGGCGAGTTCGAGGTGATGCGCGCCCAGGTCGAGTGCGAGCCGCCGAGCCTGCGCGATCAGGGCGCCCCGCTTCCCGCGGCCCTCGAGGAGGCCGTGCTGCGTGCGCTCGCGAAGGACCCGGCCGCGCGCTACCCGAGCGCCGCCGCGTTCCGGGATGCGCTGGTCGAGGCCGGCGCTCCCTTCGATCCGGCCGGTGCGGCGACCCTGCTCCAGGCGGGCACCGCAGCATCGGGCAACGCGGGCAACGAGATCACGCTCTTCGACACCGGCATGCGGCCCCCGGAACCGACGCTCCTGCGCCGCGACTCTCCCGTCGTCGCACCGACGCGGGCCGACCTCGAGAGGGAGCTCTCGAGCACCCACTCGCTCCCGGTATTCGAGGACGACGCCATCGCGACCCTCGAGATCGCACCGGGAGAGGTGGCGGAGACGCTCGCGCTCCCGGCTGACGTCGAGGTGGAGGACTGGGTTGCCTCGGCCGACGCGCCCCCGCTGCCCGCCCGGCGCGAGCCCGCGCGGCCCGCCCTCGGCTGGCTTCGCCTCACCCTGCTCGTGATGGGCCTGGCCGCCGTCGCGGCCAACTGGATCACGCCCGAAGGCGGGCCGACGGCGTCCTCCGAGGTCGAGGCGAGCGTCCCCGCATCCATCGAGGACATCGAGCCCCCGGTCTCGGTCGCCCGACGAGCCGGGCCCGAGCCGGATCCGAACGCCGGCTCCGACCCTGCGGCCAGACCTGCCGCCAGACCGGAGCCGCCCGCCCCCCGCGAAGTTGCCGCGCCCAACCCGAATCGCACAGGGAAACGTGCGGGGAAGCGCGCGTCCCCGCCGCCCCGGCCGTCGGACCGGGGCTGGGAGATCCGACGTTGAGGTTCGCCGCGGTGCGCACCCCGCTCGTCGTCCTGTGCCTGATCTGCCTCGCGAACCTCGCGTGCGCCACGTGGGTCGGCCACGCCCGCCGCGTGATCCGCGAGCCGGGCCAGAAGCTGCTCGACCTTCCGGAAGAGGTGGAGGAGTACTACGCGTGCGCCGGCCGCGATCTCCCCCACCTCGAGCTCGAGCGCAACGAGCTGAACCCGAATCGCATCCAGCCGGGCGGCGAGCTCAACCATCGGATCGTGTACGCGCTGTGCCCGCGGCGGTCGACCGAGGTCGTGACGGGCACCCTCACCACCCAGGTCCGCTTCCGCGGCCGCGTCGTCGTGCGCGAGCGGGTTCCGGACTTCGAGTTCAAGCCCGGCCGCTGGTCGGTGGACTCGTTCGTCAAGCTTCCCGAAGCCGCCGAGGCCGGGATCTACGCCCTCGAGATCCGCTTCGAGGGCGGTCCGGTGCGGCTCGCCGAGAGCCTGACGTTCGGCGTCGACGGCTGAGCGCGACCCGGCCTGGCGCCGGGCTCAGTCGTCCTGCTCGACCATCGCCGGGCTCAGTCGTCCCGCTCGACCATCGCCGAGATCACCGGCGAACACGTCGCGTTCACGTGGCCGCGCTTGCCGCCGTCCTCGGCGATCTGACGCGCCAGCGTCCTCCAGCGCGGGTCCGAGAGCAGCCGCTTCAGCTCCTCCTCGGTTCCTCCTTGCGCCAGGTACTCCGCGCGCAGGAACATGGAGATGATGCCGACCGTCACCTCTCCCAGCGCCACGTAGAAGCGCTCGTCATCGTCCTTGGCGAGCTCGGGATACAGGCCGAGGCTGCAGACGCCGTAGAGCGAGAGGGTCGAAACCAGCGGCTCGCTGATGCGCGGCACGTCGAGCTTGAGGAAGCGCGGGGTCCGGACGACGAGGCCGCGGACGCCCCACTCGTCGACGATCGAAGCGATGCGCAGGACGCCCCGGCGAGCCGCCACGTGCCGGCGGGCGGGATCGGAGAGATCCTTCCCCTCGGAGTCCTCGAGATGCGCCATGCCGACCGCGAGCTGCGCCGCCGCGCCGTCGAGCGATTCCGGCGGGAACCAGCCCGGAAGGGCGGCGGGCTCCTGCGCCGACGCCCCCACCCCGAGCAAGCCGAGCAAGCCGACGAGCAGGCACGCGGCGACGATGTTCGAGCGACCCACGATGGGCTCCTGCCAGGCCCGCTCAGCGCGGTGCCGCGATGATCTGTCTGCCGAGGACCTCGCCGTCGGCAATCCGTCCGACGGCCTCGGGGATCTTCTCGAATGGAACGACGTCGTGCACGCAGGGACGCAGCCGCCCCGCCCGGAAGTGCTCGAGCAGGCCGCGCTGGGCGTCTTCGCGGAACGCGCGGTCGTAGGCGCTCGGGATCACGCCGAGGACGGAGTAGTTGCGCTCGACCAGGTGCTCCGCCCGGGGCTGGCCGAAGCTCCCGCCCGCGAAGCCCACCAGCAAGAGGCGGCCCTCGTGGGCGATGCAGCGGGTGGCCGCGTCGAAGGCGGTGCCCCCGACCGCGTCGAAGGCGACCTCGACGCCTCGCCCTCCCGTCGCATCGCGAACGGCCCGGGCGATGTCGTCGCTCCGGTAGTCGACGACCACGTCCGCCCCGAGCCTCCGACAGAACGCGGCCTTGTCGGCGCCCCCGGCGGTCGCGATCACGCGGGCGCCCAGGGCCTTGGCCAGCTGCACCGCAGCCGATCCCGTGCCTCCGGCGGCCCCGAGCACGAGGACGTTCTCTCCGGGGGCGAGCGCGGCCCGCCGCACCAGGGCGACCCACGCCGTGTGGAAGGGGATCGTGAAGCCCGCGGCCTGCGTGTCGTCCATGTCGTCCGGCGCGGAGAAGGCGAAGTCGTCGAGGGCGAGGCACTGCTCGGCGAAGCTGCCGTGCCCGAGGAAGAAGGCGCTCACCGCCATCACCCGCTCGCCCTCGCGCGCGCGCGCCCCGGGGCCGGCCGCCGTGACGAAGCCGACGGCCTCCTGTCCCGGCGTGAAGGGGAGCGGTGGTGTCAGCGCATAGGCGCCGCGGCAGAGGCTCAGATCCGGGAACCCCACCGCGGCGCCGAGCACCCGGAGGCGGAGCTGGCCCGGGCCGGGCTCGGGAGGCGCGGTGTCGCGCAGCGTGAGGGCTTCGCGCGGCTCTCCGTGCTTCGTCACCTGCCAGGCGCGCAATCCACTGCTCTCCACCCTCTGCGCCCGAAGCGGGCGGCTCGACCTGCGAGGATTCTCATCCTGCCACAGATCGAGCCGCACACCGCGCCGACGGGAGCGGGCTAGCGCCAGAGATCCTGCCACCAGGGGCGCGGCTCGGGGCCGGCCTCGGGCCGGCGGCCGATGCGCTCCCAGATGTCCGAGAGCCGCCAGCCGGTGAGCGAGGCCAGCTGCTGGGCCTCGCGCTCCTCGCGCTCGCGAACCTGCCGGTAGTACGCCTCCGCCTGCGGACAGGTGGCCTCGCCCGCAAAGGCGTGGCGCAGCACGTAGCGGCCCTGGAAGTTGGTGCGATCCCCGGTCTCCTGGAATACGAGGTCGGCGGGGAAGTGCTCGGCGTCGTAGCGCACGTGGAGCCGGGTCACGAACACGTCCTGGGCCGGGCCCTGCCCGCTCTTGGCCCAGTAGACGCCGAGCTCACGCAGCTGTTCGCCGGAGAGCGGGTCGGCGGCGCAGGGGTCGCACCAGGCCATGTCCCAGGCGTACTCGGTGAACACCACGCGCATGTCTTCCTTGCGCACCTGCTCGTCGAAGAGCGCCTTGTAGAAGCTGCCGAAGTCGTCCTTCACGTAGGTGGGGATGTCCATCCCGGTGGGCAGCTTCACGGTGCGGTAGTTCGTCGTCTCGACGCGCCCGTTGCGGGTCAGCGTGTAGACGAAGAGCTCCTGGCTGCCGTTGGCGTTCAGCGTGCCGAGGCGGATCGGCAGCATGAACTTGCGCGACTCGTAGGCCACCTGCAGCGGCCGCAGGTAGCTGAAGCCGAGCTTCGCCTGCGCGTCGAGGTTCACCTTGGCGACGAAGAAGCGCATGCCCTGCTTCAGGTAGCTG
>JASJCN010000047.1 GCA_030065975.1 Myxococcota bacterium
GGCGGAGAAGTGGAGCCGGCGCAAGGCCGAGATGATGGCCGGCCGTCGCTGGGTCGAGCTGGTGTACTGAGCCCGGAGCCGACGTCAACGACGGGGGCCCGCCGCTTCGCGCAGCGTGCGCTCGATCCACCGGGAGAGGCCGGCCAGATCGTCGAAGCGGGCCCGCGTGGCGCTTCCCACGTGCTCCACGGTGCCGGCACGCGGCGCCTCGGCGCCCGGCTCGTCGAGCCAGACGACGAAGGCACAGCCCGGGTCGGGGCGCTGCGGGGATCGGTCCGTCACGGCGTACAGGGTCGCGCGCCGGCGTTTCCGGGGCGTTACCCGAGCGCCGTCTGCGGCCCGGCCCCGATCTCCCGCTCGACGTCTCGCAGCACGGCGGCGGGCTCGATTCCGAGCTCTCGCTCGAAGAGCGCCCGTACGCGCCCGAGCGTGCGGCGCGCCGCAGCCGGGTCGCCGCTGGCCAGCTCGGCTCGAGCCCGCAGCGTCCACACCTCCTCGCAGAGCGGCGAGAAGGCCGCGAGCCGCTCGGCCAGGCGTGCAGCCCGATGGGCATCGCCTTCCGAGAGCAGCGATCTCGCGCAGCCGCAGCCCACGGCCAGGAGCTGCGCCTCGACCTCGCGGCGCAGCTCTTCGGCCCAGTCGTCGAAGAGCTCGGGTGCGAAGGGTCCGCGCAGCAGCTCGAGCGCCACATCCGGCGCATCGCCAGAGCGGAGTGCGGAGGCCGCCCGGCTCACGTCCCAGCTCGCGACGAGCGCCGGCGCGAGCGCGATGCGGTCGCCCGTCGCGAGGAGGGCGCCGTCTCCCAGGGCCTTGCGCAGCCGTGAGAGTGCGACGCGAAGGTTGTTGCCGGCGCGGCGCGGGTCGGCGTCGGGCCACAGGTCGGCCTCGACGCGCTCGCGACGTTCGCCAGTCTCCGACGCCAGCAGTCGGAGCAGCAGTCGGCGCGTGGTGCGCCCGCGCCAGGCTGCATCGGGTACGCGGCGGCCCCGGCGCCAGACCTCCAGGCCGCCGAGAGTGCGCACGTCCCACGTCGCTTCCGGCTCGTCCATCGTCGTCTCGGCCCAGGCCACGAGCTCGGCATCGAGCTCGGACCCGTGGTCACGCAGGCCGTGGTGTGCCCTGAGGTCGCGGGCTTCGGAGAGCCGGCCGTGCGCCTCCCCGCTCTCGCCCGCGAGGTGCGCGACGCGCGCCAGGAAGAGCAGGGTCTGGTGGTGTCCGATCGGGAGATCCGGGCAGCGCAGCCGGTGCTCCTGGGCGCGCACGCGCCGGTGGGCGTCCTGCGCGTGGCCGCACTCCGCGAGCATCCGGTAGGCGAGAGCCGCGGGGAAGGCGAAGGTGAACGGGTCGCGCGGCCCCCGGCCCGCCTCGAAGGCCTCGACGGCGCGGCGCGCCTGGGCGAGGGCCGCCTCGCTGCGCCCCAGCGAGAGCAGCTCGCGCGCGCACTGGCCGCGCATGCTGGCTTCGAAGTCGCGGTGGCCGAGCTGCTCGGCCAGCGAGGCCGCGCGCTCGAAGGCCTGGATGGACTGCTCGCAACGTCCGAGGCGCGCGAGCAGCTTGGCCTGGCAGTCCAGCGCGCCCACCTCGCTCATGGTCAAGCGGAAGTCCTGGAACGCCTCGACGGACTCCCGGGCATCGGCCAGGCAGCTCTCCGGATCGAGTCCGCGCAGGCCTCGCACCCTCGCGCGTTGGGCCTGGAGCATGAAGAACGAGGGTGCGTGGGCGCGGTGCTCGGGATCGGCGCAGACCTCGTCGAGCAGCGCCTGCGCCTCTTCGGGGTCGACGTACTGGCCCACGATGGAGAGGCCGAGCTCGATCGTGGCGCGAGGCAGCAGCGACAGGCCACCACGACGGACTCGCCGCAGCAGCCGCATCGCGCCCCGATGGCGCCCGCGCGAAACGAGCAGGATGGCGACGGCGGCCAACGAGAGCGCACGCACGTCGGGGTCGGTCACGAGCCGGCGCAACGAGAAGAGCTGGCGCATGGTGCGCCGGGTCACCTCGGGTCGGTGCTCGTTCGCTGCGAGGATGCCCGCGTCCACCAGGGCCAGGGCCTCGCCCGTGCGGTCGCCGGCCCTCCGGAGGGACGCCGCCGTCGCCTCGAGGGCCTCGATCGCGCCCTGCGGGTCGCGCCGCGCCGCGGTGAGCGCGCGCAGGTGCGCCCGGATGGGGCTCGCCGCGACGCCCGCGGCCTCGAGGCGATCGAGCCACTCTTCGACGAAGTGGTACCGGCCCCGGTCCACCCAGCTGCGTCCGTGGCGTTCCAGCAGGTCGGCCACGAGCGCCCAGGCCTCACCCTCGCCCCCCACGCGCAGCGCACGCTCGGGGTCCGAGCCGGCGAGCGCACCCGCGATGCGCGCGTGGAGCGCCCGCCAGGCCTCGGGCGTGCTGCGGTCGCGCAGCTGGCGCAGGAGATACTCCGTCCAGAGCGGGTGCAGCCCCAGCCGCTCCCCTTCACGCGCAAGGAGGCCGCGGTCGAGCGCGTGCGCCACGACTCCGCGTGGCGGGCGCTCCGGCGCCGCCTCGCAGAGCATGGCCTCGTCCGCGGGGCCGAGGACCGCTGCGACCTCGAGCAGGCGAAGGGTCTCGGCCCGCTCGTGGACCAGGAGCTCGCCCGCCACGTACTCGAAGAGGTCGGGCTGTCGCGCGATTGCGAGGATGAAGGCCTCATGCTCGTTCTCGTCGAGACGGGCCAGGGCGCCGGCGGCGAGCTGCACCCCCGTGGCCCAGCCGCGCGTCTCGGCCAGCAACGTGGCCGTCAGGCGGTCCGGCTCGACCCCTTGCTCACGCAGCACGGCCGCGATCTGGTTCGACCGCAAGGAGAGATCTTCGGTGCCTACCTCCAGCGCCACACCCGCCGCGACGAGCCGCGCGGCGGCGCGCGGCCGCGCCCCTCGTGAGGCGATCGCGAAGCGCAGCATCGAGCGCTCATCGCGCAGGAGCAGGTCGATCAGCCGGTCCGTGGGGCCATCGCGCGAGAGGCAGTGCAGATCATCGAGGAAGACGTGCAGGGGCCGCTCGCGACCGCGCAGGGCATTGCGAACGCGCCGCGCCACGGCGTGGGCATCCTCGCGGTCCACGTGCGGCAGGTCGCGCTCGATCTCGCCGGCCGGTCCATCGCCACTTCGGCCGGGGAGGGCGTCGAAGAGGTCCTCCAGGAACAGGGCCGGATCGTCGTGCACCGGGGAGAGCGCCAGCCAGGCGCAGTCGGCGCCCGCCTCGGCGAGAGCATCACGCCAGCAGCCAAGCAGCGTGCTCTTGCCGCTTCCCGCCGGCGCCACCACGAGGGAGAGGCGCGCCTCGGCGACTCGCACCGAGAGCTCGCGTAGGGCCGGTCTCAGCCGATCTCGCACGACCCGACCTCCATCCCTGCAGGGCACTGGGCAGCAGGGCACTGGGCAGCATGGCGCTGGGCTGCAGGGCACTGGGTCGCAGGGTACCGGGGGCCCGATGGGCCGACTGTCGCCTTTCCGTGGGACCCCCGGCTCCGCCGCCGGAAACGCCCCGGAAACGCGGGGACGGGAGTCTGCTCCCGGGCTCGCGACGAGCCCGTCGCCCCGAAACGGGGAGAAGGAGAAGACCCATGCGATCCCATGCCCTGCCCACGATCCTGTCCGGACTGGCCGTGCTGCTCGCCGCCGGCGCCACCGCGGTGCCCATCGAGGATGCGCGCATCCAGCTGCGCATCCAGGAGGATGACGGGAGCTTCCTCCACTTCGACGCGGACACGCTGCTCCAGGAGACCGTGCCCCGACCCGAGGACCCGGCCCGCGCCACCGTCGCCTTCGCCGAGATCGTGGGGGGAGCGATGCGCGCCCGCCTCCAGGACGACGCTTGGGTCTACAGCAACGTCAAGACCGCCGTCCAGGACCACTACACCCTGCAAGGCGGAAGCCCCGGCGAGTCCGTGGCGCTGACGGTGCGCCTGGAGGTAGACGGTCAGGTCTCGAGCACCAGCTTCCCCGGAGCCTACTTCGCGGAAGCGAGGATCGGCGGCGGCGTCAGCTCCGGCTTCGACGTCTCGTTGCTTCCAAGCCCCTTCATCCCCTTCGGGAGCCAGGGTCAGTGGACGAGCGGGGCCGTCTTTCCCGGCGAGACCGACGACATCCTCGTGGTGGCGGAGACCGTGATCAACGCGATCGTGGGAGACCCCTTCACGCTCGGCTACATGATGAA
This sequence comes from Myxococcota bacterium, assembly GCA_030065975.1. Lineage (GTDB taxonomy): Bacteria > Myxococcota_A > UBA9160 > UBA9160 > UBA6930 > JASJCN01. Next base: position 4,174 of record JASJCN010000047.1, read on the forward strand.
CGTCGACATCGGCGGCGGGGACCTGCTGGCCGACTACATGAACACCGCCACGGTGAGCTTCGACCTCCCGGCAGGCGTCACCCTCACCTCCGCGAACGGCTTCGGCACGTCCGTGCCCGAGCCCCGCATGCTCTTGCTCGCCGTCACAGGAGCGGCGGGCCTGCTGCGCTTCGGGCGGCGGCGCGGCCGCGAGGAGGTGTAGGCCCAGGCCGATGGGAGCGATGGCCGCGTCGGGCCGGCCCCGACTCTCCGCTGGAGTGGGCCGCTATCCTGCCGGCGGGAGGGCCCATGGATCGCGAAGCGCCCCGCCTGACCTTCTTCGTCGAGCTCGAGAGCCAGGCGCTCGACGCGATGATGTCCCGCCCGGAGGTGCTGCCCTTCCTCGCGGAGAACCGGTGCGCGCTCTCGATGGGCCTGATCGATCTGTCGCCGGAGCGTGCCGCGTGGGTGAGAGAGCTCGAGACGAATGGCGTCCCGGTCACCGCCTGGCTGCTCCTCGACGTGGCCGATGGCTACTGGCTGAACGCGGACAACGCCGATGTGGCGGTCTCACGCTGGCGGGAGACCCGCGAGTGGGCCGAGACCGCCGGTCTGCGGCTGCACCGGGTGGGTCTCGACGTCGAGTTCCCGCGTTCGGAGTCGAAGGGCGTGCTGCGCAATCGGCGCGCCGCGGTCCTCGACATGTTCCGTCGCCGCCGCTCGCGTGAGCAGGTGGAGCGCGCCGAGGCCGCGTACGGCGCCCTCGTCGAGGAGATCCGAGCGACGGGGCGGAGCGTCGAGTCCTACCACTTCCCCTACCTGCTCGACGAGCGGGCCGCTGGATCCTGGATCCTGCGGCGGAGCCTGGGCCTCGTCGACGTGGCCGTCGACGCCGAGGTCTTCATGCTCTACGCCACCTACCTCGGGCGCGCGGGGGCGCGGGCGTACTTCGAGGACGCGCCCTGCATCGCGCTCGGCGTGACCGGCGGCGGGGTGAACCAGAACGAGCCCGAGGCGCGCAGCCGCCACCTTCGCTTCGAGGAGCTCGAGCCCGAGCTGCGAGCCGCCGCGGCCCACACCCGTGACGTCTACGTGTTCTCCCTCGAGGGCTGCGTCGAGAAGGGCTGGCTCGATCGCATCGCGAAGATCGAGTGGAGCGAGCCGGCGCCGCCGCTCCCGATCGGCGAGCGCATCTCGGCGGCTCGCAGCCGCTTCTTCGCCCGCAGCCTCTTCCGCGCCGAGCCGCTATGGGACCGGCTCTTCGCCGCCCGCTGATCCGTTCGCGGGCAGGGAAGCAGGCGGATCCAGACACGGCGGGCCGGGTCGTCCTGCGCTCCGGCGACCCGACGGAGGAACGCCGAGCCCATCCATGGGAGCCGGTACTTCTCTCGGAGGGCTGCATTGAGGGTCTTGGTGAGGGTCGGGTCCCGGTTGAAGCGGACGTCGCGGCAGCTTCGCTCCCCATCGCGCACGAGCAGGATTCGAGGGTCGTCCTCGAGTCGGGCCACCCAACGGGTCTTCGTCGGGTCGATGGTGCTGATCCATGGATTCCCGTCGTGGTCGACGACCCAGAGCCGCGCCAGCAGCTCGCCGCCGTCGCTCTCCGGCGTGCGCAGTACGACGACTTCGCCGGTCTCGATCAGCGCGTAGGCGACGACGAAGGGGAGCGCGGCGAGCGCGAGGGCGGCCCCAAGGACCGCGAGGCCGCGGCGCAGCATCTCCTAGAGGGGATGCACCCGGACCGGCAGCTCAAGAAAGCCCTTCACGAAGGCCGAGCGCACGCGGACCGGCTCGCCGACCACCTCGACCTTGTGGAAGCGCTTCATGATCTCCTCCCACAGGACGCGCAGCTGCATCTCGGCCAGCCGACTCCCCATGCAGAAGTGCACGCCCCAGCCGAAGGAGAGGTGCTGCTTCGAGTCCTTGCGGTCGATCAGGAACTCGTTGGCCCGGTCGATCACGGTCTCGTCGCGATTGGCCGAGACGTACCACATCACGACCTTGTCGCCCTTCTTGATCTGCTTGCCGCCGAGCTCCGTGTCGCGCGTCGCCGTGCGACGCATGTGCGCCAGCGGCGTCTGCCAGCGGATCATCTCGTTGACCATGTTCGGAATCAGGCTCGGATCGTTGCGGAGCTTCTCGTACTCGGCGGGGAACTCGTTCAAGGCGAGCACGCCGCCCGAGATCGAGTTGCGCGTGGTGTCGTTGCCGCCGACGATGAGCAACACCAGGGTGCCCAGGTACTCGAGAGGGTCGAGGTTCTTGGTGGCCGGGCTGTTGGCGAGGGCGGTGACGAAGTCGAGCCGTTCGCCCTGGGGCTTGCCCTCGCGCTCCTTCCAGAGCCGGGTGAAGGTCTCGAGGCACTCGAGCAGCGCGCCCCGCCGCTCGTCCTCGGTCATGCCCATCATCTCGACCTGCTCGGGGCCGGCCGTGGCCATGTCGGACCAGAAGGTGAGCTTGCGTCGCTCCTCCCAGGGGAAGTCGAAGAGCGTCGCGAGCATGCCGGTCGTGAGCTCGATGGAGACGCGATCCACCCAGTCGAAGGTCTCGCCCACCGGCAGCCCGTCGAGGATCTCGATCACGCGCTCGCGGATGAGCGGCTCCAGATACCGTAGGTTGCGCGGCGAGGCCACGGGCTGCGCGGTCTTGCGGTGGGCCTGGTGCTGCTCGCCGTCCATGGTGATGAAGCCGGCCTCCAGCGGGAAGTCGGGCTCCGGGTCGGCCACCACGATGCTGTGGGCCGAGGAGTAGGTCTCGGGGTCCTTCTCGACGGTCACGATGTCGTCGAACTTCGTGACCGACCAGTAGGGCCCGAACTCGCTCTCCGCGCAGTAGTGGACCGGATCCTCCTTGCGCAGCCGTTCGAAGAAGCCCCAGTGGGTGTCCGTCTCGAAGAGCTCGCCGTCCGAGACGTCGATCTGATCGAGGGGAATCGAGTAGGGGTCGGCTCCGGCCTGGCCCTTGGAGGGAAGGACGACCTTGCTGGGTTCGCTCATGGGGAGGTCCTCTGCGCGCTGGATACCTGATGGAGCCCTGAGGCTATCGCAGCGCCCGGGCCTTCGGGTGACGGCTTCACGGCATCGCAACCCCCCGGCGGCTTCGTTGTATCCTGCGGCATGCCCCGGCTCTGGCTCCCGATCCTTCTGCTGGCCTCCTCGGTCTCTGCGAGCCCCTGGGCACCGACGACTCCGATCCCGACGGCGCGCCAGGAGGTCGCCGTCGCGGTCCTCGGCGGCGAGGTCTACGTGATCGGCGGCTTCGACGCGAATCGCGACGGCGTCCCCACCGTCGAGATCTACACCCCGGCTCCCCCGGCCGGAGGCGCGCCGGGACCCGACACGGGCAGCTGGAGGGGCGCGGCGCCTCTCCCCGTAGCACTTCACCACGCGGCCGCCGTCGGGCTGGGCGGACGGGTCTACGTGATCGGCGGCTGGCTGGATCTGTTCCAGACGGCCTCGTCGAGCGTCTTCGCCTACGACCCCGCCCTCGACGAGTGGACCCCCGTGGCCTCCCTTCCCGCGCCGCGCGGAGAGCTGGCCGCCGTCGTGTGGGAGGGCCGGATCTATGCGGTGGGGGGCAGCCGGGCGCTCTTCGGCGAGGAGGTGGCCGTCGACGACTTCGCCGTGTACGACCCGGCCCTCGACGAGTGGACGCCGCTTCCGCCGCTCCCGAGCCCCCGGAACCATCTCGCGGCCGGAGCCATCGCCGGGCGCATCTACGCCGCGGGAGGCAGGTCTCCCTTCAACGTCGGAACCCTCGAGGCCTACGACGTGACCCTCGGGCAGTGGCTCCCGCCGCTCGCGTCGCTCCCCACCGCCCGCAGCGGGATTGCCGGCGCGGTGCTGGGCGGGCGCCTGTTCGTGTTCGGAGGAGAGCAGTTCCCGACCCTGACCTTCGATGAGGTCGAGGCCTACGACCCGCGCGTCGATCGCTGGGCCGAGCTCACGCCCATGCCCGTGGGCAAGCACGGCATCGGAGCCGGCGTCGTGGGCGATCGCATCTACGTCCCGGCCGGCGCGCCCCTCTCGGGCTTCGACACCACCGACCTGTCGGACGTCTATCGGCCCGGCGAGGAGCTCGACCTCGACGGGGACGACGTCGAAGCCGGCACCGACGTGTGTCCGGACTTCTTCGATCCAGACCAGGGCGACGCCGAGGGAGACGGGGTCGGGGACGCCTGCGACAACTGCACCCTCGCCGCGAACCCCGACCAGCGCGACACCAACGCGCCCATCGACGATGCCCCCGGGATCCCCGGGGAGCAGCGCTTCGGCGACGCCTGCGACGCCGATCTCGACGACGACGGAACCGTCGCGCCGTCCGACTTCTTCTCCGTCCTGCGCCCGTGCCTCGGCGCGTCGATCCCGGCGACGCCGGCCTGCGCCGTCGCCGACCTCGACGGAGACGGCGTCGTCGGCCCCTCGGACTTCTTCGGCGGCCTTCGCCCGGCCCTGGGGAGCGCCCCCGGTCCTGGACTGACCCGCTAGAGCGGCGGGTCTAGGAGAGCTCTTCCGGGAATTCCCTGGTCGGGGAGCCAGTCCACTTCGGCGCGCGCTTCTCGAAGAAGGCAACCGTGCCCTCGCGGGCGTCGGGATGTCGGGTGGTCTTCGCGAAGAGACGACCCTCGCGCTTGCGCCACTCGGTGAGGTCGATGCCCACGCCCTCCCAGATCAGGCGCTTCGAGATGGCCACCGGGAGCGGGGCCGCGTTCGTGGCGATGTCCCGGGCGAGCTCGAGCGCTGCGGGGAGCACCTCCTCCTTGGGGAACGCGCGGGTCGCCACGCCGTACTCGACGGCCTCGTCGCCGAGGAAGGTGCGGCCCGAGAGCAGGAGCTCCGTCGCCCGGGAGAGCCCGGCCAGCCGGGGCAGGATCACGTGGGAGGCGAGCTCGGGGAGCACCCCGCGGCGCACGAACGCGAAGGCGAGCTTGGCGTCGGAGGCCACGTAGCGGACGTCGGCCTGGAGCGGCCAGGTGAGCCCGGCCCCCACGGCCGGGCCGTTGATGGCGGCGATGACGGGCTTGCGCACCTCCATCGGCATCATGCGTCGCAGCTCCTGGCCTTCGTCGCCCCAGCCCGCCGCGAAGCCGTCGCCCGAGCCGAGGTCCGCTCCGGCGCAGAAGCCGCGACCCGCTCCGGTCAGCACCACCGCACGGACGGCGTCGTCCCCATCGGCCTCGGCCATGGAGTCGGCCATCTCGGCGCCCATGCGCGCCGTCATCGCGTTGAGCTTCTCCGGCCGATTGAGCGTGACCTGCGCCACGCCGTCCTTCACCTCGTACAGGATCTCCTCGTACTGCAAGCTCGTCTCCTGACCCGCCTCGTCCGCCTCTTCCTCGGATGCTCGCCGCGCCGTCTACTCGGGAATCATCAGCACGCGTTTGGCGATGATGTTGCGCTGGATCTCGCTCGTGCCGCCCCAGATCGAATCGGCGCGGGTGATGAGCCAGCGGCGCGTGCGCGCCAGCTCGGACTCCTCGAAGCCCTCTCCGCTCCAGCCGAGCCCGCGGCTCCCGAGCAGCTGGATGGCGATCTCCTGCTCGCGCTTCCCGAGCTCGGACCAGTAGAACTTGGACATGGCGGCGATCTGGCGCTCGCTCTGGTCCGCCCGGGCCTCCTCGGCCGCGCGCCGCATGGTGAGGCCGAAGGCCTGGGCGTCGAGCTCGTGCTGGGCGATGCGATCGCGCAGGGCGGGGTCGGCGAGTCGGCCTTCGCGCTCGCCCAGCTGCTCGCGGGCGAGATCCACCAGCCCCTTGCGCTTGGCGGTCCCCGCGGCGCGCGCCTCGGGATTGGAGACGCCGCGCTCGTGCTGGAGCAGGCGCTTGGCCACGGTCCAGCCGCCGTTCACCGGGCCGACGACGTCGCTCTTGCTGGCGCGGGCGCCGTCGAAGAACACCTGGGCGAAGTGCTCGCTGCCGTCGATCAGCCGGATCGGCGAGACCTGCACGCCCTCCTGACGCATCGGGAAGAGCAGGAAGGTGATGCCCTCGTGCTTGGGTGCGTCCGGATCGGTGCGCACCAGGCAGAAGATCCAGTCGGCGTGGGGGGCGCCGGTCGTCCAGATCTTCTGGCCGGTCACGACGTACTCGTCGCCGTCCTCGATGGCGCGGGTCTGCAGGCCGGCCAGATCGGAGCCCGCACCGGGCTCGCTGTAGCCCTGGCACCAGATCAGCTCGTGCCGACAGATCGGCGGCAGGTGCCGCTGCTTCTGCTCGTCGGTTCCGAGCTCGAGGAGGGTCGGGCCGAGCATCGTGAGACCGAAGCCGCCGGGAGGGACGGCCTTGATGGCGCGCATCTCCTGGGAGAGCACCGCCTGGTGCTCGCGATCGAGCCCGCCGCCGCCGTATTCCGTGGGCCAGCCGGGGGCGGCCCAGCCCCGCGTGCCGAGGGTGCGCACCCAATCGTCGAACTGCGCGCGCGAGAGGCGATCCCGGCTTCCCACCCGGATCTCCTCGGGGCAGTTCTCGGCCAGCCACTGGCGTGCTTCGGTCCGGAATGATTCGATCGACATGCCGCCTCCCTGCTGCGGGGCACCGCGGCCCTAGTCTATGGTCAGTGGCCCCCGTCCGGCAATCCGAGCTCCGGCAATCCAAGGGACGGGCCTGCGAGGACGGACATGACGCTGACACTCAGCGAAGACCAGCTGATCCTGAAGGAGACGGCGCGAGGCTTCCTGGCGGAGAAGTCTCCCGTCGCTCGCATGCGCGAGCTGCGCGACAGCGAGGACGAGGTCGGCTTCTCCCGGGCCTTGTGGCGCGAGATGGCCGAGATGGGCTGGACGGGCATCCCCTTCCCCGAGTCCTACGGGGGTGCGGGGATGGGCCTGGGCGAGCTCGGCGTCGTGCTCGAGGAGTGCGGACGCGTGCTCGCCCCCGAGCCCTTCGTGTCGACGGTGCTCCTGGCGGGCCAGGCCGTGCTGCTCGGCGGCAGCGACGCGCTCAAGAACGAGCTGCTTTCGGGCGTGTGCAGCGGGGAGCGGATCCTCGCCATGGCCTTCCAGGAGCGCGGGCGCTTCGATCCGCTCGACGTGGCGACCCGTGCCGAGAAGGACGGGGACGGCCATCGCATCGAGGGAAGCAAGCAGTTCGTGCTCGACGGGCACGTGGCCGACACCCTGGTGGTGGTCGCGCGCACCGACGGGGAGGCCGGCGCGCGCGACGGGCTCAGCCTCTTCGCGATCGATGCGGCCGCCGACGGCGTGGAGATCCGGCGCAACCACATGGTCGACGGACGCAACGCGGCGGACGTCGAGCTCGCCGGCGTGCGCGCGACCCCGGAGCAGGTGTTGGGCGAGCTCGGTCGCGGCGCCGACCTGCTGGACGTCGTGTACGGGCGCGCCTGCATCGGGCTCTCGGCCGAGATGCTCGGCACCTTCGACGAGGCCTTCGAGCGCACCCTCGCCTACCTGAAGGACCGGGAGCAGTTCGGCGTCAAGATCGGAACCTTCCAGGCGCTCCGACATCGCATCGTGGACATGTTCGTCGAGCTCGAGCTCGCCCGCTCGGTGGTGCGCGAGGCGCTCGCGGCCGTGGACGAGGGGCGCGACGACTGGCTGCAGCTCGCGAGTGCGGCCAAGGCGCGTTGCTCCGACGTGGCGAGCCACATCGGCGCCGAGGCGATCCAGATGCACGGCGGCATCGGCATGACCGACGAAGAGGAGATCGGCCTCTTCTTCAAGCGCGCCAAGGCGGCGGAGCTGACCCTCGGCGACGGAGCCCACCACCGCGACCGCTTCGCCTCCCTCCGCGGCTACTAGTCAGCCCCGCGGGATGGGGACGGTCCTTGCCCTTCGGGGCGAGGACCGTCCCCTCCCCTCGGGCTAGCCCATGACGGCGGCTGCGTTGTCGCGCGCGATCTGGACGATGTGCTCCGGCGCCGACTCGGGGGTGCCGCCCTTGAAGGGGGGCTTGGGGTCGTACTGCAGCGCCAGCTGCAGCACCTGGGCGAAGTCCTCGTTGACCGCCTCGGCGGCGAAGGTCAGCGCCATGTCGATCCCGGACGTGACGCCGCCGGCCGTCCAGATCTTGCCGTCGACGACCACGCGATCCGAGCAGGGCTCGGCTCCGAAGCCGGGCAGGGCGTCGAGCGCCATCCAGTGCGACCCGGCCCGCTTGCCCTTCAGCACTCCGGCCGCGCCGAGGATCCAGGAGCCGGTGCAGACGGAGAGGGTGTAGCGCGAGGTCTCGTGGATCTTCGCGACCCACTCGAGGGTCGGGGCGTGCTGCATCACCGCGCCGACGGCCTTGCCGGGCCCGCCGGGCACCGCCAGCACGTCGGCGCGCTCGACTTCGTCGATGCCCGCCTCGGCCTGGAAGGTCAGCATGCCGGTGTCGGTGGTGATGGGGCCCTTCTCGGCGGCGACGAAGCGCAGGCGCGCCTCGGGTAGGCGCGAGAGCACCTCGTAGGGGCCCATGGCATCCATGGCCGTCATGCCCTGATAGGCCAGAATCGCGATCTCCATCTCGGTCTCCTCTCGGGTGCGCGCTCGACGCTAGGCGGACGCCCGCAGGCGTCCGAAGCGGCGGCGGTAGTCGTTGGGGGTCGTCTCGACGTGGCGCAGGAAGCTGCGCCGCAGGTGATCGGCGCTGCCGAAGCCGCAGCGCGCGGCGACCTCCTCGATCTGCAGGTCGGTGCTCTCGAGCTCTCCGCGAGCCCGCTCCACCCGGACGCGCTCGACGTAGCGCGCCGGCGTGGTGCCGAGCTGCTGCACGAAGGTGCGGGCGAAGTGGCGCGGGCTCATGCCCACCTGGCGAGCGAGGACCGGGACCGAGAGATCCTGGCTCAGGTGCTCGACGATCCACTGGGGCAGGTTCTCGAGGGGACCGATGGCGCAGGCCTGGGCCGCCAGGGGCTCGCTGAACTGCGACTGGCCTCCGGGGCGCTTCAGGAACATCACCAGCATGCGCGCGACGGCGAGGGCCAGCTCGCGCCCGTGGTCCTCCTCGACGAGGGCGAGGGCCAGGTCCATGCCCGCGGTGACGCCGGCCGAGGTCGCGATGGGGCCGTCGCGGACGAAGATCGCATCGGGCTCGACTTCGATGCTCGGGTAGGCGGAGAGGAGCTCGGTCGCGAGCCAGTGGGTGGTGGCGCGCCGGCCGTCGAGGACGCCCGCCTCGGCCAGCACGAGCGCACCCGAGCAGACCGAGCCCAGGCGTCGCACGCCGCGCGGGCTCCCCGGCGACTGCGCGCGGATCCAGTCGAGCAGCTCCGGATCGCGCGCCGCGCGCCACCAGGCCGGGCCGCCGCCGCCGGCGACGAGCAGGGTGTCGATGGGCTCGCGGACCTCGCGCCACGCCCGGTCGGCGACCAGCGAGACGCCCGACTCGGTGCGCAGGGGGCCGGCCTCGGGTGCCAGCACCTCGACCTCGTACCCGGACGGCGGGTCGCCGGCCGCGGTCCGCGAGAGCCTCGACGCCGTGTAGAAGACCTCGAGCGGGCCGATCACGTCGAGGGACATGGCCTCGGGCAGGGCGACCAGGGCGACGCGGCGGGGGCCTCTCATGAAGGGCAGCTTCGTCCGGCGCAGCCATGTCCGCAATGACATTGACCCGTCGATTTCTGCCATCCCCCAGGGGCGAGGACCGTCCCCATCCCGTGGGGCTAGAGGTCGCGGGGCTCGGCGTTTGCGGTGGGGAGCAGGAAGAGGCTGTGCTCCATGTCGTTGCGCTGGTCGCTGATCACGCGGCCCGGCGGGTACTTGGCCCGCAGCCCGGCGTCGTCGAGCAGGATCTTCGCGCGCAGGTCGGCGGGCTTGCGCACCCGGACGCGCGCCAGGTCGCGCACCACCGAGCGCGACTCGGAGAAGCGGCGCTCCATGCGATCGAGATCGATCGGCGAGGCGCTTCCGACCAGGATCCACTCCCCGCCGTAGCCGCTCATCAGGAGCGCATTCGGGAACACGTCGAGGAAGGTGCGGGTCGCCAGATCGACGATCTCGTCGGGCATCTGATAGACGGGGAGCCACTGGCTCATCAGCCCGTCCTCGCCGAGGTGCGCGAGGGCGTCCTCGTAGTACTCCCGCGAGTAGAGCCGGTACACGCCGGCCGCGAGCGGCGGCGGCGGCTCGCTGGTGATCAAGTCGTAGGTGACGTCGGTGGTGCGCAGCCAGGCGCGACCGTCGTCGTTGATCAGGCGCAGGCGCGGGTCGAGGTGCACGTTGCGCGACCAGCGCCGGAAGCTCGGCGCGGTGCGCAGGACGTTCGCGTTCAGATCGACCACGTCGATCTGCTCGATGGTCTCGTGGGAGGCGATCGCGGAGGCGGTGTTGCCCACCCCGAAGCAGATCAGGAGGGAGCGGGTCGGCTTCTCGTGGGAGAGCAGGGGGACGTGGGCCATCAGGCGCATGTAGATCTGCGCCTCGATGTTCGTGCCCGACATGCCCATGCGCCCGAAGTAGATGCGCGCGTTCTCGACCGGCCGGCTCTCCTTCACCACGAAGGTCGTGACCGCCGCGTCGGCCTTCACCGCCTCGACGGGATTGGTGGCCGGCAGGCTGCCCTCGTCGAAGAAGCTCTTGTCGAACTCGCGGGGTGTTGCGACGGCCGCGACGATCATCGCGACCGCGACGGCCCCGAGCTGGAGCCCGAGTCGCCGCGGCTCGGGCGCCATCACCGCGACAAAGGCGGCGGCCACGACGAGGACGACGAGGAAGAGCTTGAGCGAGTAGAAGATGCTGACCGAGGGTGCGACCAGGGCGAAGAGCACGAGCCCCACACAGAACGCCACGGTATTCAGGCCGTACGCGAAGCCCAGGTGATGGCCGCGCCGCTGGAGCTCGTTGCAGACGAAGGGCAGGAGCAGCGAGATGAGGAAGAAGGGCGGGAAGGTGAAGATCCCGACGAAGGCCAGCAGGTGGAGCAGGCTCTGGGGGAAGTCGGTGACGGCGACGTTCGGGTCGATCCACACCTTGATCCGGTCGCCCAGCTGCCACACGCCGGCCGCGTAGAGGCAGGCCAGGCCGTAGGCGATCTTGATGTGCCCCATGGTGAGCGAGGTCAGCCGGTTGACCAGGCTGCTCGAGAGGAAGATGCCCACGATCGCCCAGAACGAGATGAAGGACATCGTGGCGCCCGGCACGACGTAGATCAGGAAGCTCACGCGCTTGAACAGGTCGCCCTCGAGGGCGCCGGCCACGAAGCCGCTCGCCGCCGCGAGCACCACGAGCTGCACGATGACGCCCCGGTCCTCGCTCGACGTCGGGGCGGCGGGCGTGGGCTCCGGGGGCGCGGTCGTCCTCGCGGCCGAGGCCGGCGCGCCGCCCGCCAGGAGGAAGTACACGCCGAGCAGCACGTTCGCTCCGGCCATCAGCACGAAGGTCGTGCCGTGGCCGAGCTGCAGAAGGAAGAAGAACTGGCAGGCCAGCACGCCGGCGCAGGCGCCGAGCGTGTTCCAGGCGTAGAGCGCGGAGGGGAAGCGCGCGCCCCGGGGCTCGGCGGCGAAGGCGTGGCAAAGCAGCGGGAACGTCACGCCCATGAACAGGCACGGGATGAAGACGCAGGCGGCCGCGACGCCGAAGTGCCCGATCCGGTAGAGCAGGGACTGCATCCAGATCCCGTCGCTCAGGTAGTAGGGGAAGGCCCCGAACGAGCCTGGGACGCTCTCGGCAGCCAACAGCGTGAGCAGCACGCTCGTTCCCACCAGCAGCTCGACCGCACCGTAGGCCCGCAAGCGGTCGTGCAGGCCGATCCGCGACAGGAACCCGCTCACGCGCGAGCTGAGCAGGGCGCCGATCCCGAGCCCTCCCACGAAGTTGATCACGACCACGGCGAAGACGAGGCTCGTGGAGCCGAACCAGTCCGCGAAGATCCGGAACCAGGAGACCTGGTACCCGAGGCTCACGAAGCCCGAGAGGGCGTAGAGAAGGAAGATGCGGATCAAGGGAGTGGGCTCGAGAGGAAGGAGCGGGTCACGAGGTCGGGCACGTGGCCTCATCGGCCGGCGCGGCACGGCGAGAGAGCTTTCGGACTCACCCGCCCATGGCGGCGCGGCGGGCCGGGAAGCCGGTCATGATGGCCCGCCGGGATCCGCGTTGCCAGGGCTGAACGCCGTCTCCATCGAGCCATCTCACGTTTGGGCGGGCCGGGTGGGGTTTGGGCGGGCCGGGTGGGCCCACGTTTGGCGGGCCGGCTGGGCCGAAGGGGCCACCCCGAGGCCGCGTCCTGCGCATCAGCTGCTCGCTGCGAGGCGCGCGCGGGGGATCTCGATCTCGTAGTGCTCCTCGGCCCCGGCCCCACGCCGGATCCGGTCGCGGGTCGTGTGCAGCTCCTGCCCTACGTCGGCGTCGAAGATGCGCAGATACAGGTCCGGGTTCTCGTCGACGATGCTGCGGAAGGCCTCGTCCGTGAACTCGATGCGGAAGCAGCCCTCGGCGTCCGTGGTGTCCTCGCCCAGGTAGTCGTCGAAGATGAGGTCCTTGTCCCAGGCGCGGACCCGCAGGCCCGGGAGAGGGGCGCCGACGTCGTCTCGCACGCGCCCGCTCACGCAGTAGCGCCAGATCATGGCGCGATTCTAGCCGGGCCCTTCTCGGTGGGCCCGGCAAGGGCGGGCCCGGCAGCCCATCGGCAACGGACGGGCAGTGCGACGCGCGTGGACTACCCTGGGCCCACCCGAAGGAGGATCCGATGTCCGACGCCGCGAGCCTGGCCGACTGGACTCCGAAGTACGAGTCCTGGAGGGAGAAGGCCCTCCCGATGATCCAGGAAGGGAAGACCAAGGAGGCCTTCGGCAGCTATCCGTGGTTCCGCACCGAGGGGGATCCCTTCGCCCGGCTCGACAAGCCTGCCGGTGAAGCGCGCTTCGCGCTCATCACCACGGGCGGCTACTCCATCTCCGGGGAGCAGGAGCCGATGAGGCCGATCCCGAACTTCGGCGGCGATACGCCCCAGGTGCGCGAGATCCCCGTCGACGTCGATCCGTCGAAGCTCGTGATCCACCACCCCGGCTACGACCATCGCTTCGCGAAGGAAGACCACAACGTGAACCTGCCCCTCGACCGCCTGCGCGAGATGGCGGAGCGGGGCGAGATCGGGTCGGTCGCCGAAGCGACCCACGTGTTGATGGGGCTCGTCGTGGACGTCGCGCCGCTGCTGAACGAGACCATCCCGGCTCTCGTGGATCGTCTGCGCAGCGACGGCGTCGACGCCGTGCTGCTCGTCCCCTCGTGACCCGTCTGCCATCAGACCGTGAGTCTGATCGCACGGGGTCTCGAGGCCCAGGGTCTGCCCACCGCGCTGGTGTCGGTGATGCCGCCGCTCTCGGGCGCCGCCCGCCCGCCGCGCCAGCTGATCCGCAAGCTGAACATCGGTGCGACGGTGGGGCGGCCGGGCGATGTCGACACCCAGCACGACACGCTGCTCCGGATGGTGCGGCTCATCGAGAACGCGCCCGGCTTCGGGGCCGTCGACGACGAGGGCTGAGCCCGTCGCGGCTGCGTCCCGAGCAGGCGTGCCATGGAAGCTGGACGAGCTGGAAGAGGAGGATGGCGATGACGGATCCGAGCGCCGAGCTCGAGGCCTTCCGGGCCGAGGTGCGGACCTGGATCGAGCAGAACTTCCCGAAGTCCCTGGCCGGGCGGGCCGGTGCGCTGATGGGAGGGGAGACGATCGACGACTCCCAGCGCGAGGCCCTCGAGTGGGGCAAGCGCCTGGGCGCCAAGGGATGGGCCACGCCCACCTGGCCCGCCGAGTACGGCGGCGGAGGCCTCAGCCAGACCCAGGCCCGCGTGCTGAACCAGGAGCTCGATCGCGCCGGCGCCTTCAATCCGCTGGTTCGCACCACCGGCATGGGCATCACCATGGTTGGGCCGACCATCCTCGAGTACGGCACCGAGGATCAGAAGCAGCGCCACATCCCGCGGATCTGCCGCGGGGAGGTGTTCTGGTCGCTCGGCTACTCCGAGCCCAACGCGGGATCGGACCTGGCCTCGCTCCAGACCCGCGCCGAAGACGCCGGCGACCACTGGGTCGTGAACGGCCAGAAGACGTGGACCTCCGGAGCGGACATCTCCGACTGGTGCGGCGTGCTCGTGCGGACGGATCCCGACGCGCCGAAGCGCGACGGCATCAGCTTTCTGATGATCGACATGAACCAGCCCGGCATCGAGACCCGCCCGATCCGCCTGATCGGCGGCGCCTCGCCCTTCTGCGAGACCTTCTTCAACGACGCCCGCGCCGAGAAGAACGAGATGCTCGGAGAGATGAATGCGGGCTGGACCGTCGGCAAGCGGCTCCTGCAGCACGAGCGTCAGAGCCAGACCGGCGCGACCTCCGGGCTCGGCGGCGGGCCGCGGAAGTCCCTCGGCGATCTCGCCAAGGAGTACGTCGGCGTCGACGAGCAGGGGCGCCTGGCCGACCCCGACCTCCGTGCGCGGGTCACCGACCAGATGATGGAGGCGAAGGCGCACGCGCTCACGCTGGCCCGGATCGCCGCGGAGGCGCGCGGCAACGCGAAGGTGAGCGCCGCGGCCTCCATCATGAAGAACGCCGCGTCGACCATCGCGCAGAAGCGCGCCGAGCTCTCCCTCGAGATCATGGGGAGCCAGGGTCTCGGCTGGGAGGGCGAGGGGTTCGAGAAGTCCGAGCTCGACGCCGTGCGCAACTGGCTCTCGGGCAAGGCCATGTCGATCTACGGCGGCTCGTTCGAGATCCAGAACAACATCATCGCCAAGAACATCCTCGGCCTGCCCGAGAACACCCAGCGAGGCTGAGCCATGGCGGCATTGACCGAAGAGCAGGCCCTGCTCCAGGAGCAGGCGAAGTCGTGGGTTCGCGAAGAGGCGCCCGTCGCGAAGTTCCGCGAGATGCGCGACAGCGGGAGCGAGCACGGCTTCGACAAGGCGACCTGGGCCAGCATGGCCGAGATGGGCTGGGCCGGGATCCTGGTTCCCGAGGAGTACGGCGGCGTCGACCTCGGCTACCTGACCTTCGGCGTCGTGCTGGAGGAGCTGGGCCGCCAGCTGACCGCGTCGCCGCTCTTCGCCTCGGGCCTGGTCGGAACCAGTGCGCTGGTGCTCTCCGGCTCCGACGCCCAGAAGCAGGCCTGGCTGCCGCGCGTGGCGGAGGGGAGCGCCATCCTCACCCTCGCCGTGGACGAGGGCCCGCGCCACGCGCCGTCCGCAACGGGCCTCGTGGCCGAAGAGAAGGACGGCGGCTTCGTGCTCCGCGGCTCGAAGACCCACGTGCTCGAGGGCGGAAGCGCCGACGCGTTCGTCGTCGTCGCACGGACGGGAGGCGAGCCGAGCAGCGACGCTGGGATCAGCCTCTTCCTGGTGGAGGCCGACGCCCGCGGCGTCTCCCGCCAGCGCCTCGTGACGGCCGACAGCCGCGGCCACGCGCGGGTCGACTTCGACGGCGTGGAGGTCGGGAGCGAGGCCCTGATCGGCACGCGAAACGAGGGCGCTCCCGTCCTGCACGCGGTGCTCGACCGCGCCCGTGCGGGGCTCGGCGCCGAGATGATGGGCGTGGCCAGCCAGTCGTTCGACATGACCCTCGACTACCTGAAGAACCGTGTGCAGTTCGGCCAGGTGATCGGCTCGTTCCAGGGCCTCGGCCACCGGGCGGCCGGCCTCTACACCGAGATGGAGCTGGCCCGCTCCTGCGTGGAGGCGGCTCTGCAGGCGCTCGACCGCGAGGCCGACGACGTCCCCGCCCTGTGCTCGCTCTCGAAGTGCAAGGCCGGCGAGTTCGTGCACCACATGACGAACGAGATGATCCAGATGCACGGCGGCATCGGCATGACCGACGAGTTCGACGCCGGCCTCTACCTGAAGCGCGCGCGCGTCCTGGAAGCGACCTACGGCAACCCCGCCTTCCACCGGGATCGCTACGCCACGCTGAAGGGCTTCTAGCCCGCGCCAGCCTCGGAGAGCCGCGACCGAACGTGCTCGAGGGCGTCGAGATGCCCTCGAGCATCGAGCTCGCCACCGAGCGTCCGCATGCAGAGGTGCGTTGCGCCCGTGGCGCGCCGGGCCTCGACGATCGCGAGCCACTCCTCGTCCGTGCGGCCGTGGATTCCCACGCCGCTCTCGGCGCCGATGCTCGCGGGGTCGCGGCCGGCCTCCCGCGCGAACCCATCGATCCGCGCCTTCAGGCCGGCGAACTCCTCCGGTGCGCACAGAGCGAACCAGCCGTCGGCGTGGCGTCCGATTCGCTCGAGCACGGGCTCCGACGGCGTCGGCGCGCCGCCGATCCACATCGGAATCGGGCGCTGGATCGGGAGCGGGTCGATCCCGTTCTTGCTGACGCGGTCGAACTCGCCCTCGAAGCTCACCTCGGCCTCGGTCCACAGGCGCTTCAGCAGCTGCATCTGCTCGCTGCAGCGACGGCCGCGCGTCGTGAAGTCCTGGCCCAGGGAGCCGAACTCGCGCCGGTGTGCGCCGACCCCGATGCCGAGACGCAGCCGGCCTCCCGAGAGCAGGTCGATCTCCGCGGCCTGCTTGGCGAAGAGCACGGTCTGTCGCGCCGGCAGCACGACCACGGAGGGGACGAGCTCGATCGCACTCGTGCAGCCTGCGACCCAGGCGAGCAACGTGAGCGATTCGTGCAGGTGGCCCGAGTCCTTTCGCGCGATCTGGTCGGGAACGCGCAGGTGGGTGAACCCGAGCTCCTCGGCTCGCTGCGCGAACGCGCGAATCGCGCCGAGGTCGTCGCGCAGCTCGCGAACGGGGAGGGAGACTCCGATCCTCATTGCATCTCCTCCGTGCTCGTCGTCCCGGCGTCGAGGTCGATCACGATCAGCGTGCCGAGGAAGCCCGGCGCCGTCGGCCTCAGGCGCCCGAAGACCGACTCTCGAAGCTCGGGGTCGTCTTCGACCGCGCGCATCCGTCCCTCGAGCCACTCGCCCTGGATGAACACGCGCCCGCGGCCGCCCTCGCCGCGCAGCTCGCGCCACCAGCGACCATCGGACGCCGCATACACCGTCGAGTCCTCGCGCAGATAGTTCACCGGAAGCTCCCGCCCCGAGGGCAGGACCAGCAGCATCACCTTCTGCGCGCGCTCGCCGCCCGGGTCTTCCTGCAGCTCCCGCGTCACCCGGGGGTTCATGTACCACGAGTAGAAGCACGACGAGCCCGTCCCGAGCACCAGCGCCGAGAGGATCAGGGCCGCGATGGTGCGTCGGCCCCGCCGCAATCGATGCTCCATGGGATCAGCCTCCTGTTCGACTCGACCGGTACTGCTGGGCCAACGCCCGGATCTCGCGGTTCTCGATCACGCCGTCCCGGCGTCCCTCGAGGGTCGCCTGGATCATGGCCTCGCCGATGGCGGTGTTGTCCACCGAGAAGTCGGGAGCGAAGCGGAGCGGGCGGGCCAACGCACTGCCGAGCTGCTGGAACCAGGCGAGGGACTCCGGCGGCGCCTCGGGAAGGATCATCGCCGGGCGCCAGCAGACGCAGCCTCCGAGCCCGACGCCCGCGAGGTCGCGTTCGGTCTCGGCCTTGACCCGGGCCCAGTTCATCCAGCTGCTCTCGCTCGTCCCCGAGCCGCTGATGAAGTGGAAGATCGCGTCCGGGCTGCGCTCCCGCGTCGCGAAGGCGGCGGCCAGGGCGAAGTCGTGGGTGATCGTCCGGTACTCCGCCCGGCTCTTCGCCTGGGAGGCCGAGATCCCGAGGCAGAAGC
>JASJCN010000048.1 GCA_030065975.1 Myxococcota bacterium
GATCCACTTCTTCGATCCCAGCAACGAGCGCATGGCGGTCAAGGTCCCGGACATCGCCAAGAAGGTGGACATCCTGCTCGGCAACCTCGAGGACGCCATCGAGGTCAAGAACAAGGCCGCGGCGCGCGAGGGCTTCGTGAAGATCGCCAACGCCAACGACTTCGGGGACACCCAGCTCTGGACCCGCGTGAACAGCCTCGACAGTCCGTGGTTCCTCGACGACGTGACCACGATCATGGCGGAGGCGGGAAACAAGCTCGACGTCCTGATGCTGCCCAAGGTCGAGGGGCCCTGGGACATCCACTTCGTCGACCAGCTCCTCGCGCAGCTGGAGGCGAAGCACAGCGTGGAAAAGCCGATTCTGGTCCATGCAATCCTGGAGACCGCGCTCGGCGTCGCCAATGTCGAGGAGATCTGCGCCGCGTCGCCGCGCATGCAGGGCATCAGCCTCGGCCCGGCGGACCTGGCCGCCTCCCGGCGAATGAAGACCACCCGAGTGGGGGGCGGACACCCCGGCTATCTCGTGCGGACCGACCCCGAGGGCGACGACATCGAGGCGCCGCGGGTCACCGCCCAGCAGGATCTCTGGCACTACACCATGGCGCGCATGGTCGATGCCTGTGCCGCCACCGGCATCCTGCCCTTCTACGGCCCCTTCGGCGACATCAAGGACTCGATCGCCTGCGAGGACCAGTTCCGCAACGCCTTCCTGCTGGGCTGCGTGGGGGCCTGGTCGCTGCACCCCGGCCAGATCGAGATCGCCCGTCGCGTGTTCAGCCCGCCGCCGGACGAGGTCGCCTGGGCCGTGAAGGTCATCGAAGAGATGGGCGACGGCTCCGGCACCGTGATGATCGACGGCAAGATGCAGGACGACGCCACGGTCAAGCAGTGCAAGGTGATGGTCGAGCTCGCGAAGCTGATCGCGAAGCGCGATCCCGAGATGGCGGAGAAGTACGGGCTCTAGCCTCCCATGCAGGTCGGCCGCGTCGAGAGCCTCTGGCGCTACCCGGTTCGCTCGGTCCGCGGCGAGCGCGTCGCCGAAGCACGCCTCGGCGCGCTCGGCGTGGCGGGCGATCGCGCCTGGGGCGTGGTGGATCCCGCCGACGGCAACCTCGCGACGGCCGCCAAGCGGCCTCGCGACTGGGCGGGCCTGCTGGCCTTCGACGCGGCCTACACCACCGAGCCGGGCCTGGCCGACGCCACCGCACCCGCCGTCGAGCTGCGCCACGAGTCGGGCGCCGTGGTGCGCAGCGACGCCGACGACGCGGAGGCGGAGCTCTCGCGCCTGCTCGGGCGGCCCGCACGGCTGCACGCTGGCGACGGACGCGGCGCGCTCTCGGCCGCCGCCGCCGCGAAGGAGGACGCGAGCCTCCCCGCGCCGCCCTACGCCTCCTCCCCGATCCACCTGCTCACCACGTCCACCCTGCGCGCCGCCGAGGAGCTGCACCCAGGCGGTGACTTCTCGCTCCCGCGCTTCCGACCCAACGTCGTGGTGGACACGGGCGACGCGCCCGAGTTCCTGGAAGCGGCCTGGGTCGACGCCCGCCTGCACATCGGCGACGACGTCGTGCTCCACGTGTTCAAGGAGTGCGAGCGCTGCGTGCTCACGACGCTGCCCCAGCCCGGCCTGCCCAAGGACCCCAAGATCCTCGCCACCGCGGTCCAGCACAACCGCACCTTCATCGGCATCTCGTGCTCGGTGCCGACGGGCGGGGTCGTGCGCGAAGGCGATGCGGTGGTGCTCCTGCCTTCGTGAAGGCGAGAGCTACCCGTCGATCAGGTAGTACTGCACCGTCGTCACCACGCGGACCCGCTTCACCTGGGGTGAGAACTTGTCGCGGTCGGCGATGCTGAAGTAGCCCTGCTGGGCGGTGCGGATCGAGCCGACCTGGCTGCCCGAGTCGAGGGCGAACTGCTGGGCGGCGCGGCGGGCGTCGCGGGTGGCCTCGGCGATCATGTCGGGCTTGAGGGCGTCGAGTCCGGTGAAGACGTACTCGGTGGTCGACCCCCACTGCTGCGGCAGCTCCACGCCCTCACCGACGAGGGTGCCGAGCTCGGGCCGTGCGTTCGAGACGGCGTCGACGCGGGTCGAGCGCACGGTGATGGTCGCCTGGATGGCGAAGCGTTCGGCGATGGGTTCGTCCGCGGTACCCGGCCCGTAGTCGGTGACGCCCGGCTCCGAGCGGCTGATCTCGGACTCCGGGATGCCCCGCTCCAGGAGGAAGCGGCGGATCCGGGCGGCGTCGCGCTCGATCTCGGCGTGGACCTCCGCGAGCTTCGCGCCGCGCGCCTGGAAGACGATCGGCCAAAGCACCAGATCGGCTTCGACCTCGCGCTCGGAGAGCCCCTTCACGGTGACGACCCGCTCGGCAGCGCGGGCCTGCAGGTACGCGTGGCCCAGGGTCCAACCTGCGTACGCGATGCCGCAGGCGATCGCGATGCCGGCGAGGACCGGCGTGTGCTTCGACATCGGCGTTCTCCAGCTCCCGGTCCCAAGGAGATGGACACCGCAGAACGCCGATCGTTCCCTTGCTAGGTGTGGGCGTCGACGAAGTCGATCAGGAGCTCCGCCACGAGGTCGGGTCGACTGAAGATCGAGCCGTGGCCGGTCATCTCCATGATCTCGAAGCGTGCATTCGGCAGGATGCGCGCGATGCGTTCGGCCTCGGGCAGGTTCACGTCCTGGCGGCCACAGGCGACCAGGGTCGGCACGTCGAGGTCCGCGAGCTCGTCCGTCGGGTCGGGCTGGTCGCGATGGGCCGTGAGCGAGCGCATCGCCTCCTTCTGGTGATCGTGCGCGAACCAGGCCGGGTCGCGCTCCACAACGGGGAGCCCGGCCGCACCGCGCAGGGCCCTTGCCTCGGCATTGCCCGCGTGCTGGAGCTTCTGGTCCACGGGCTGATCGAGGGAGACGTCGTAGAGGGCGAGGAGCTTCACTCGGCCGCGATGGCGGAGCGCGAAGCGCGCCGCGGTGCGCGCGCCATAGGCGAGCCCGCAGACGATGGCCTCGGGCACCTCGAGGTGATCGAGGATCCCGGCCAGGTCGTCCGAGTACTGGGGGAACGTGTAGTCGGGCCGCGCGCCACCGCTGGAGCCGCCGGTGCCGCGCCAGTCGTGGCGGATCACCCGGAAGCGCTCGCGCCAGCGCGGCATCACCGGCGCCCAGCTCTCGAGGTTGCAGCCCGCGCCGTTCAGGAGCACGAGCGGCGGCGCGCTCTCGTCTCCGTCGACGGCGACCCGGAGCTGCACGTCGCCGATGGGGACGAGCTCGTTCACGGGCCCGATGCTAGCTGCGTTGGCGCCGGCACGGGCCCGAGGCGCGTTACGCGCCGATCAGCCCCGCCGCGGTGACCGCCAGCCAGGCGCCCGCGACGATCCCCGCGATGCCGGTCGTCGTGGCGCCGACGGCGCGGCAGGCCACCGCGAGCTTGCCGCCCTCGGTGTGCTCGCCGCCGTGGGATCCGGCCAGGAACGAGAATCCGATCGCGTGGAACAAGCGGGCCGCGACGAAGGCGATGCCCAGGCCCATGACCAGGGCCGAGCTGGCGCCGAGCATCTCGAGCAGGCCCAGGACCACGAGGAAGATCGCGGAGTTCTCGGCCAGGTTGCCGTGGCGGCGAACCCGGGCTTCGAGCGTCACGTCGTCGCCATGGCCGACGCCGCGGTTGGTCACGGCGCGGCGGAAGCCCACGGTGAACATCAGGATCTGTTGCAGGACGAGGATGGCTCCGGCGGTTGCGGCAGTGATGACGGGGGCGGTCATGGAAGGCTCCTTCTCATAGCTCGGCAATGCGCTCGGCAATGCCTCGGGCGCGACGGATCTCTCTCGGGTCGTTCTTCAGCTTGGAGGCGACCATGCCCGCATTCATCACCTGGAGCAGGGCCTCTACGCTGGTGGATACGTCGAGCGGCTCGCGCTCTGGATCGGCGTTCAGATCGCGGATGATCCGGCGGTAGTAGGGCCGGAAGCTCGCGAAGGCTTCGTTGACGGCGGAGAGGACCTCGGGGATCTGCGTGCCGAGCTCCATCCCGAGATTCACGAAGGGGCAACCGGGCGAGGGCTCCTTGCGGTTGCAGAGATCGCGATGGCTGCCCTGGACGCGGTCGTAGATCGCCCGGAGACGCCGGGCCGGGTCGTCGCTCTCGGCGAAGGCTCCTTCGAAGACGAACTCGCGTGTGCGATCGCGTCCCCGCTCTACCGCCGCCACCGCCAGGGCGGTCTTCGACGGGAAGTGGCGATAGAGGGTCGCCTTGTTGACGCCGGACGCCTCGCAGATCTCCGCCGTGTTGACGCCGTGGAAGCTGCGCTTCCAGAAGAGCTCGAGCGCCGTATCGAGGATGCGGAGGCGCGTCTCTTCCCCTTTGGTCACGAGAGGAAAGTAACCAACCGGTTCGTTTTGTCCAGTCGAAGAGCCCCACCGGGCCAGGAGCGCCGGTCGGGGTCCGGACGACGGCTATCCTCCCCTTCCCTGTTCCCGCTCGGGGCGCGGCGCGGCCGGCCTCAGGAGACCTCATGACCCGCCTCGGCTACCAGATCCCGAACTTCACGTATCCCGACACGCCGCCCGACGCCATCTTCGACAGCGTGGTCGCCCAGGCCAAGGCCGCCGAGGCCGCCGGCTACGACCGCGTCTTCGTGATGGACCACTTCTACCAGCTGCCCGGGATCGGCCGGCCCGACGAGCCCATGTTCGAGTGCTACGCAATGCTCTCGGCGCTGGCGCAGCACACCGAGCGGGTGCGGCTCTCGGCGCTCGTCACCGGCAACACCTATCGCAACCCGGCGCTGCTGGCGAAGACCATCACGACCCTCGACCACGTGTCCCACGGGCGCGCCACCCTCGGCATCGGCTGCGGCTGGTTCCAGAAGGAGCACGACGACCTGGGCTTCGAGTTCGGCACCTTCACCGATCGCTTCGAGAAGCTCGAGGAGGCCCTGCAGATCATCGGGCCCATGCTGCGCGACGAGAAGCCGAGCCTCGAAGGCAAGCACTACCGGGTGGAGCAGGCCCTGAACTCGCCCGCGCCCGTCTCACGCATCCCCATCATGATCGGCGGGTCCGGCGAGAAGAAGACGCTTCGCATGGTGGCCCAGTACGCCGACGAGTCGAACCTCACCTGCACGACCGATGAGATCCCGCGCAAGCTCGAGGCCCTGGACGCGCACTGCGAGCGGCTGGGACGCGACCGCTCGGAGATCGTGGTGACCAAGCTCATGATGATCGTGGTCGCGCCGACCCTGGAGGAGGCCAACGCCGACCTCGCCGAGATCGCCGCGGTCAAGGGCTGGAACGACCAGATCATGGACATGGCCCGCAAGCAGCTGATCTTCGGCGATGCGGACACCGTGGGCGAGGAGATCGCACGCGCCATGGGCATGGGGCTCGACGGCATCACCGCCGACCTGCCCGTGAACGGACACAAGACCGAACGCATCGGCCTGCTCGCCGAGGTGGCCAACAAGGCCATGGGCTGAGGCCGGCCGCGCGCGCTCAGCCGTCGTAGAACAGCGGCGGGTGCAGACCGACGACGCTGCGCTCACGCGGGCTCTCGGCCCGCGAGAGCGCTTCGTCGGAGAGGTGGTGCACGTCGCGGGTGGGGCGCAGGCGCTGGGCGATGTCCCGGCGCCCGTAGTGCAGCTGCAGGAAGAAGCGCCCCTTCTCACCCGGGCTCGGCATGCGCCGATGCCAGACGTCCGAGGCGAACATCGCGAGGTCGCCGGCTTTGCCCGTGAGCAGGACGGGCTTGCGCCCCTCGTACTCGAGGTCCGCATCCGTCAAGCGATCGAAGGGCGGATGCTGGCCCGAGCGGTGGCTTCCGGGCAGGACGCCGGTGGGTCCGGCGTCGGCCGGGCAATCCTCGAGGAGCAGGTGCACGCCGATGGCGAAGACCGGGTAGGGGATCCGATCGTCCCACGGCACGCCCGCCGGCCGCGGAACGTGGGGCCCGGCGTCGATGTGCCAGTTGCCGCCCCCGTGATCGTTCTCGGCCCGCGGCGGGTTGCGCCATGCGGTGTTGGCGATGATGTGGCAGTCCTCGCCGAGGAGCGGCTCGATCACGTCGAGGATGCGCCGGTCGGCCACGGCCCGCTGACACACGGCGCTGCGGTTCAGCATCTCGTAGCGGAAGTCCTCGCGCTCCTCGCTCTGCGTATTGCGCGGGTCCCCGGGCAGCTCGGTGTAGACGCGCTCGATGTCGGCGCGCAGGGCGGCGACCTCGTCGGGAGAGAAGGCGCTCGGGATGACGGCGTACCCCTCGCGCTCGAGGCTCCGACTGGCCTCGGGGGCGAGGGCCTCGTCGGTGAGATCCAGGAAGATGCGCTTGCGGGTGATCATCCGGCTCCTCGGATCCAGCGTGGAACGGAAGTTCCCATTTTACCGGAGTTGATTCCCAGTCAGGGCTCCTCCCGTGCCTGTTCCGGCACGAGGATGCCTCTCGCACCCGCAGGCGGCTGGCACGCGAAGTGCAGAACGACGTTCTCGAGGTACCTGGGAATGAGGATCGACTTCCGCCTGCGCGCCATTTTGGCTGGCTGCCTGTTCAGTGGGGCGCTCAGTGGGGCGCTGCTCGCGTCCGGAGCGACGGCCGCCACCCTGACCTTCGAGCTGGACTTCGAGTTCAGCGGCGCCACGGAGCCGGCCGGAACCGCTCCCTGGGTCACCCTGACCTTCGACGATTCCGTCGGGACTGCCAATGACGTCCGGCTCACGATCGCGAACGTCGGCATCACCGGCTCCGAGTTCGTGTCGGGCGTGTACGTCAACTTCAACACGGCGCTCGATCCCACCGCGCTGACCATCACGGCCGTCGACGACAGCGCGTCCAGTCCGTCGATCTCGCAGGGCACCAACGCCTTCAAGGCCGACGGCGACGGCTTCTTCGACGTCCTGTTCGACTTCCCGCCGCCCCCGGGCAGCGGGTCCGCGAAGTTCACCGCCGGAGAGAGCGTCGTCTTCGACTTCAGCTTCCCCTCGCCCATCGACGTGAGCGACTTCGATTTCGACAGCGCGCCCGGCGGGGGCAACGGCTCGTACCGAGCGGCAGCCCACGTCCAGGGGATCGGCAGCGAGAGCGGCTGGATCGGCAACGCCTCGGGTGTTCCCGAGCCGGCCACCGGGGTCCTCCTGCTGCTGGCTGCCTGCGCGCTTCGTCTCCGCCGGGGCTAGATCGCGAACCCCACCTCCACGCGATCGCCTCGCCCGTCGCAAGCCTCTGCTGATCGATCCGATCGGAAGAAGCGAACGTCCGTCCTGGATCTCGCCGGCTAGACCCGGCATCAGAGAAGACGAACGCGGCCGATGGGCCGCACCGGTCTCGGAGATCCCTCCACACGGCGTGGAACGGCCCTCGGGACGAAGCCCGACCCGATCGGGCGTAGGAGATGGACGATGATTCGCATGATGCTTCTCTCGATGGCTCTGGTGGTCGGCTTCGGCGCGAGCGCGGCTTCGGCCGGCACGAAGGCCAGCTCCGAGGACGAGACCCTCCGCGCGTTCCTGAAGAACCGCCAGATCAAGTGGCAGCGCGTGAACGTGGACGCCCCCCACGCCCTCACCGGGCGCGCGCAGGCCGCCTCCGTCAAGGACGATGCCGCCTTCCGGGTTGCGCCGCGGCACCGCGCCGGCTTCCGCCGCTAGTGGTCGCCCCCACCGCTGGCGACGGGTGAGCTGAACACCCGTCGCCAGCCAGGGGTGCCGCTCTCGCGCGCAGGCTGCTCGCGAAGCCGGCAGCGGCACCCGCTGAAACGTCAGGAGCACCCTCCTGAGCGCCTCTCGATTGGCGCTCCCCTTGCACCAACGGGCCCTCGATGCCCGCCCGCGTGCTCCTCGCCATCGCCAGCCTGGCCCTCGTCGGCTGCGCCGCCCTGCCGGCGCCCGGGCCCTCGCGCGGCTGGATCTACCGGCACGGAGGCCTGCTGGAGGAGGCCCCTGGAGCGCCGCTGGCGAGTCGCGCCGAAGCCCTGCTCGACCGCCTTCGACCGCACTGCGACTGCGAGGCCGTCACCCTCGGCGTCGTGGACGACGAACGGGTCGGCGCCTACGCCTTCCCCAATGGAACGCTCTTCGTCACCCGGGCCCTGCTCGAGTCCCTGGACGACGTCCAGGTGATGGCCGCGCTGGCCCACGAGCTCGGACACCTGGACGGCACCCGACACGGCAACCCGAGCGAGCATCGGGCCGACGCCAGCGGCTGCGACCTGCTCGAGCAGAGCGGCGTCGCTCCGAGCGCGATGCTCGATCTCGTGATGCACCTGCAGGAGACGACGGGCCGCGAGTACGCCGACGGCTTGTCCCGTCGAGAGCTCGCTCTCCGCGAGCGCCTCGGCCACCCCGCGCACTAGCGGCTCCGCATGGGCGTCCGGCTAGCTCCGACGCCCGGACCTCCGCAGCGCGAGCGCGCAGCCCGAGGCCAGGAGGGCCCAGGCACCCGGCTCCGGGGTCGCGATCGTGGGGTACTGGCGGATCGTGAACTCGCTGACGCCGTCGGGCACGTCGATGTTGAACTCGAACTCGTGGAAGCCGCCGGGGACGAACACGCCGCCGATGGCGTCGATGGTGTCTTCGCCGAAGGTCACGCTCGTGAACGGCGCGAAGGCCGTGGGGGAGTCGAAGTCCGGGGCGTCGAAGTCGAGGCCGTCGCCTGCCGGAGAGATCACGAAGCCGGCACCGACTCCGAAGCCGAGCTCGAGGTGGTAGTCGGTCCAGGGGATTCCCGTGCCGTTGAAGACGCCTTCGACGACGTTGTACTCGGTGGTCCCGATGCCGTCGTCGATCACGGAGAACACCATGTCGATGTAGTCGACCTGGTCGTAGGCCTTCTGATTCACGCGAATGAAGTTGGGCGAGGTTCCGACGGCGTTATCGTCGAAGGGCGTGGGCGTTCCCAGGTCGTTGAACGACATGGTGTCGAGGCCCGGGCCCGAGGCGCCGAGGAAGGCGTCGACGAAGGCGGCCTGCGACACCGTCGGGAGCGCGAGGGGCAGGGCGAGCAAGGCGAGGGTGCAGAGAGATCGGAGCGAACGAGCCAGGATCGACATGTGGAGTCTCCAGTCGGTGGGTTTGCGATCAGACCCCTTCCCAAGGCTCCGATCGTGAGCATTGGATCACGATCTCGGGTCCATTGTGAAGCGGGGCTCCGGCCCCGAGGGGCCGCTCCCACCGACGGAGACGTCGGCCGATGTCAGGCGGGCTCGGGCCGCGCGGCCAGGCGTCGGGCGACGAGGCGATACACGTCGGCGCTGAAGCCGAGCCCGAGATGGGTCGCCTCGACCTCGACGTGCTCGATGGGGCCCGAGCCCTCGGGGTCGATGCACGCCTGCCAGGCGACCACGCCGTCGCGTCGGCTGTAGATCGCCGTCACCGGCACGCGCAGGGGCGTGCGCTTGCGCTCCTCGACGGCGGCCTCGATCTCGTCGAGGTCCCAGCCCTGCTGCGACGCGATGCCGGCGACCGTCGTGTACTTGGGCCCGCCGATGACGGGGCTTCCAAAGGTGACGACCCGGCGCACGCGCTGCGGGACGTCGCGCGCCACCTCGCGCGCGATGGTTCCACCGAGGCTCCAGCCGACCAGTGAGACGGGCTCGTCGAGGCCCTCGACGAGCTCACCGATGGCCTCGATCGAGTCCGGCACCGGGCCGCGGTTGAGGCCCCGACCCCAGCCCCGAGCGTCATGGCCCAGCTGGTTCAGAAACTGGCGAAGCAGCCAGGTGGATCGGTCGTCGGCACCGAAGCCCGGCACCACGATCACCCGCGAGCCGTCTCCGCGCGGCTCGTTGCGCAGGCTCGCGGCCGAGAGCGCGAGGCGCGGCAGCTCGAGCACGCCGCTCGCCTCCCGGGCCATGCTCGAGAGGGACAGTCGGGGGGCTTCGAGTGAGACGACGGCGGGGTTCGCCATGGGGTTCTCCTGTTTCCTCGTGCTTAGCCGCCCGGGTAGGGGCTGGGCGACTGAATATGATACCGTCATATTACACTGTCATATCATGGAGTCAAATGAGCCCCTCCCGGATCACGCTCCCGAGTCGACGCGGGCGACCTCGAACCGAGGCCGTCGACGCCGAGGACCGCGCTCTGGTGCTCGGGGTCGCGCTCGAGATCCTCGAGAAGGAGGGGGCCTCGGCGCTCTCGATGCGCCGGATCGCATCCGAGGTCAACGCCTCGTACCAGGTCGTCTACACGCTGTTCGGCGGTCGACACGGGCTGCTCGATGCGCTGCTTCGGCGCGGCTTCGAGATGTTGGCCGCCCGTTGTCGGGAGGTTCCGCGACGGGGCTCGGCGGCCCGGCGCTTCGTCGATCAGGCACTCGCCTATCGCGAGTTCGCCATCCGCCACCGGCAGCTCTACGCGCTGATGTTCGGCACCGGCGTGCAGGGCTTCGAGCCCGATCGGGAGAGCCGGCGCATCGCTCTCTCGAGCTTCGACGTGGTGCTCGAGGCGGCGCGGGACGCCCTCGACGAGAGCGAGGTCGCGCGCCACCGCTTCCCCGACGCGGCGTCCCTGGCCCAGGCGGCGTGGTCCACCACCCATGGCCACGTGTCGCTCGAGCTCGACACCTGGTTCGGCCGCGACGAGGGATCGGCTGAGCGCCTGACCCAATCCATGGCGGCACTCGTCGGCGCGGAGGTCGACGAACGCCCGACCGACGCCTGAACGCAAAGCGCCCATCTGTCCGACTTCGCTCGGCTGCGCCTCGCTGCGCGGCGGAGCCCGCTGGGCGGGCTCCGCCTTGCTGGGACTTTGCTAGGCCACGTCCATCTTGCGGTAGAGGGTCACCACGGCGGCGCCGCCGAGGCCCAGGTTGTGCTGGAGGGCGACCTTGGCGCCGTCGACCTGGCGGGCGTCGGCCTCACCGCGCAGCTGCCAGTTGAGCTCGGCGCACTGGGCGAGGCCGGTGGCGCCGAGGGGGTGGCCCTTCGAGATCAGGCCGCCCGAGGGGTTGACGACGACCTGGCCGCCGTAGGTCTGGGCCCCGGAGTCGACGAACTCGCCGGCCTTGCCCTCGGGACACAGGCCGAGGCCCTCGTAGGTGATCATCTCGTTGGCCGAGAAGCAGTCGTGCAGCTCGACCACGTCCACCTGCTCCGGGCCCACGCCCGACTGCTCGTAGACCTTCCGGGCCGCGTTCTTCGTCATGTCGTAGCCGACCATCTTCATCATGCTCTTCTCGTCGAAGGAGCTGTCGTAGTCGGTGGTCATGGCCTGGCCCAGCACCTCGACGGCCTGACCCTCGAGCCCGTGCTTCCGCACGAAGTCCTCGCTCGCGAGGATCGCCGCGCCCGCGCCGTCGGACGTCGGGCAGCACTGCAGCTTGGTGAGCGGCTCGTACACCATCGGCGCCGCCAGGATGTCCTCGAGGGAGTACTCGTCCTGGAACTGGGAGTACGGGTTGTTCACCGAGTGCTTGTGGTTCTTCCAGCCGATCTTCGCGAACTGCTCGGGCGTGGTGCCGTACTTCTCCATGTGCTCGCGCCCGGCGTTGCCGAACATCTGGGGCGCCGGCGGGGCCTTCGCGAAGCCACGCGCCTCGACCATCACCTGGAAGTGCTTGTCCATGGGGTTGGTGCGGTCGGTGTACTTGATGCCGAGGGAGCCCTTCTCCATCTTCTCGAAGCCGAGCGCCATGGTGCACTCGGCCAGGCCGCCCTCGACGAACTGCTTGGCCATGAAGAGCGCCGTCGATCCCGTCGAGCAGTTGTTGTTCACGTTGTAGATCGGGATGCCCGGGTGGCCGAGCTCGTAGAACGCGCGCTGTCCGGTGGTCGAGTCGCCGTAGCAGTAGCCGACGGCCGCCTGCTCGATGTCGTCGATCGAAAGCCCGGCGTCCTCGAGGGCCTTCGTGCCGGCCTCGCGAGCCATGTCCGGGTAGTCCCAATCCTTGGCTCCCGGCTTCTCGAACTTGGTCATTCCCACGCCGACGACGTAGACCTTGCGTCCCATCTCGTTCTCCTAGCTTCCTCGGGTGTCGAGGGGTTCGTTTGCGGAATCCACGAGCAGCGTCGACACCATCCGCTTCCAGACTCCGAGGAGCCTTTGGCGTTCGGCGTCGTCGCTGCGCAGGATCTTCTGGAGGGCCATGCCGCGCGCGAGGTGCATGGTCAGCGCGATCACGGCGTCGAAGTCGGGGGCCAAGGCGGCCGGGCCGGCCAGCTCGCGCCAGGCATCCGAGAGACGCCGGCCCATGCGTCGCTCGAGCACCAGCAGGGATTCGAGCAGCTCGGCGTCGGTGCGTGCGGCGATCCACAGCTCGAGGGCCGCGTAGAAGACCGGCTCGGCGAAGATCTCGACGATGCCGTCCACCACGGCGTCGATGGGCGCGCCCTCACGCGCCACCCCGGCGCGTTCGCGCAGCTCGACTCCCATGCGCGTCGCCAGGTGCTCGACGGCCTGGATCACGAGCTCGGCCTTCTTGGGGAAGTGGTGGACCTGGGCACCGCGCGAGACCCCCGCCCGCTCGCAGACCCCGGTGGTCGTGGTGTGCGCGTACCCGACCTCGATCAGCGAGGCGAGGGTGGCGTCGAGCAGGCGCTCGCGCGTCTCGGCGCTGCGTTCTTCCTGGGTGCGACGCACGGGCCGCGCCGGAGGGCGGGGGGCGGGGGAGGCCATCGGAGAGCGGAGCCTATTCGGACCGAAAGAAACAGTCAAGACTGCATGTAAGTGGCTCGGCTCAGCCGAGCTCCCGAAGCCGGTAGTGGTAGGAGAAGGCCGGCTCGAACCCGAAGCCCGCGTAGAGAGCCAGGGCGGGGGCATTGTCGTCCTCGACCTGGAGGTAGAGCCGCTCGCACCCCGCCTGCCCCGCCGCCCGGGCGAGCCCTCCGAGAACCGCCCGTCCCACCCCCGAGCGGCGCGCCTCGGGCAGGGTGAGCATCGAGAAGATCCCGAGCCAGCTTCCGTCCGAGACCCCGAGCCCGACGCCGACCGTCTGGCCGCGCCGGTGCGCGCGAACGAAGTGCCGGCGTTCGCGGGCCGCCAGGAGGATCGCCCGATAGTGCGCGGCGGCAGCGCCCTGGTAGCGCCCGCGCCGGCCCGAGATCTCGAACCACGCCTCGTCGAGCTGCGGGCTCGTCTCGACCGAGAGCTCCTCGCCCGGGGAATCGGTCAGGACCCGGTCGACTTCGGCAGTGCGGAGCGTCGTTCGCAGATGGAGCCGATAGCCGCGCTCGGCGAGTGCTGCGTCGAGCCCGGAGGGCTCGCTCTGCGGCGAGACCTGGAAGCGCGCCGGCAGGCCGCGGGCGGCGTAGAAGGCTTCGACCCGGGTGATCGCGTCGTCGAGGCTCGCACCGTCGGCGAACTCGACCGGCCAGACCGAGTTGGCTCGGTTGGTCACGCCGTGGTGGAAGCGCACCCGCCAGCCGCAGACGTGCTCCACCCGCTCCGCCGGCCAGGCCGCGAAGGCCAGGCGCTCGAGGTCGAAGGCCCGCCGAGGCACCACCGCTTCGCTCGCTGTCGGGGAGCGTGCCGCCATGGAACCATTGTGCAGGAATCGCGACGCCGCGTCTGCCGAAGCCCGCGCCGCCGGCGCCCCGGTTGGGTCGTGGCGTACAGCGGCGCTAGGGTCGAGGGCTCGCGCCCGGAGGAGACCCATGCGCTTCGGACTCTACGGCATCAACGTCGGCCCCTGCTCGGACCCGGAGGTCTCGGCTCGGGTGGCCCGCGCGGCGGAAGCCGCCGGCTTCGACTCGCTCTGGACGGCCGAGCACGTGGTGCTTCCGGACCCCCAGGTCCCCCCGTCGCCGGTGGGTCCGAAGGAGCGCCTGCTCGATCCCCTCGCGAGCCTCGCCTTCCTGGCGGGCCAGACCGAAGCGGTGAAGCTCGCCACGGGCATCATCATCCTGCCTCAGCGAAACCCGGTGGTCCTGGCCAAGGAGCTCGCCAGCGTCGACGTGCTGTCCAAGGGACGCCTCGTGTTCGGCGTGGGTGCCGGCTATCTGGAGCCGGAGTTCGCCGCGATCGGCTCCGACTTCAGCACCCGGGGCGCGCGCTGCGACGAGTATCTCGAGGCGATCACGGCGCTCTGGACCCAGGAGTCCCCCGCTCATCACGGGGCGACGGTCTCCTTCTCCGGCATCGACGCCCATCCGCGTCCCGTCCAGCGGCCCCATCCTCCCATCGTGGTCGGAGGCTATGCGCCCGGCGCGTTCCGGCGGGCGCAGCGCTACGGAGCCGGACACTACGGCTTCCTGCGAACGCCCGAGATGGCGGCGGCCGACCGCGAGGGGCTCGCTCGCGCACTCGGGCAGGTGGAGCGCCCGGCCGCGCTCGGAGAGCTCGAGCACAGCGTGACGCCTCCGCCGGGCTGTGATGCGGACACGGCCGCCCGCTATGCCGAGATCGGCGTGAACCGCCTGGTGCTGCTGCCCCTGGCTCGCAGCGCCGACGAGCTGGTGCGATTCGTCGAGGAGGCCGGTGAGCAGCTGGTGCGGAAGCTGGCTTGAGCATGCGCGTCGGACTGACCCTGCGGAACATGGGGCCGCAGTCCTCGAGGGAGACCGTCGCCGCCTGCGCGCGTCATGCCGAGGCGGCGGGCGCGGATTCGATCTGGATCACCGACCACATCGCGATCCCGCCGGACGACGCCGAAGGCTCGGGCGGGCGCTACCTCGACCCGCTCACCACGCTCGCGTGGCTCGGCGGCATCACCGAGCGCATCGGTCTCGGTGTCGGGGTGCTGATCCTTCCCTACCGGCCGCCGCTCCCCACCGCCAAGGCGGTCGCGACGGTGCAGGAGCTCTCGGGCGGACGCCTGCGCCTCGGCGTCGGCGTGGGCTGGATGAAGCCCGAGTTCCAGGCGCTCGGCGTGCCCCGAAGCGAGCGCGGACGGCGCAGCGACGAGACGCTCGACTTCTTCGCGCGCTGCTTCGCCGGCGACGAGGTGGAGGCGAACGGCCAGCCCTTCCTGTTCAAGCCGCGGCCGGCGAAGCCGCCGATCTACGTGGGCGGCGCGGCGCCGCACGCCTTCGTCCGGGCGGCGCGGCACGCCGACGGCTGGATGCCCATGGGCGGCGATCCGGACTCGCTCGGTGCGTCGATCGCCGAGCTGCGCGAGCACTTCCAGGCGGCGGGCCGCGCCGAGCCGGAGGTCGTCTGCCTGAACGGGCTCCCGATCGCCGAGGGCGAAGGCGCGATGCGGGATCGGCTGGGCGCGTTCGAGTCTGCGGGGGTGACGACCTTCGTCCAGGCCCTGCGCTACGACGACGAGGCGGCGTATCGCCGGACGGTGGATCAGCTGGCTCCGGTCCTCACCTGACGCAGGGTCCGGCTCAGCCTCGCTCGGCTCAGCCCCGCTCCGGGAACGGCGCTCCCTGATGCTCCGCGGGCAGGCCGTCGTCGATCTCCACCCAGGGGACCTTCGAGCCGACGTAGATGTGCTGCTCGACGCGCACGCCCGGATCGCAATCGAGGGTTCCGAGCCGGAAGCCATAGACGCCCGGGACGGCGTCGATGCGCTTGTAGATGGGCGAGCCGCAGCAGTCGGTGAAGTAGCGGTGGACGCCGGGGCTCGACTCCCAGCTCTTCATGCGCTCCTTGCCGGCCACGAAGCGCAGCTCGTCCGCCTTGATCGGTGCCGTCGTCCCGAAGCTCGCGCCGGAGTGCTTGCGGCACTGCCAGCAGTGGCAGTGACCCACCGGGGCGAGGAAGGATCCATCGATCTCGTAGCGGACGAGGCCGCAGGCACAGGAGCCGTAGAGCATGGGCCCACGCTACCGGCGCTCGCGCACCCACACAACGATGCGTTCCCGCAGTCGTCGGGCCCAGCCGTACTCGAGGGAGAGCACGCCCAGGCCGGCCGGAATCACCAGCACCGCCGGGCCCGGCAGGACGATCAGCATGACGCCCAGGGCCAGCAGCGCGCCGCCGGCCAGGGTGACCGCGACGCGCCTCGCGAGCGGCGTCACGAGTGGAGGTCGTGGCGGGAGCGGTCGCCCGAGCCGCGCCGATGCGCGCTGTCGGCCCAATCCTCGCCCAGATCGCGCAGCCCCTGGATCGCGTCGAGCACGCGGTCGAGGCCCGAGGGTCCACCGGGACGGTCCGGCATCAGCAGCCAGAGGGCGCCGTAGATGGCCGGCGCCGCGAAGTGCAGGCCCGGCAGCACGGTGCCGACGATGAAGGCGGCGCGAACCAGGGTCAGCGGGACGCCGAGCTGCGCCGAGACGCCGGCACATACGCCGGCGAGGCGGCGCTCTTCGTAGTCCCGGTGCCACTCGGCGCTGGTGGGCTCGGGGGTGGATCGGCCGTTCGTCCAGGGCTTCGAGGTGCGGTCGGGGTCCATCGCTCTCCTTCTCCGGTGCCGGGCGCGCCGTCGGCCATACTACGCGTGGGCCCGGTCGGGGGTTCATGCCGCTCCGGGCTCGTATTTTGGCAGTGTCTATGCCAGGATGACGCCGATGGGGAGCACGCCGCAGTCTCGCACCGAGTCGGCCGACGGCCGCGCGCTCCGCTCCGAGCGCAGCCGGGAGGCGATCGTCCAGGCCCTCCTCGCGCTGATTCGCGAAGGCAGTGTGGACCCGACCGCCCAGCAGGTCGCCGACCGCGCGAAGGTCGGCATCCGCACCGTGTTCCGGCACTTCTCGGACATGGAGTCGCTGTTCGCGTCGATGAACGAGAAGGTCACGGCCGAGGCCTTGCCCCTGATGCGGCCGGCCTCCCGGGAGGGCGACGTCGAGAGCCGCCTGCGGGACGTGGTCGCCCGTCGCGCCGCGCTCTTCGAGAAGATCGCGCCCTTCAAGCGCGCGGCCCTGCCGCGGCGCTCGCGCTCGGCGTTCATCGCCAAGCAGCACCAGACCCAGCGGCGCGAGCTGCGCGAGGACCTGCTGCGCAGCGTCCCCGAGCTGAAGGACGCTCCCGCCAGGAACCTCGCCGCCCTCGAGGTCGCAACCTCCTTCGAGGCCTGGGAGCACTACCGCAGCGACCAACGCCTCTCCGTCGCCCGCGCCCAAGAGGCAATGGAGACGGCCGCACTCTCCCTCGTATAGGGGACGGTCCTTGCCTCGCGGGGACCGGAAGTCGGTGGCGCTCGACGGGGAGTGCAGTCCCCGCGAGGCAAGGACCGTCCCCTCCTAACGCCTCCTAGCGGGGGCGGCGGATGAGGCCTTCTTGGGCGACGGAGGCGATGCGGGTGCCGCGGGTGTCGTACATGGCGCCGTGGATCAGGCCGCGGCCGGCGTTGGCGGCGGGGCTCTCCGAGGCGTAGAGGACCCAGCCGTCGAGGCGCGGCGGGTAGTGGATCCAGACCGCGTGGTCGAGGCTCGCGGCGCGCCGCTTGCCCCAGGGCAGGCCGTGGGGGCGCGCGGCGGTCGAGAGCAGGGTGCGGTCGCTGGCGTAGACCAGCACCGCGGTGTGGATCAGCGGGTCGTCGGGCAGCTCGCCCCGGGGCCGGAACCAGCAGCGCTTGCGGGGCTCCTGGGGATTGCCGAACGCGTCGTCGGGATCGCAGATGCGCACCTCGACGGGGCCGTCCTGCCGGCGCTCGCCCGCATCGCCGAGGATCTTCGCACGGTGATCCTCCCAGTCGGGGACGCTCTCGGGCGGGGGCGCCTCGGGCATCTCCTGCTGGTGGGAGATCCCCTCCTCGGGCCGCGCGAAGCTGGCCGTCAGGCTGAAGATCGCGGCGCCCTTCTGCTCCGCGACCACGCGTCGGGTCGTGAAGCTCCGCCCGTCTCGGAGCCGCTCCACCCGGAAGTGGATCGGCTCGTGCTGGCCCGGCCGCAGGAAGTAGCCGTGCAGGGAGTGGAGCTGGGACTCCTCGATGGTGCGCCCGGCGGCCACCACCGCCTGCGCCGCGACGAGGCCGCCGAAGAGCCGGCCCTCGCCCTGGCCCGGATGTCCGACGAACGCGTCCCCGGGCTCGGGGATCAGGTCGAGGCGCTTGAGCAGGCGCTCGAGGGGAGTGGTCGATGCGGACATGGGGCGCGCAAGCTAGCGACTCGGCTCGGGCTCGGGGTCCGCTTCGGCCCGCACGATCAGCGTGAGGCCATCGAGGGCCACGACGCGGATCTCCTCTCCGGCCCGGATGGCGGGGCTTCCTTCGGCCGCCTCCGCG
Source organism: Myxococcota bacterium (assembly GCA_030065975.1). GTDB lineage: Bacteria > Myxococcota_A > UBA9160 > UBA9160 > UBA6930 > JASJCN01. Next base: position 18,034 of record JASJCN010000048.1, read on the forward strand.
CGCCAGAGCTCGTGGCGCACCCGCACGTAGCCGCCCGGGTCGAGGTCGTCGTCCGCGCGTCCGGACAGACCGAGCAGCTCGTTTCCGGGCACGTGATCGCCCGGCTCGTAGGAGCGGCGCACCATCGGGAAGAGCAGGGTGTCCTTCACGATCCAGACGCCGAGCGCGGTGAAGCCGACCCAGGCCGGCACCGCCCAGTAGGCGTGGGCGGCCCAGGCCAGGAGCCCGACCAGGGAGAGCTCGGGAAGCTGGAAGAGGGCGTAGCGCAGGGCCGTCTTCAGCCCGTGCGCCCTGCGCTCCTCCGCGTCGCCGGCTACTTGAGCCCCCGGCGCATCATCTCCTCGGCGATCTGGATGGCGTTCGTGGCCGCGCCCTTGCGCAGGTTGTCGGACACCTGCCAGAGCCAGAGCTTGTCGCTCACCAGGTCCTTGCGGACGCGCCCCACCATCACCGCGTCGCGCCCGGTCACGTCGTACACGGTCGGGAACCGGTTCTGGCTCGGATCGTCCACGACCTCGACGCCGGGGAAGGCGGCCAGCGCCTCGCGCGCCTCTTCGGGCGAGACCGGTCGCTCGGTCTCGACCAGCATCGCGGCCGAGTGACCGACCGGCACCGGCACGCGCACGCAGGTCATGCTCACGTCGATGGAGTCGTCGCCGAAGATCTTGCGGGTCTCGTGGAGGAGCTTCACTTCCTCGGTCGAGTAGCCGCCCTCCTCGAGGAAGCTCTCGCACAAGGGCAAGGCGTTCTCGGCGATGGGCGCGGCGTACACGTCGAGGCTCGGGGCCTGGCCCGCAGCCAGCTCGCCCTTCTGGCGCTCGAGCTCCTCGATCCCGGGCTTGCCGGTTCCGCTCACGGCCTGCAGCGTGGTCACCACCACGCTCTTGATCGGCGCGAGCTTTCGGATGGGCTCGAGGCTCATCACGAAGCCGATGGTCGTGCAGTTCGGGCACGAGACGATGCCCTTGTGCTTCTCGAGGGCCTCCGGGTTGATCTCGGGCACCACCAGCGGGACCTGCTCGTCCAGGCGCCAGGTGCTCGACTTGTCGATCGCCACGCCGCCGCGCTTGGCGATCTCGGGGGCCAGGGTCTTGGAGAGCCCGCCGGTGGCCGCGAAGAAGGCGAAGTCGACGCCCTCGAAGGCATCGGGGGTGGCCTCGGCGACTTCGACGTCGCGGCCGGCGAACTGCACGGTGGTCCCGGCAGAGCGTTCGCTCGCCAGTGCACGCAGCTCGCCGACGGGGAAGTCGCGCTCGGCCAGCAGCCGAAGCACCACCTCTCCCACGGCACCCGTGGCACCGACGACCGCGACGGTTCGCTTGCGATCGTTGGCATCCGACATGATCCGATTTCCTCCGGGCACGTTGAGTGGAGTCAGTTGAGAGTCCCTGGGTGCCGCGGGCCCGTCAAGTGCACGGGCCGCAGCGGGCCGCCTCCATCGCAAGCCGGCCTTCAGGCCGGGATCCGCGCGCGGGCGTCCCGCTTCTCCCAGTAGCGCCGGACGTGGGCCGGGCGGATGTCGCGCGCGGCGTGTGCGGCCCGCTCCACACGTGCAGTCCAGCGCGCAAGCTGCCGATCTGCCTCGGCGAAGGCCTCGGCGGCCGCGGGCGGATCGGCCAGCCAGCGCGCCTCGAGGGCGTCCCGCTCTCCGGAGAAGAGCGGGAGCAGGCGATCCGGGTCGCGCATCACGGTCCGATGCAGGCGCTCGTGGCGCCACCAGAGGGAGGCCCCGTCGTCCTGCTCGCCGGGCTCGCGCCCGAGGTCGAGGGGCTCCGCCACCGAGACGGGCTTGAACAGGCTGGTGCAGGGCGCCGCCGTGGCCGTCGCCCAAAGGCGCGCCCGACCCGGCGCGAGCTCTGCGACGAAGGAGCCCGTGGTCTGGCTCGCGGCCACCCGCCCGCCCGCATGCACGCAGGGAGCGGACATGGCCCCGTTGAGCCACGAGTAGCGCGGGGCGGCGTGGCCCGGCCCGTGGTCGCGAAGCAGGGCGAAGAGGTCGCCCGCGCCCGTGGCCTCGCGCGCGCGGCGTCCGCTGCAGGCGCGGCGGCTTGCCGCGCCGGCGCCCCAGGTGCGCAGGGCATCGCCGTGCTGACGGGCGAAGGGCTGGATGCTCAGGCCGTTGGAGATGCTCCGGCCCCCCTCGCCCACGCGCTCGAGGGCGTGCTTCTGGCCGGCGGTCTCGAGCACGAACGCCTCGCGGCCATCGGCGACCAGGAAGCTCGAGTGGTAGGTGAAGCTCCGGTCCTCGTGGCCGCAGCCCCCGCCTTGCCCCGCGCGCTCGATCCACTCGAGGATCACGGACACCGCCGACTCGGCCGAGTCGCCCCGCTCGAGCGCCAGACGCAACAGGTCCATGCCGGTGAGGCCCGTCTCGGCCAGCGGCTCCTTGGTGAAGACGGCCTCGTTGCCGATCACCACACCGTGCTCGTTGGCGCCCATCTCGGCGCCCCACATCCAGTAGGGCCGCGAGAGCAGCACCGCGTGGGTCTCCCGGGCCTGCTCGATCTCGACCCAGGTGCAGCGCAGCCGGCTGCCCGCAGAGTGACTGCGCCGCGGCTGCCACTCGAGGAGCTGGCCCTCGTTGGGGTCCCGGTCGGAGTTCTTGGCGAAGAGCACCCGGTCCGGCAGCACGCGGACGGCGGTGTCACACACGGGCGCCAAGGGCGGCGGCGACCAGGGGGATGCGGTCGTTGCCGAAGTACATGTCCGAGCCGTCGACGAACATCGTGGGCGAGCCGAAGCCGCCGCGCTCGATCAGCTCCTCGGTGTTGGCGCGCAGGCGCGCCTTGACGTCGGACGTCTGGATCCGCGCCAGCAGGTCCTCTGCGTCGAGGCCGACCTGCTTCGCCAGCTCGCCCAGGACCTCGGGCCTCGAGATGTCGCGGTCGTCACCCCAGTAGGCCTCGAAGACGGCCCGGGACCAGGCGGGCAGGCAGCCCGCGTCCTGGGCGACGAGGGCGCCACGCATGGCGCCGACCGAGTTGACCGGGAAGACGCTGGGCCAGCCGATCCGGATGCCCTCGTAGCGTGCCCAGTCCTGGAGGTCCTTGGCCCAGTACTTCCCCTTGCGGGGGTTGGGGTTGGCCCGCTGCTCGTAGACGCTGTCGTTCACCGCGTTGAACACGCCGCCCACGAGGATCGGCTTCCACACGAGCTCGGCTCCAGCCGAGCGGGCGACCTCCTCGATCCGGTGGAAGGCGAGGTAGGTCCACGGGCTTCCGCAGTCGTAGAAGAACTCGAGCCGGGCCACCTACTCGCGCTCGCGTCGCTCGCGCCGCCACTGCCGGACCAGGCGCGCGACGTCGAGGGGGGCCTGGCGGGTGGGAGGCCCCTCGTGGACCCGGCTGTTGAGCTTCCGGATCTCGTCGTTCAGGGCCTCGAGCCGCACCCGGACCTCCTCCTCGCGGCGGAGCTCGGGGAGGGCGGCCAGGGTCTTCTCCACCTTGCCCCGGATCTCGAGGGTCGGCGGCAGCACCGAGAGCCGCTCGCGGCGCATCAGCGACTTGGCCCACCACAGGGGGTCGCTCACCTCCTCCAGGTTGCGGAGGGGCTTGCCCGCCCCGGGGAGGTCGTCGAAGAGCCCGTCCTCCTGGGCCCGGCGGACCTGGTCGTCGAGCCAGGCCCCCTGCTCGTCGGGGTTCCGGGGCCTGCGGGGCGGTTTGGTGGGGTTCGTCACGGAAACCTCGTACGAGAGGATATCGAAGGGGCCGGGGGGGCACTTTTTCCGACCCCAGGTCACTTTTCGTGTTGACTTCGCTTCAGCCCGGGGAGTAGCTTGCCGATCACCTCGCCGCCGCCGCTGCCGCAGGCCTATCTGCGGCTCACCGGCGGCCCCAACCCAGGAGTCCATCCCGAGCCATGAGCGACTTCGTCACCCACGCCGCCTTCGGGCGCGAGAGCAGCGCCTGGCGCTGCCGCGAGCTCGGCCTGCGCGCCGTCTCCGCCCTCTCGCCCGTCCATGGCGGCAGCTGCGCGTTCACGAAGAACGTCGTGGTGGGTTCCGGGGTCCCGATGCTCGACATCAGCGGCGACACCCAGGTCATCGGAGCCCAACCAACCGCACCCTAGGAGACCTCGTCTCCGGCCTTTTCAACGGCCTTCCGGGTGTAGACCCGGAAGGCCGTTTTCTTTTCGGCCGTTCAAACCGAAG
>JASJCN010000049.1 GCA_030065975.1 Myxococcota bacterium
GCGATCACGAGGCGCTGGATCTGGTTCGTGCCCTCGTAGATCTGCATGAGCTTGGCGTCGCGCATGAGCTTCTCGACCGGGTACTCCTTCGTGTACCCGTTGCCGCCGAAGATCTGGACGGCGTCGGTCGAGGCCTTCATCGCCATGTCCGTCGAGAAGCACTTCGCGAACGACGAGTACTTCGAGGCCGGCAGGCCCTGGTCGATCATGCTCGCGCTCTGGCGGGTCAGGAGGCGGGCCGCCTCGAGGTCCTTCGCCATGTCGGCCAGCATGAACTGCACCGCCTGGAAGCCCACGATCGGGAAGCCGAACGCCTTGCGCTCCTGGGCGTAGGCCAGGCTCTCGTCGAGAGCGCGCTGGGCGATGCCGCAGGCCAGGGCGCCGATCGAGGGGCGCGTCGTGTCGAGGGTCTTCATCGCGATCTTGAAGCCCTGGCCCTCCTCGCCGAGCCGGTAGGCCGCGGGCACGCGCACGTTGTCGAAGTGGATGACGCGGGTGTCGCTCGCGCGCTGCCCCATCTTGTCCTCCTTCTTGCCCGGGGTGATGCCGGGCAGGTTGGAGGGCATGACGAAGGCGGTGATGCCCTTGTGGCGGGAGCCGCGGTCTTGGGTGGCGAAGACGGTGTAGAGGTCGGCCACGCCGCCGTTGGTGATCCAGCACTTCGTGCCGTTCAGGACGTAGTCGTCGCCGTCCTTCTCGCAGAGCAGCTGCAGGCCCGCCACGTCCGAGCCGGCCTCGGGCTCGGAGAGGCAGAAGGCGATCTGGGTGAAGGTGTCGCCGGTGAGCTTGCCGAGCCACTCCTTCTTCTGGTCCTCGCTGCCGCCCACCAGGATCGGGGTCAGGCCCAGGTCGTTGGCCATGATCGAGGTCGCCATGCCCGAGCAGCCCCAGGCCAGCTCCTCCACCACGAGGCAGGAGTCGACGAGGTTGAGGCCCACGCCGTCGTACTCCGACGGGATCGAGACCGACGAGAAGCCGAGCTCCCAGGCCTTCTTCATGATCTCGTGAGGGAACTCGCCGCTCTGGTCGAAGTCTCCGGCGACCGGGGCGATCTGCTCCCGGGCGAAGCGCCGCGCGGATTCCTGGAGGACGAGCTGATCTTCGGAGAGGGAGAAGTCCATGCCTGACTCCTAGTCATTTTTCTTTATGGGACGGGGACTTAGGGCGACGAAGCGTAGCAGCGGTGGCATCCCGTTCCAGCATGGGCCCAGGGGCCCGGCGCGCAGGCGCGCGCTCACGCTCGCGGGGGGGAGCCCCGCACTGACGAGCCGGAAGGGGACGTCACCGGCGCGGGTGCGAGCGCGCCCGAGAGGCGCGAAGCGCTAGCTGGCGTCGGGGGCGACGTAGCCGAGGTCGCGGGAGAGGGCGGCGGCCGTCTCCTGCACGAGCGGCAGCACCCCCTGGATCAGCTCGGTCTCGCCGAGCCGGCTCGTCGGCCCGGAGACCGACAGCGCGGCCACCACGCTCCCGGCAGCGTCGTGCACCGGGGCCGCCGCGCAGGAGAGCCCGGGCTCGAGCTCCTCGAGGTCGAGGGCCCAGCCCTGCCCGGCGACGGCGCCGAGGTGGTCGAGCAGCTTGTCGCGGTCGGTGATGGTGGCGTCGGTGTAGGACTCGAGGCCTTTGCTCATGCAGCGCTCGTCGAAGCGCTCGCGCAGGGGCGGCGGTGCGAAGCCGAGCAACACCTTGCCGAGCGCCGTCGCGTGGGGAGCCAGGCGCGTCCCCAGTCGCAGACGCGAGGCGACCATGTGGGGGCTCGCCTCGCCGTCGAGGTGGATCACCTCGTGGCCGGCCAGCGAGCCGATGTGGGCGGTCTCTCCCGTCTCGCGCGCCAGGCTCTCGAGGGCCCCGCGCGCGTGGCGGGCGAGGTTGCGGTGGCGCGTGAACGAGAAGCCCAGCTCGAGGCAGCACACGCCGAGCCGGTAGCGCTCGTTTCCGGCGCACTGCTCGACGTAGCCCTTCTCTTCGAGAGTGGCGAGCAGCCGGAAGACGTTGTTCTTGTGGAGGTCCAGGGAGCGTGAGAGCTCCGTGACACCCAGCTCTTCCCGGTCGCGGAACGACTCGAGCAGGCGCAGAGCATTGGTCACCGTCTGGATCGCGTACTCGCTCTTCGGTCTCTTCATTCGGGGCGGGGGAACTCCGAATTCGCGGGCCAGCACCCGCAGGGCCGCCCGGCAAGCTCAGCTCAATTGCGATTCTTGACCTTCTCCCAGTCCGCCAGGAATCGCTCGAGGCCGATGTCGGTGAGGGGGTGCTTGGCAAGCTGCCCGATGACCTTGGCCGGCATGGTCGCGACGTGCGCTCCCATGAGGGCGGCCTGCTGCAGATGGATCGGGTGACGAACACTCGCGACCAGCACCTCGGTCGCGAAGTCGTAGTTGTCGTAGATGCGCACGCACTGCGCGATGAGCTCCATCCCGTCCTGCGAGATGTCGTCGAGCCGGCCGACGAAGGGCGACGCGAAGGTCGCGCCGGCCTTGGCCGCCATCAGCGCCTGGGCCGAGCTGAAGATGAGCGTGCAGTTGGTGGGGACGTTCTCGCTCGAGAGGCTGCGGATCGCCTTGATGCCCTCGAGGGTCATCGGGACCTTGACCACGATGTTCTCGGCGATCTTTCGCAGGGCGAGACCCTCGCGAACCATGCCTTCGTGATCGGTCGCGGTGACCTCCGCGCTCACCGGACCGTCGACGATCTTGGTGATCTCGCGAAGGATCTCGATCGGGTCGCCGGACTGCTGCGAGAGCAGCGAGGGGTTGGTGGTGACCCCGTCGAGAAGCCCGAGCTCCGAAGCCTCTCGAATCTCTCCGACGTCGGCAGTGTCGATGAAGAACTTCATTGCCGCTCCGTTGGAGAGGGACGTCTGTGGGACGTCGGCCGGTGGAACTCGGTTCTAACTCAGGCCCCCGGCGAGTGTCAAGAATCGGTGACGGAAAATGAACGTAGCGTTCGCGTTGCGTACACCGAACTGTGTTAGTGGCTCAGGAGCCGCCGCTCCCTCGGGGATCGGCGGCCAACTCGTCGGGAGCGTCGGAGGCTTCCGTCTCTTCGCGCTGCTCTCCTTCACTTGCGAAGAGCTCGAGGATGAGCAGCAGCACACCCACGACGATCACGCTGTCGGCCACGTTGAAGTCGGGCCACGAGTAGCCCTGCCAGAGTCGGAAGTGGAGGAAGTCCACGACCTCTCCCGCGCGGAAGATGCGATCCAGCAGGTTTCCGACGGCGCCCCCGAGGATCAAGCCGAGCGCCAACGCCGCGAGCCGTTCCCCTGGGGCGAGGTTGCGATAGAAGGAGAGGATCAACACGACGGCGGCCGAAGAAGCCACCAGGAAGAAGATGCGTCGAAACACCGGGTCGGAGTCGGCGAGGAAGCTGAACGCGGCGCCCGGATTGCGCACGTGGGTCAGCAGGAAGAACCCGTCGATCACGGTGATGTAGTCGCCGTAGTGGATCGTCGCCGCGACCCACATCTTCGTCGCGACGTCGAGCGCGAGCGCGATCGCGAAGGTCGTCCAGAAGATGCGGGCCTTGGGTGCCATGGGAGGGAGGACGCTATCACCGGGGGGCGCGAGCGTCACCCGGCCAGAGCCGCCGACGCTGCGCGTCGCGGCCCATCAGAGCGGCCCACGCAGCTCGCGTAGCGCGCGCTGCAGCGGATCGAGCAGACGGAAGGGGTTCACGGCTTCGGGGAGCTTCGCCCACGGGGGACACACCGCACTCGGCTCGGTTCCCTGCAGGAAGAACTCCCGTGTGCGTTCCGGGCATCCGGCGAGCGCTCGCGCTCCGGTACGCGGATCGACGTCGAGGGCGACCACTCCTCCGGGGGGCGCGAAGCGTCCGTGTGTCTGCCCGCCCTGGGTCTCCTGGAAGAACCGGATCCACAGCGGCAGCGCCGCCTGGCTCGACGGGATGCCGAGACTGCGCGGCTGGTCGAAGCCGACCCAGACCGCCACGACCATCTCCGGGGTGAAGCCCACGAACCAGGCGTCCCGCTCCTCGTCGGTCGTCCCCGTCTTGCCCGCGGCCGGCCCGCGGATGCCGGCGCTGCGCACCCGGCGCGCGGTGCCGCGATCGACCACGCCCTCGAGCGCCGACGTCACGAGGTAGGCGGTGCCCGAATCGAGCACTCGCTCGAACGCGATGCCCTGTCTCTCCATGGCGCGCCCGTCGGCGTCGATCACGTCTTCGAAGGTTCGGATCTGCGGTCGAATCCCCCCGTTGGCAAACGCGGCATAGGCGCGCGCCATCTCGAGGGGCGTCACGTCGGCGACTCCGAGCGCCAGGCTCGGCACGGGCGGGAGCGGGCTCTCGATGCCGAGCCGCCGGGCCACCTCGCGCACGGCATCCACGCCGACGGACTGGGCCAGCCGCGCGATGGGGATGTTGAGCGAGCGCTGGAGCGCTTCGCGGACGCTCACCTCGCCGTGGAACTCGCCGTCGAAGTTGGCCGGCTGCCAGACGTCGCGCCCGACCTGGAGCCGAAGCGGGCTGTCGTCCAGGCGATCGGCCAGGGTGAAGCGGCGGCGGCCGGGCACCGGCTCGAGGGCCGCGGCCAGCACGAAGGGCTTGAAGGAGCTCCCCGCCTGGCGCCGGGCCTGGAAGCAGCGGTTGAACTGGCTGCGGCCGTAGTCGCGCCCGCCCACCACCGCGAGCACCTCGCCGGTCTGGGGCCGCAGCGCCAGGAGACAGGCCTGGAGCGGCGCGCCCTGCTTTGGGGCCAGCTTCGGCACCTGCTCCTCGAGGCGGGCCAGCTCTTCGCGGACCACCTTCGAGGCCAGCATCTGCAGGCGCAGGTCGAGGGTCGAGTAGATGGTCAGGCCCTGGGCGGTGAGCGAGTCGCTGCCATAGAAGGCGGGCAGCTGGCCGCGCAGGGCGTCCAGGAAGTAGCGCGCATCGCCGGGCTCGGAGGTGGCCTGGGCCAGCACCAGGGGCTCGGATTCCGCTTGCTGCTGGCGGGTTTGCGAAATGCGACCCTGTTCGCTCATCAAGCGCAGGACCAGATCGCGGCGTTCGGTGGCGGCCTCGGGATGGCGCCGCGGCGAGAGCCCGTTCGGGCTCTTGATGATGGCCGCGAGCAGCGCCGACTCGGCCAGGGTGAGGTGACGGGCGCGCTTTCCGAAGAAGAAGCGCGACGCCTCGCCCACCCCGTGGATCGCCGTCGAGCCCCGCTGCCCGAGGTAGATCTCGTTCAGGTAGGCCTCGAGGATCTGGGACTTGTCGTATCGGGCCTCGACGATCAGGGCCATCAAGGCCTCGCGCGCCTTGCGCTGGTAGCTCCGCTCGGGGGTGAGGAAGAAGTTCTTCACCAGCTGCTGGGTGAGGGTGCTGCCGCCCTGGCGGATCCCGCCGGAGCGCAGGTTCACGAGGGCTGCGCCGAGCACCCGGCGGACGTCGACGCCCTTGTGGGTGAGGAAGCGCTGGTCCTCGACGGCGAGCACGGCATCCACCAGGTCCTGGGGCACGTCGCCCAGCTCGACCAGGTCGCGCTGCTCGCGATCGGGCCCGTAGTAGGCCCCGACCAGCTCGGGCTCGAGGAAGAAGGCACCGAGCTCGCGGCCGCTCTGGGAGTCGCGCAGCCGGTCGATCATGCCACCGCGGACGCGGATCTCGACCTGGCTCGCGGGCTCGCCGCGGGTGGGATGCTCGAAGGCGCGCCGGTGCAGCAGCAGCCGATCGCCGGACACGGCATAGCGGCCCACCGGAAGGGCGCCGCCGCCGGGGTGGGGCCGGTAGCCCATGCGATCGAGGGAGGCGCGGAGCTCGGCGAGGTCGCTCTCGAGCTCGGGGTAGAGCATGAGGGGGGCGGACATCACGCGCGACGGCACGCGGAACAGGCGGCCCTCGAAGCGCTGGCGCACCTCGGCATCGAGACGCATGCCTTCGCGGCCCACGACGAAGCCGGCCGCGAAGCCCGAGCCGAGCAGCATCAGCGCGGCCGAGCGCAGCACGAAGCGCGCGAACCCGCCGCGCGCAGGACGCCGCGAGCCGCGGGCAGTCGCGCGCTTCCGGCCTCGGGCCGCCGCGCCTCGCTTGCGCCTGGGCATCGTTCCCCCATCGCCCTCGCCCCACCCCTTCATGGTGGCCATCAGAGCCGTTGTGGGCCCCGAGGGGTTGGTGCGTGAGCACGAAGAGGCTCGCAAACTGAAGCGGCGAGCGCCGCCGCTCGACGTCCTCTCCCGTCGGTGGAGAGCTCGGATCGGCCGCCCCGGGGGCGCGGCGCGTAGTTGCCAACCCGGGGGGTTCCACGAGAATCCCCCCATGGGATCCCGAGACAAGCCCTGGGGCGGCCGCTTCTCCGAGGCCACCGACCCCACCGTCGAGCGCTTCAGTGCCTCGGTCCACTTCGACCGCGCGCTGGCCCGCTACGACATCCGGGGCTCGATCGCCCATGCGCGCATGCTCGCCCGGGCCGGCCTGATCGAGCCGGCCGAGGCCGACGCCCTGTGCGAGGGCCTGCTCGCAATCGGCGAGGACATCGAGGCGGGCCGCTTCGAGTTCGATCCGGCTCTCGAAGACATCCACATGAACGTGGAGACGCGGCTGCGCGAGCGGATCGGCCCGGTGGCCGGGCGCCTGCACACCGGGCGCAGCCGCAACGACCAGGTCGCGACCGACACCGCGCTCTACCTGCGCGACGCCGCCCGCGCCGCGCGCCGGGGCCTGGCCCTGCTGCAGCAGGTGCTCGTCGAGCGCGGCCGGGAGCACGTGGACACGGTGCTTCCCGGCTACACCCACCTCCAGCGCGCCCAGCCCGTGCGCCTGGCCCACCACTGGCTCGCCTTCGTTTCGATGTTCGAGCGCGACGCCCAGCGCTTCCGCGACCTCGACCGCCGGCTCGTGCACTGCCCGCTCGGCTCGGGCGCCATCGCCGGCTCGACCCTGCCCCTCGACCGCACCGACACGGCCCGGGCGCTCGAGTTCGAAGGGCCGAGCGCGAACAGCATGGACTCGGTGGCGTCGCGTGACGGCGCCCTCGAGATGCTCTCGGCCACGGCCATCTGCATGGTCCACCTTTCGCGCCTGGCCGAGGAGCTTGTGCTGTGGTCGAGCGCCGAGTTCGGCTTCGTCGAGCTGGCCGACGCCTACTCCACGGGCTCGAGCCTGATGCCCCAGAAGAAGAACCCCGACGTCCCGGAGCTGGTGCGCGGCAAGAGCGGCCGCGCCATCGGCAACCTGGTCACCCTGCTCACGATCGTGAAGGGCCTGCCCCTCACCTACAACCGCGACCTGCAGGAGGACAAGGAGCCGCTCTTCGACAGCGTGACCACCCTGCGGGACTGCCTCGAGGTGCTGGCCGGGAGCCTCGCCACCCTACGGGTGCAGGAGGAGCGCATGGCCCTTGCGGCGCGCGACCCGATGCTGCTCGCAACCGACCTGGCGGAGACCCTGGTGCGCGAGGGCGTCCCGTTCCGCGAGGCCCACGAGGCCGTGGGCCGCATCGTCGGCCACTGCGTCGAGAAAGATCTGGATCTGGGCGCGCTCTCGCGCGAGGATCTGCGGGCGTTCCACGAGGCGTTCCCGGCGGGCGCCGACGAGCTGCTCAGCCTGGAGCGGGCGCTCGAGGAGCGGAGCCTTCCGGGGGGGACGGCCAAGGTCCGGGTGCTCGAGGCGCTCGAGGCCGCGAGCGCCCGCCTCGAGGATGAGATCGAAGCGATCGAAGAGCTGGGGGCGCTGGATTCGCTTCCCGCTTTGCGCCCAGGCGAACCCCAAGGAGGATCGGCTTGAACCGCGCCCTCACATCCCTGCTCCTCGTGCTGGCCGTGGCCGCCCTGGCCATCGGCTGCGGCCGCTACGGGCCGCCCGAGCGCACGGTCGTGAGGCCGATCCCGGAGTTCCTCTTCCCGGGCGACCTCGGCTACCAGCCCCTGCCCGAAGAGGAAGAAGAGGAGCAGGTGCCCGGCCTGGTCGAGCCCCTGCCGTCGCGCGACCCCGCCGACGACTTCAACGACTTCTAGGGCCATGGGCGCGCTTCCCTTCGTCAAGATGCACGGTGCCGGGAACGACTTCGTCGTGCTCGACGGCGTGCGTCACGAGCTGCCGGCGCTCGAGCCCCTCGCACCCCGGCTCGCCGACCGCCACTTCGGCATCGGCTTCGACCAGATGCTGGTGGTGCGCCCCTCGAGCCAGGCCGACTTCCGCATGGAGATCTTCAACGCGGACGGCTCCCAGGTGGAGATGTGCGCCAACGGCATCCGCGCCTTCTTCCTCTTCCTGCGCGACGAGGGCCACACGAGCGCCGAGGAGATCTCGGTCGAGACGCTCTCGGGGGTGGTCAAGCCGCGCTTCGCCGGGCCCGGCCAGGTGACCGTCGACATGGGCCCGCCGGTGCTGGCCCCCGCCAAGATCCCGACCACCCTCGTCGGCGACGCCGGGCCCGACGGGCCGGTTCTCGACGTGGCGCTGCCGGTTTCGGGGCAGGAGCTGCGTGTCAGCTCGATCTCCATGGGGAACCCCCACTGCGTCATTCCCGTCGAATCCGTGGATGACGCACCGGTGGAAACCCTGGGGCCGGAGGTGGAGAACCACCCGGCCTTTCCCAACCGCGTGAACGTGGAGTTCGTCGAGATCGTCTCGCGCGAGCGGATCCGTCAGCGGACCTTCGAGCGCGGTACGGGCGAGACCCTGGCCTGCGGGAGCGGCGCCTGCGCCACGGCGGTGAGCGCGATGCTCCGCGGCGTGGTGGACGAGCGCGTCGCGATCGAGCTGCGCGGCGGCGAGCTCGACATCGCCTGGGCCGGGGGAGACGCGAGCGTATTCATGACCGGGCCCGCAGCGCGGGTATTCACCGGCGAGATCGAGGTGTAGCCGTGTTTGAAGGCGTACTGACCGCATTGGTGACGCCGCTGCGAGACGGCGCGGTGGACGAGCGCGCCCTCCAGGAGCTGGTCGAGCTGCAGATCGGGGCCGGCGTCGACGGCCTCGTGCCCTGCGGATCGACGGGCGAGGCCGCGACGCTCTCCCACGCCGAGCACCGGCGGGTGGTCGAGGTGGTGGTGGCGGCGGCCCGGGGCCGGGTGAAGGTGCTCGCGGGCACCGGCTCGAACTCGACCTCCGAGGCGATCGAGCTCACCCGCCACGCCAAGGAGGCCGGCGCCGACGGCGCGCTCTTGATCTCGCCCTACTACAACAAGCCGATGCCCGAGGGCATCGTCGGGCACTTCCAGGCGATCGCGCGCGAGACGAGCTTCCCGCTCGTCGTCTACAACATCCCCGGGCGCACGGCCTCCAACATCCAGCCGGAGACGATGGCGCGCCTGGCCGAGATCGATCAGGTGGTCGGCACCAAGGAGTCGAGCGGCGACCTGCACCAGGTCGCCCAGACCATCCAGGCCACCCCGGACGACTTCGCGGTGCTGGCCGGCGACGACTGGGCGACGCTCCCCATGCTGGCGATCGGTGGCAAGGGCATCATCTCGACGGTCTCGAACGTGGCGGCCTCGGACGTGGTGGAGCTGGTGCGCTCCTTCCGCGCCGGCGAGCTCGACCGCAGCCGCGACACCCACTACCGGCTCCTCCCGCTGATCGACGCGGTCTTCTGCGAGACCAACCCGATCCCGATCAAGGCGGCGCTCGCCCTGCGCGGGCTGATCCAGGAGGAGCTGCGGCTCCCGCTGACGCCGCTCTCGCCGCCCAATCGCGAGCGGCTGCAGGTGGCGCTCAAGGAGTTCGGGATCCTGTGAGCGCGCCGGGCGCCGCTTCGTCGCCGGCGCGGGTGGCCGTGGTCGGAGCGCTCGGGCGCATGGGCGAGCGGGTGCGCGCGGCCATCGAGGCCGAGCCCGAGGTGGTGCTCGGGGCGGCGCTCGAGGCGCCGGGCCATCCCGCCCTCGGCCGCGAGCTCGAGGGGGGCGTGGTGCTGAGCGACGACGCGGCGGCCGCACTCGGCGCCTGCGACCTCGCCATCGTGTTCGCCACGCCGGCCTCGACCCTCGAGGTGCTTCGCGTCGCGGCGGAGCAGCAGGTGCCGTGCGCCGTCGGCACCACGGGCTTCGAGCCGGCCGAAGAGGCCGAGCTGCGCTCGCTCGCGGGCAAGATCCCGATCGTGCACGCCGCCAACTTCTCGGTGGCCGTGAACGTGCTCTTCCACCTCGCGCACCAGGCGGCGAAGCTGCTCGGCGAGGACTTCGACGCCGAGATCGTGGAGCTCCACCACTCGGCCAAGGTGGACGCGCCGAGCGGGACGGCGCTGGCGCTCGGCGCCGCCGTCGCCGAAGGGCGCGGCGAGAGCCTGCCCGAGCGGGCCGTCCTCGAGCGCTCGGGGATCACGGGCGAGCGGCCGCCCGGAGCCATCGGCATCCAGACCCTGCGCGGCGGAGACAATCCCGGCGAGCACACCCTCTACTTCGTGAGCCGGGGAGAGCGGCTCGAGCTCGCCCACCGCTCGAGCACGCGCGACCACTTCGCCCGGGGGTCCGTACGCGCGGCCCTCTGGGCCCGGGGGCGGGCACCCGGCCTGTACGACATGCAGCAGGTGCTCGGACTCCCCGACCGCTAGCTGGAGCCACGGCCGGGGGCACCGACCCGGTGGGATCGCGGCGGGACCGCCGCTTCCCCAGGAGCCCGAGATCACGGAACCGACTCCCGAACCCGCCTCCCCTCACCTGCTGCTCTCGGAGCGGATGGAGGAGCCGCAGTGCCTGGCGGCGCGGGTCGGGGCCGTCGCCGTCTTCACCACCGGCTCGCCGGCCCGCGCGGAAGGCAACCAGGACGCGGCCGCCGTGATCAGCGCACCGGAAGGGCGCCTGGTGCTCGCCGTCGCCGACGGCGTGGGCGGGCAGGCCGACGGCGACCGGGTCGCCGGGATGGTGCTGACGCGTCTGGCCGAAGCCCTCTCCGAGGTCCGGGCCGAGGATCCCCTGCGCCAGCCCATCCTCGATGCCATCGAGCGGGCCAACCGCGAGATCCACGCGCTCGGCACCGGCGCGGCCACCACCGTCGCCGTGGCCGCCATCGAGGACGGGCGGATGCGGAGCTTCCACGCGGGCGACTCGTCGGTGCTGGTGATCGGCGGGCGCGGGCGGATCCGCAAGGAGACGATCCCCCACTCGCCGGTGGGCTACGCCCAGGCCGCGGGCCTGCTCACCGAGGAGACCGCGCTGCACCATCCCGAGCGCCACCTGATCGACAACGCGGTGGGCTCGCCGGACCTGCGCATCGAGGTCGGGAGCGAGATCCGCCTGGCCCCGCGCGACAGCGTGCTCCTCGCGACGGACGGCCTGCTCGACAACGTGCGCAGCCGCGAGCTCCGCAAGCTCTGCCCCGGCGGCCACCTGAGCGCCGCCGCCAGCGCCCTCGCCCGCCTGGCCCGCGACCGCATGATCCACCCCCAGCCCGGCGCCCCCTCCAAACCCGACGACCTGACCTTCCTCCTCTACCGCCCCCGCAGCTAACCCCAAGGGGTGGGGACGGTCCTTACCCCCTGGGTAGATGGACCTCGAGCTCGGGGGCGCTCGGGCCGAGTGTTAGGCGCGGTCCCGCGGGGCAAGGACCGTCCCCACCCTTCGGGGGTCAGGCTTGGGCGGGGGTGATGGTGGCTCGGGCGGCGGCGCGGGAGCGGGTGCGGATGCGGTGGCTGGCTTTGAGGGCGGCGCTCGCCAGGAAGGCGATGCGGGTGTCGCCGAAGGGGCCGCCGCCGGCGCGGTTGTTGACCATGGCCACGGCGAGCTCGCGCCGCGGGTCGACGAAGGCGCCGGAGCCGCCGTAGCCGAAGTGGCCGTAGGCGCCGTCGATGCGGCCACGCGACGAGAAGGCGCTGTGATAGCCGAGGCGCCAGTGCATGGGCAGGACGAGCACGCGGTCCGGGGCCTTGGTCTGCACCTCGGCGGCGCGCGCCACCCGCTCCCGCGACATCAGGCGCACGCCTTCGAGCTGCCCGCCGCCGGCGAGCATCGCGTAGACCCGCGCCAGCGAGCGGGCGGTGAAGCAGCCGTTGGCCGCCGGCACCTCGGCATCCAGGATCTCGCGCCCGAAGAGCACGTCGCCCGCGTTGGGAACGAGCAGGGCCTCCTGCATCAGGTGCGGGTCGAAGGGGAGGCCGGCCATCCGGTTCAGGCGCGTGAGCGCCCGGGTGAAGCGGGTGTTGGGCATCCAGCCCTCGGCGAGCGCGGCGCCGGGCGGATTCAGGTGGGCGGTCCGGTGGCGCACGGCCTTGGGCGCACCGATGAAGCAGCCCTCGAGACCGAGCGGCTCGGCCAGCTCGTCGTTCAGGGCCTGGGACAGGGGCTTGCCCGTCAGGCGCCGGATCAGCTCGCCCACGAGCCAGCCGAAGGTGAGCGCGTGGTAGGCGCTGCGCGAGCCCGGCCGCACGCTCGGCCGCGTGCGCTCGAGGGCGGCCACCATGTAGCGCCAGTCGAGCATGCGCTTGCCGTGGTCGACGATCGAGCGGATGTGGGGCAGCCCGCTCCGATGCGAGAGCAGCTCGCGCACCGTGATGCGCTCCTTGCCCGCGCGCCCGAACTCCGGCCAGTAGGTCGCGACGGGCTCGTCGTAGTCGAGCTTGCCCTGGTCGGCCAGGATGTGGATCAGCGTGGCCATCACGCCCTTGGTCGTGGAGAACGACATCGAGAGCGTGTCGGACTCCCAGGGGCGGCCCTCGGGATCGCGGGTGCCGGCCCACACGTCGACCACCTTGCGGCCGCGGTGGTAGACGCACACGGCCGCTCCGCCGCCGCTTCGTTCCACCTGTCGCTCGAGGGCCTCGGCTACGCCTTCGAACGCCGGATCTGCCTCACCCTGGAGACCGTGGGTCAACTGCTGCTCCGGATCGCCGCCACGGTTGGAAATGGTGGCGCACAACCCGCTCCTCTGCCATCGCGGCAACTCGCGCGCAGCTCGCGGCCGGTCAGCGGCCTCCGAACGAGCCCGCCGAGGGCTCGTGTCGTCCGCACCAGGGACAGAAGCGCCAGAACGCCTTCGACACCGGACCGCGACACCGCGGACAACGTTGGGGCAGGTCGGGGTGGGACCAGACCCGCCTCGGCTTCTGTTTGCAGATGGGGCAGTAGCGCATGAAGGGGCGCAGCTCGCCCGGGCAATGACGCGCGCTGCAGCGGCGCTCGGCCTTTGCGTCATGGCGCGGAGGTCGTCCGTTGCCCTCCAGCCTTCCGCGGTAGCACCACGGGCACGCCGTCCACTCGGCGCGCACGCCGCGCTCGCACTCGGGGCAGACGAGCGGGTAGCGCGTCACGTGGCGGAAGGAGTTCTCGTCCGTCCCGCACCACGGGCAGCGCGGCATGCTCTCGGCGATCGGCAGATCACAGCGATGACAGGCGACGTTCATCTCGAGTGCCTTGCCGTGTCGCCGCTGGAAGAGCCGCGCCTGGACCTCGAGCGGCGTGCGCTCGGGGAGCCGCTTGCGGCGGTGGTTGCGGCGCGGCGCCGGCCGCTCCGCCCGCTCGAAGCCGCGCTCGAGAGCGCTCTTCAAGGCCACCGCGTCCACGTAGCGGTCCTCGGGATCGAAGGCGGCGGCCTTCTTGAAGATGGGCCGCAGGGGCTCGGGCACCCGCTCGACGAAGCGCGCATGACGCTCGGGGGGCCAGTCGAAGGGCCACGTCGGGAGGAAGCCGGTCAGGATCTCGTACGCGATCAGGCCGAGGGAGAAGACGTCGGACGCGGGCCGGGGGCGTCCGTACGCCTGCTCGGGCGCCATGTAGCCGAGGGTTCCCGCCTCGGTGTAGGCCCGGGAGGCGCCGCCGGTGAAGCGCGCCGCGCCGAAGTCGCTGAGCGCGGCCCGGCCGTCCGGGAAGATCAGGACGTTGTCGGGCTTCACGTCCCGGTGCAGCACGCCGAGGGCGTGGGCGTGGGCCAGGCCCGACACGACGTCGCGGATGACGCGCAGGGCGATCCGGCCCGAGCGCCGGGCCCCCGGGTAGTCGGCCAGGCTGCGCTCGGCCAGCTCGGTCGCGAGCACGAAGCGGCCGTTGATCCAGTCCGCGTTGCGAACGGCGACGACGTTCGGGTGGTCGAGCTTGCCGGCGATGCGCGCCTCGAGCTCGAGGGCCTCGCGCCCGTGCTCGGCCGCCTGCTCCGGCAGCGCGATCTTGAGCGCGACGTCCTGCTTCTGGACGGTGTCCCGCGCCTTCCAGACGTCGGCGAAGGCACCCCGCCCGATGCGGCGCACCAGCCGGTACTTGCCCAGCCGCGTGCCTCTACGCAGGACCCGATCTCCCATCACCCGATTGCGTAGTCCAGCCGTCCCCGGAATGGCAACGGGGCCCCGCCCGAAAAGGCGGAGCCCCGTGCTGTTCGTGCGGATCCCTCCAGCGAACCGGTGGGGATCCTAGATGTCGAAGTAGAGCTCGAACTCGTGCGGGTGCGGCCGGACCCGGATGGGATCGACCTCGTTCTCGCGCTTGTAGTCGATCCACTGCTCCACGGCGTCGTCGGTGAAGACGTCGCCCTTCAGGAGGAACTCGTGGTCGTTGTGGAGCTCGTCCAGGGCCTCGTCCAGGCTGGCCGGCATCGTCGGGATGCCCGCCAGCGCCTCGGGCGACAGCGAGTAGAGATCCTTGTCCAGGGGCTCACCCGGATCGATCTTGTTCTCGATGCCGTCCAGGCCCGCCATCAGCATGGCCGAGAAGGCCAGGTAGGGGTTGGCGGTGGGGTCGGGGTAGCGGACCTCGACGCGCTTGGCCTTCGGGCTGGCCGAGTACATCGGGATCCGGCACGACGCCGAGCGGTTCCGGGCCGAGAGCGCCAGGTTGACCGGGGCCTCGAAGCCCGGGGTCAGGCGCTTGTACGAGTTGGTGGTCGGGTTGGTGAAGGCCGCCAGCGCACGCGAGTGCTTCAGGATGCCGCCGATGTACCACAGGCCGATGTCCGAGAGGCCGGCGTAGCCGTCGCCCGCGAAGAGGGGCTCGCCCCCCTTCCAGATCGACTGGTGGCAGTGCATGCCCGAGCCGTTGTCGTCGTAGACGGGCTTGGGCATGAAGGTCGCCGTCAGGCCGTGCTGCCGGGCGACCTGCTTGACCACGTACTTGTACTTGATCAGGCGGTCGGCCATGTCGAGCATGGTCTCGAACTTCATGTCGATCTCGCACTGGCCGGCGGTGGCCACCTCGTGGTGGGCCGCCTCGACCACGAGGCCGATCTGCTGCATCACGAGCACCATCTCGGTGCGCAGGTTCTGCAGGGAGTCGGTGGGCGGAACCGGGAAGTAGCCCTCCTTGTGGCGGGGCTTGAAGGCCAGGTTGCCGCCCTCTTCCTCGCGGCCCGAGTTCCAGACGCCCTCGGTGGAGTCGATCTCGTAGAAGCCGTGGTTCGGGCCGGTGCTGAAGCGCGCGTCGTTGAAGACGAAGAACTCGGCCTCGGGTCCGAAGTACACGGTGTCGCCGATGCCCGTCTGCTTCAGGTAGTTCTCGGCCTTCCGGGCGATGTAGCGGGGATCACGCGAGTAGTTCTGCTTGGTGATCGGGTCGATGATGTCGCAGATCAGCACCAGCGTCGGGTGATCGAAGAAGGGGTCGATGAACGCCGTCGACGCGTCCGGGACCATCAGCATGTCGCTCTCGTTGATGGCCTGCCATCCGCGGATGGACGAGCCGTCGAAGCCCATGCCCTCTTCGAAGGTCTCTTCGCTGATCTCGCTGATGGGGAAGGAGCAGTGCTGCCAGGTGCCCGGCCAGTCGCAGAAGCGGAGGTCCACCATCACGACGTTGTTCTTCTTGGCGAGCGCGAGAGCCTCTTTGGCGTTCATGAATCCTCTTCCTGTGTCTTGCTGTGTCTTCCGGAGAAGATCTTTGGGGGTCGTGATTCCGCACCGCTCCAACAGCGGGGGAATCAAGCGGGGGAATCATCTGGGGGAGCGTCCGTCACGGACGCCTGTCGACTCGTGGGTGGGGGAGCTAGACGGCCTCGGATCCCCGCTCTCCGGTGCGGATGCGCACGACCTCCGCCATGGGCTGGACGAAGATCTTGCCGTCGCCGATGCGTCCGGTGCTCGCCGCGCCGACGATGGCCTCGACCACCTTGTCCGCCATGTCGTCCGCGACGGCGATCTCGATCTTGATCTTGGGCAGGAAGTCGACCACGTACTCGGCGCCGCGGTACAGCTCCGTGTGACCCTTCTGGCGCCCGAAGCCCTTCACCTCGGTGACGGTCATCCCCTGGATACCGATCTCGTGGAGCGCCTCCTTGACCTCGTCGAGCTTGAAGGGCTTGATGATTGCTTCGACCTTCTTCACAGCGCTCTCCTACCTGGGCGTCCCAGCCTGCTCTGCGGGGTGACGGGGCCTCCCGCCCCACTGGCCGGCCTCCTGGCCGGCCGCCTCGACTCCCGCTCCGTTTTCGCCGCCCATCCCGCGGGGCAACGCGAGGTCGCCCACGCTAACACGAAGTGCAGCCGAGAGCCCACCAGTCGCGGGCCTCTGGGTCCACGCCTGCACCCGGGTGAGAGAGCAACCCACGTGCCAACGCCCGGCTGCACGAAATCGCCCCGATGAGCCGGAGAGCACCCGGCTGTGCCCGGCGATGCCCGAGTGACAGGCAGTGCTGCCCTGACACTAGGCAAGGCGCTCGGGCCGTCTAGGCTCCGCTCGCCGACGGTGACCACGGGGCGAAACGTAACGCCGTTACAGCCGCTGGGAGGCACCCAGCGCTCTGGCCCGGCCTTTGCACTCCCGAGAGCCGTCGTGACTCTCATGCAAGACCACCTCAGCGAAGCCAACGGCAAGGCGACCCCCATCGCCGGAGATGACCTGGAGAGCCTCTTCGAGGACTTCCTCGAGCGGGCCACCGCACGCAACGGAGGCTCGACACTGAGCCTGCGTGACTGGGTGGACCTGGCGGAAGCGTGGAGGATCACTCACGCGCTCCGGCAGTGCCGCGGAAACCGGTCGGCTGCGGCCCGCTCGCTCGGGATCGGGCGGCGGACGCTCTACTCCAAGATGGAGAAGCTCCGCATCGAGCCCACCTTCTCGGCCTGGTCGCTCCAGAGCAGCGGCGAGTAAGCCTTCCCCGCCAGGAACGGAAACGGGCGCGAGGCCTAGGCCCCGCGCCCGATCCGTCACGTCCTGCCTCGGCGGCTAGAAGCTGTAGACGGCTTCCACGCCGGCCACCAGCTGGTCGATCTTGTTCTGGGTGATCCCACTGCCGGGAACGCCCAGCGTGCTGCTGCCCGAGCGGAAGAACAGCTCGTCGATGTCGCCCGAGTTGGAGTTGTCGTAGCGGAGCTCGGCCTTGATGGTGAGCTTCGACGTGAGCGCGTAGTCCACGGTGCCGGTGATGCCGTAGATCTGCACGTCCGAGTTGCGCAGGTCGTTCTCGAGATCGACCCACTCGGCGCGTAGAGCGAAGCCGGCGCGATCGGTGATGGCCATGCGGCCCGCGGCCGCGATGCCGTAGCCCGTGATGTCGCCGGCGGTGCCGGCCACGCTGCTCTCGCTGCGCAGCCAGTCGGCGTTGATGTAGCCCGAGAAGCGCTCGCTCGGATGGTCGTAGCTCAGGATGAAGTCGAGGATCGTCTCCTTGTCGCCGGCCGGCGTGTCGAAGCCCTGTCCGCTGTCCGACGCGCCGTAGGTGCCGTTGAAGGAGAAGCCGAGGCC
Organism: Myxococcota bacterium; assembly: GCA_030065975.1. Lineage (GTDB taxonomy): Bacteria > Myxococcota_A > UBA9160 > UBA9160 > UBA6930 > JASJCN01. The sequence continues at coordinate 17,532 of JASJCN010000049.1, forward strand.
CCGATCCTCGTCCGCCCAGCCCAGCGACCACAGGATCGCCTTGTTGCTGTTGAGGTCGATGTCGGCCGCCGGGAAGGAGCGCGTCTCGTTCACGACGCCGAAGGACGCCGCGATCGGGCCGATGTCCGTCGAGGCGAGGATGCCCGTGTGGGTGATCGGCTGGAACAGGTTGTAGACGTGGCCCCGGGTGATGTTGAAGTTGGCATTGGCCTGGGCCACCTCGGCACCGATCAGCGTGGCGAACTTGCCGAACTGGAAGGTCACGCCTTCGCCGATCGGAGCCAGGTACTGGATGTAGGCCTGGTACATCTCGAAGTCGTTGCCCGAGAGCCCGTCGCCCGCACCGAAGTCGCCGGAGAGCAGGCCCGCGGTCTTGCCGTACACGAGGTCGGCGCGGAAGCCGGCGCGGCTCTCTTCGGTGATCGGCCGCTCGATCTCGAACCACAGCTGGTCGAGCGAGAAGCTGTTGGAGTCGGGGTGGAAGGGATAGGCCGGCACGCCACCGGTGTTGAAGCCACCCTGGTCGCGGCCGTCGGGGTCGCGCGTGTTGTAGAGGTAGCTGGCCGCGACCCAGCCGCCGATCTCGATGGTGTCGATGAAGTCGGAGAGGCCCGAGCTGGTGCCCGTGGCGATGCCCGACTCGTCGATCAGCGTCTGCTGGGCTTCGATCTGCTGGTTGGCCGAGTCGAGCCGGTGCTCGGTGGCCTCGAGCTTGTCCTCGAGCTGCAGCAACCGCTGCTGCATGGCCTCGAGCGTGGCGGCGACATCCGCATCGTCTGCGGAGGCCGCGGTGGCGAGCAGGCTGACCGCCAGCATGGCCACGAGACGGCGATGGAAAGACATGGACCCCTCCTATGACGCGCGGAACCCCTCCGGGCGAGCGGTGACCTGACCGCCGGCGCGCGGCAAGGGAATTAGGTGAACCCCGCTGAGCCTGCAAGGACATCGTGCACCAGGCCAAACGGAGTTTTGGACTCGGGCTACGCGCCGGAGGGGGGCCTGTGGAGCTCCCAGGCCGCATGGGCGTCGAGCCAGGCGAGAGTGCGGGGACATTCCCCCGCCGCATCCTGCTCTCGTGCCTTCTTCAGCCGCTCCAGGTCCTCGATCGTGTCGATGTCGAAGCCCGGCTCGAGCACCTGGTGGGTGCGCCCCGCGCGCCGGGCGTTCGCGATCGTGTCGGCCAGCACCGAGCCGGTGCTCATGGGATGGTCGAAGAGACCCGGGGTGGGCCTCGAGAGCCCGACGAGGTTGTAGCCCCCATCCCGATCCGGGCAGAGCACCACGTCGTGCCGCGTCAGAGCATGGAGGGCCGCCTCGAGCGTGGCCTCGCCGAGCGCTGGGCTGTCACTCCCGCGCAGCAGCACCGGCCCGTAGCCCTCGGCGAAGCGGGCGGCCGCCGCGTTCTCCATCCGCTCCGCCAGCCCGACGCCGACCTGGGGCTCGATCCGGAACGTCTCGGGATGCGGCACCCGCCCGGCGGCCTCTCCCGGGTGCAGGGAGAGGAAGGGCGAGAGCGAGTGGGCCCGCGCCCAGCGGGCGCTCGTGTCGAGCACGTCGGCGAGCATCTCGGCGTAGAGCGCCGCCGCCTGCTCGGGAGTGAGCGGCGGCGAGAGGCGCGTCTTCACCTGCCCGGGGACGGGCTCCTTGGCGAAGACCACGAGCGCCGCGCCGCGGGCTCTGGTCACGCGGGCTCGCCGTCCGCGAAGGGCAGCGCCTGCACCGTGGCATCGGGTGCTCCTTCGAGCCCGACCGCGGTGCCGGGCTCGGCGTGCTCGTGCCGCACGAAGCCGAGGCCGATCGCGCCGAAGCGCGGGGAGTCGACGCTGCTCGTCACCTCGCCGATGCGCTTGCCCGCCGTGTCGCTGAGCGTCGTCCCCGGCGCCGCGAGCTCCGCCTCGAAGCGCAGGCCGACGAGCACGTGGTTGCGCCGGTCGCGCGAGCGCAGCCGCGCCACCACCTCCTGCCCGGTGTAGCAGCCCTTCGTGGTGGAGATCGCGCGCTCGAGCCGCGCCTCGGCCGGCAACACGCTCTCGTCGAGCTCGCGCCCGAGCCACGGCGTCCCCGCCTCGATGCGCAGGCGCTCGAAGGTCTCGGGGGAGCCCGCTCCCGCACCCGCCCCACCGAGGGCGTCGACGATCGCGTCGGAGCCGCCCGGCGGGACGAAGAGCTGGAAGCCCAAAGCGCCGGTGAAGGCGAACGCCGCGACGCGCACCGAGACCCCGGCGATCGCGCCTTCCAGGAAGTGGTCGGCCGGAAGACCCGCCACGTCGACGCCCGCGCGAGCCAGGACGTCCGCCGCCACGGGCCCCTCGACGGCCAGGCGCTCCACCGCGTCGCGCGCGTCCCGCAGGCGCACGTCGTCGGCGATGATCATCTTGTCGAGCCGCTCGACCACGTCCGCGACCGCGCCGGCCTCGAGCTCGAGCCAGAGCTCGTCCTCGAGGGCGAGCACGTGCAGGTCCGCGACGACGCGGCCCTGGCGTGTGAGCAGCAGGGCGAAGCAGCCGGCGCCCGGCGTGCCCTTCTCGAGGGCCTGGATGTCGTTGGTCAACATGCCGTCGAGCCAGCGCGTGCGTTCGCTCCCGCTCACCTGGATCAGACCGCGTCCGGGCAGCCGGAAGCAGAGGGTCTCGGCGCTCACTTCTCCTCCTCGTCGGGCGGGATCCCGCTCTCGATGCGCGCTTCCCGCCAGATTCGCAGCCCGACGGGCCCTTCGCCGCCGCTCCGCTCGGGAAGGGGCCGGGGGCCCACCTGCTCCTCCGCTCGTCGCTCCTGGTGCGCCGTCCACTCCGCGAGCCGCGAGCGCGCCGCGTGCAGGTCGTGCTCGTTGTCGATGTCGACGGCCGCGCCGCCGATGTCGGTGATCACGAAGCGATAGCGGGTATCCAACAGGCTCGAGCAGGCGCGCTCGAGCCGCTCGAAGGTGACCGGCGCGCGCAGCCAGTCGGCCAGGCGGCGAAAGCCGTGGCGATCGCAGAGGCCCGCCAGGTGCATCAGGCAGTAGAAGCCCACCATCCAGAGGCCTCCGCCGCGCTCGGTGGCCATGCGCCAGGCCAGGATCAGCGCGTTGCCGAGCTGCTTCTGGTAGCGGTGCTCGTACATGTCCTCGATGCGCTGGCGGTTGCCGAGCCTCGCCGGGCGCACCAGGTGCAGGTTGCTCTGGCGAAATCGGCCGGCCGCGATGTTGAAGTAGGCCATGGTGATGCCCGGCTCGCCGGGGCGGACGGGATAGAAGTCGGTCATCGCCTCCTCGGGGACGAGGCCGAGGGTGTAGTCGCAGTCGAGCTCGAGGCTGCGCTGGATGAAGCTCGAGACCTCCTGGGGCGAGGCGAAGGGCAGGTCCGTCGAGAGGTAGAGCACCCGCAGGGCCTCTTCCTCCGGCGTCGCGGGGTCGCGGCCCTCGGGCGGCGCGTCCGGGAGCAGGCGCCGGTAGCTCTCCCAGGCGTTCTCCATCAGGTTGCGGAACTGGGGGATCAGCGTGAGCGGCTTGCGCAGCTCCGCCTCGAGCTCCGGCGCGCGCAGCACGGGCTCGAGGCTCTCGAGAGGGCCCACCACCACGACCTCGCTCACCTCGGGTACGCGCTGCAGCATCGCCACCACGCGCGCGAGCATGGGGCGCCCCCCCAGCTCGAGCAGCGCCTTGTTGCGCCCCTCGACGCGCACCGAGCCGCTGCCCTCTCCGGCGGCGACGACTGCAGGAACCTGGATTCGGCGATCGCTCATCGAGTCGTTCGCACGCGGCGGGGTCAGTCCCGCCCGCCCCCGCTCTCGTCGTCGAGCACGAAGATCACCTGCATCGTCACCAGGTACTCGATGATCTCGCCGTCCTCGACGCGCGCCTTCTCCTCCAGCACCTGCAGGCCGGTGATGCCGCGCAGGGTCTTGCGCGCGCGCTCGAAGCCGCGATCGACGGCGTCCTGCCAGCTCTTGGTGGAGGCGGAGGTGATGGTGGAAACGGATGCGACGGCCATGGGAGTCCCTACCAGTGGAGCGCCGTCTCGGGCGCCATCTGGAAGACGAGGCGGAGCCGAATGCGGTACTCGGCGACCTGCCCGTCCTCGATCTTCACGCGCTTCTCCAGCACCTCGATCCCGACGATGCCGCGAAGGGTGCGGTTCGCGCGACGCAGCACGCTGCGCGCCGCGTCCTCGAACGACTCCGGCGAGGAGCCGATCAGCTCGCTGACCTTGCTGATCGTCATTCCGGATCCCGCTTCTCGTTCCGGCGGATCGTCAATTCAGCGCCTCCTCGATCCGTTGTACGCGCAGGACGTCGCCGTCGTTCAGATAGGCCACCTGGCCCCGCGACTCGAGCAGGTCGAGATGCCCCATCACCTCGGACATCACCAGGTAGAGCTCGTTCTCGATGAAGCGCTTGAACATGCGTCGTCCGATCTCGAAGGGCGTGAGCGGCCCGTCCCGCAGGCGGCGCGCGATCTGGAGCGAGCGCCGGTCCGCATGGAGACGGTAGCTGCGGATCAGCTCCCGGTGGTCCCGGATCGCATCGCCGTGGGAGGGGAAGGCCAGGTCGCAGTCGAGACCCTCGCATTTGTC
>JASJCN010000050.1 GCA_030065975.1 Myxococcota bacterium
GCGAGCGTGTCCTCCCCGCGACGGAACGTGAGGGTGGCGCCGTCGATCGCCAGTCGTTCGACCACCAGGCCCGGCAGGGGCACGGCGGCCGGGCCGTCGCTTTCGGCCGGCGCAGCCGGCACGATCAGCAGGTCCGGGATCACGCTGACGTCGGGCCGGTCGAAGTCGACCGCGCCGACGCGGATGTCGTCTCCTTGGAGGAAGAAGTCGGCGACGCGCAGCTCCGCAACGCCGACCGCGACGACCTGGGTCGAATCGTCCTCCTCGAGGGCCAGGATCGTCTGGGCCTGTCGCAGCACGAGCCGGTCCACGACGATCGGCCACGGGTCGGGACGCGCGCGGTTCGCCTCCGCACCCACCGACTCAGCCGGCGCCCCGTCGGGCGCCTCAGCCGGTGCCCCGTCGGGCGCCTCAGCCGGTGCCTCGTCCGGCCCCGCCTCGGGCGTCGCGTCCGCCATGACGAGGGGAACGATGCTGCCGTCCCGCTGGCGCTTGAAGGTGGCCGTCGCTCCTTCGAGCTCGAGCTCGCCCAGGCGGATCCTCCGCGCGAGGAGATCGGTCCAGTGCAGGTTCGCCCGACCCCGGCGCAGGGAGATGATGGGCGGGTCGCTCAGCTGATCGGGTGGCCTCACCGTTCCGATCGGCTCGAGTACGGCCAGCTCCTCGACCTCGAGACGGCCCGCGAGCAGCGCGAGGTCGACGTCGCCGATCCGCACCACCCGGCCGAGGGCGCGAGAGACCTCGGACTCCGCGGTGCGGCGGAGCGCCTCGGGCAGGAGGGCGCGCACGCCGAGGCCCGAGAGCAAGATCAGGGCGAGCGCGATCCAGCGGAAGCGCCGCGTCGGAGTCGCGGAGGGAGCGTCGGGCGGTGCAGCGGGGGGTGCGGCCATGGGAGACGGGGACGGTAGCGACCGCCCCCGTCCCGTCCCGGTGTGGGTCAGTCGAGGTCGCTCGCCTGGTGCCGCTCGGGCACCTGCTCCTCCTCGGGGCCCCAGACGCGGTTCACGCGGCGTCCGCGCTTCACCGCCGGCCGCTCCATGAAGTCGTTGGCCCAGCGCACCACGTGGGTGTAGGAGCCGACGTCGAGGAACTCGGCCGCGTCGTACAGCTCTCCGAGCACCAGCCCGCCGTACCAAGGACCCGTCGCGATGTCGGCGATCGTGTACTCGTCGCCGGCCAGGTACTTGCGGTCGGCGAGGTTGCGGTCGAGGACGTCCAGCTGTCGCTTCACCTCCATGGCGAAGCGGTTGATCGGGTACTCGAACTTCTCGGGCGCGTAGGCGTAGAAGTGGCCGAAGCCGCCGCCGAGGTAGGGGGCACTTCCCATCTGCCAGAAGAGCCAGGACAGGCACTCGGCGCGGGCCGCGGGCTCCTCGGGAAGGAACGCGCCGAACTTCTCGGCGAGGTACACGAGGATGGCGCCGGACTCGAACACCCGCGTCGGCGGATTCGTGCTGTGGTCGACGAGCGCCGGGATCTTCGAGTTGGGGTTGGCGGCGACGAAGCCGCTGCCGAACTGATCGCCTTCACCGATGTTGATGAGGTAGGCGTCGTACTCGGCCTCCTTCTTCCCGAGGGCGAGGAGCTCCTCGAGCATCACGCCGACCTTCACGCCGTTCGGGGTGGCGAGGGAGTAGAGCTGCAGCGGGTTCTCGCCGACGGGCAGCTCCTTGTCGTGGGTGGGGCCCGCGATCGGCCGGTTGATGTTCGCGAAGCGGCCGCCGCTCTCGGCTTCCCACTTCCAGACCTTCGGGGGGACGTAGGGTTCGGTCATTGGTGCTCTCTCGGGTCGAGGGGTGGATTCGCGGGCCCTCTTCGGGGTCCGCGAGGTGGAGACGTGGCCGCTGAGGGTAGTCGGGGCGATCGTCCCGGCCAATTCGCGGAGGCGAGCATCGCCCCGCAGGCACCAACGGCATACCCTGTGCACGAGGCGGCCCGGGAGGACACATGACCGAGATCTCGTTCCGAAGCGCGGGGGAGCTGGCCCGCATGATCTGCGAGGGCGAGGTCAGCTCCGTCGAGCTGACCGACCACTTCATCTCCCGGATCGAGCGACACGACCCGGACCTGAACGCCGTGATCGTGCGGGATTTCGACCGCGCCCGGGAGGCGGCACGTGAGGCCGACCGGAAGCTCGCCGCCGGCGACGCGCCCGGGCGCCTGCACGGCGTTCCGATGACGATCAAGGAGTCCTACGACATCGAGGGCCTGCCCACGACGTGGGGGATCCCGCAGCTCAAGGACTACCGCGCGCAGAGCGACTCCCAGTCGGTCGTCTCCTACAAGGAGGCCGGCGCCGTGTTCATGGGCAAGACGAACGTTCCCCTGAACCTCGCCGACTTCCAGAGCTACAACGACATCTACGGCACCACGAACAACCCGTGGGACCTGGGCCGCGGGCCCGGTGGCTCCTCGGGCGGCTCGGCGGCCGCGGTCGCGGCCGGCCTGTGCGGCCTCGAGAGCGGCTCGGACATCGGTGGCTCGATCCGCAACCCGGCCCACTTCTGCGGCGTCTACGGTCACAAGCCGACCTGGGGCGTCGTACCGATGCGCGGTCACGCGCTCCCCGGAATGCTCGCCCCGCCCGACATCGCCGTCTGTGGGCCGCTGGCTCGGAGCGCCGAGGACCTGGCGCTCGCGATGGACGTGCTCGCCGGGCCCGAGGCGTTGAACCGGCCGGGCTGGAAGCTCGATCTTCCGAGGCCCCGACGAAAGTCGCTCTCGGAGTTCAAGGTCGCCGTGTGGCCCACCGACGAGCTGGCGCCGGTCGCCTCCGAGGTGGCGGAGCGCGCGGCGCAGATCGGCGAGACGCTCTCGAAGCTCGGCGCCACCGTCTCCGACGCGGCCCGCCCGGCGCTCTCGCCGGCCGACAGCCACGACGTCTACATGCACGTGCTCAATCCGATCATGGGGAGCAGCGTCCCGCCCGAGCAGTTCGAGGAGATGAAGGCCGCGGCCGCGGCGCTCGCGCCCGACGACGACTCGCAAGCCGCGGTCTTGCTGCGCACGACCGTCCTGCCCCACCGGAGCTGGCTCTCCGCGAACAACCGGCGCGAGGCGCTCCGCTACGCGTGGCGCGCGTTCTTCGACGAGTGGGACATCCTGATCTGTCCGCAGACGGCGACGCCGGCCTTCCCGCACGATCACAGCGACCTGCAGGGGCGCACCCTCGAGGTCGACGGCAGCGAGCAGCCCTACTTCCAGCAGCTCTTCTGGGCCGGGCTCGTGACCGTCGCCTACCTCCCGAGCACCGTGTTCCCCACCGGCCCCTCGACGCAGGGCCTGCCGATCGGGCTCCAGGCCATCGGTGCCGAGTACGACGACTACGCGACCATCGACTTCGCGCGGCTGATGGCCGAGGAGATCGGCGGCTTCGTGGCGCCGCCGGCCTACGAGGGCCCGGCCTGACGAGCCGCCCGGGCCTCGAGCAGGCCGCGGACCATGGCGGTGGGATAGCGCCGCATCCGCACGATCGTGTCGCGATGGCCGCGCGCGTCGAGCAGGGGGTTGCGGAACTCCCAGACGACGTCGCCGTCCGGAGTGACTTCGAAGGCGATGCCGTGGTCGGAGTTGGCGATCAGGGTGTTGCCATTGGAGAGGCGTTGCACCGAGCCGCGGCTGCGCGTGAAGAAGTCGCGGGGCTCCGGCGCCTGGTAGCTCCAGACGATCGTGTCGTTGCGCGGGTCGACCTCGAGCACCCGGGATCGCTCGGACTCGATCCCGTTGTCGAAGACGAGGACGTTCCCGTCGTCCAGCAGGGTCGGGTGGTGCGGTCCCGAGAGCTCTCCCTGGCCCCACACCCAGAGGAGCTCGCCCTCGGGTGACACGATGCCGATCAGGCTCTGGGCCTGGGAGCAGAAGAGCACGTTGCCCGGGGCGTAGATCGGGCTCTTTGCGGCGAGGTCCGGCCGATCGATCCGCTCGACGCTGTTTGCGTGGATCAGGTCGATGGTGCGCAGGCCGCCCACGCCGGCGGTCGGCTCGGGTACACGCAGGCTCACGCGCTCCGGCTCGGCCAGCAGCAGCTCGGTGAGCGAGATCGCCCGGAGCACCTCGCCGTCGGGTGAGACCCAGCTGATGGAATCGTCGAGCACGAGCGTCTTCGAGATCTCGGGGAAGCGCCGTGGCTGCTGGGCGACGGTGAGGATCCGCCCGTCGGCGAGCTGCTCGGCGTCGTGATGGGCGCCGATGGGCGCGCGCAGCAGGACCTCGCCGTCCCAGTCCAGCCGCAGGAGGGTCAGGCGGGGCTTCTTCCCCGGCCCGTCGCGAAGGAGTCCGGTCAGCAGCAGGTCGCCGTTCGGCTGCAGCTCGGCGTTGGACCAGAAGCGGCAATCGTCCTGCTGCCAAGCGTGGACGCGCTCCCCCTCCATGTCGATCAGCTCGGCCAGGCAGCGGCTCCGTGTGGTGAAGAGCCCGTAGCCCGGGTAGGCGCGCTCGCGGTCGTACACCACCACGCCGTCGCCGCCCTCCGCGCGGGTCGGTGCGGCATCGAGGTAGCCGAGCTGGGAGAGCTGCTCGGCCAGGGTCGCGTCGAGCGTCGTGCCCGGGGCGTCGGGCTCGACGGGCGCGCCGGGGGTGGGGGCGGCCGCCTCCTTCGCCGGAGACGTGACCTCCGCGGGTGAAGCCTCGTCCGAGGGCCCCGTCGGCTCGCAGGCGAGACACGCTCCGAGAGCGATCGATACGGCGAGCCGGCGCACGCGCTGAACGTATCACAGGGAGCGGCGCTACTCGGCGTAGCCGAGGGCGCGCAGCTGCTCCCGTGTCTCCTCGTCGATCGCCCGCTCCTGGGTCTCGACCCGTACGCCCGAAGCCGACTCGAGCTGCGCGGCGAGGCGGTCGGCCACCTCGGGCCGCTCGCCTGCGACGTCGCGGGTCTCGCCCGGGTCGGCGGCCAGGTCGAAGAGCTGGCGCGAGCCATCGGCCCCGACCACGAGCTTGTGCTCCTTCGAGACCACGCCCGCGAGGCGCTCGCCCGAGGGCGTGGAGGAGAACGAGAGCGCGAACCCGCTCGCCTCGTCTCCGTCGCGCACCACGTCGAGCAGGCTGGTCGAGAGGCGCGGACAGCCCTCGACGGCGAGGACGTCGCAGACCGTCGCGGCCAGCTGTCGGATCTCGACGACTCCGGCGTGTCGGCCGGGTGCGACGCCCAGGCGCGCGGGGAAGCGGATCACGAGGGGAACGCGGATCACCTCGTCGTAGAGCGAGACGTTGTGCAGCAGGAAGCCGTGCTCCCCGAAGGCCTCGCCGTGATCCGAGGTCAGGATCACGAGCGTGCGATCGTCGAGACCCGACTCCGCAAGGGCGTCGAGGAGTCGTCCGACCTGATGATCCGCGAAGGCCAGGTTCTCGTAGTAGGCGAGGCGCAGGTGCTCGAGATCCCGCGGCTCGAGCTCGCGGGTGCCTTCGTTCACCTCGAGGAGCTCCTCCGGCCGACCGGTGAAGGGCCCCTCGTAGTCCGGATCGAAGTGCCCTTCAAACGGCTCGGGCGGGTCGTACGGTGCGTGGGGCGGAAGCAGGTGCAGGTAGGCGAAGAAGGGCTGCTCGGTGTCGGCGCGGATCCAGCGCACGGCGTCGTCGATGGTCTGCTCGCTGTCGCGTCGCGCATAGCGGCGCGGCGAGCGGCGGATCAATCGGGTCGGGAAGTACTCGCGAAAGGTGTCGAAGCCGTTGGCGAATCCATGGGGGCGCGTGACGTACGGATTCTCCGAGAAGGCTCCCGTCCGCAGGCCCGCCGCCTGCAGGCTCGCGGCGATGGTCTGGCCGGCCGCGACCCGATTGAGCTTCCAGCCGGCCGGGTAGCGGCCCGAGAGGAAGGACGCCGTCGAGGGCAGGGTCCAGGTGGCCTGGGAGTAGGCGCGCTCGAAGAGCGTGCCCTCGGCCGCCAGCTCGTCGATGCGCGGCGTCGTGGCGAGGGGGTTGCCGTAGGCGCTCAGCGCGTCGGCCCGGGCGGCGTCGATCACGATCCAGACGACGCTGAGCGGCGCCTCGCTGCGGCAGGCGAGGCCGAGGACGCCGGACGCGAGGATTCCGAGAGCCAGGACCGCACGCGCGAGTCGTTCACGCCGCCCGCGTACGAACTCCGGGGATGTGCTTCGCGGTCGCTGCGACAAGGCGGGGAGGGTAGGGTCGCCGTCAGAGGCCCGCCAACGGCGGGCCGCCGCGAGAGCGTCGCCAACGGCGGGACGCCGCCGCGTCGATGGCCTACCGTCGCGACGCCTTCCCCCGGCGGTGTTCCGATTCGCGTGAGCTTCCTCCAGATCCTGGCATCCGGCCTCTGGGGCCTCGCGTTGCTCGTCTCGTTCCTGGGATTCGGCCGGCTGCTCGCCGCCGCCCTCTCGGTTCGCGAGCGGGTGCACATGGGCCTCGAGATCTTCTGGGGCTTCGGGCTCTGCGTCGCGCTCGGCGGCTGGCTGTGTCTGCTGGGCCTCGCCACCGCGCCGACGGGCGTGGTCCTCGTCCTCCTGGGCGTGGCGGGCGCGCTGCTGCCGCGACGCCGGCCAAGGGTCGACTGGAGCGAGCCCCCCGGTGTGGAGGTCCGCATCGGGCTCGGCGTGGCGTGCGTGGTGCTGCTCGGCATCACCTTCGCGATCGGGCTGCTCGATCGGCGCTACCAGGCGCCCGACGATCACGGCGCGTACTTCTTCCACGCCTGGAAGATCCTCGAGACGGGCACCCTGCTCGAGCCCTTCAGCTATCGCCGCCTCGCGAGCTACGGCGGCCAGAGCTTCCTGCACGCCTGGCTGATGGTCGTGGCGCCCTTCGCCCACCTGAACCTGCTGGACAAGGGCGTGGCCCGCGTCGCGCTGGGCCTCGCGCTGGTGGCAGCGGCCGTGGTCGGGCGCGGAGGCTCGCTCCTCGCCGGAGGGATCGTCCTCTACGCGGTGGCCGCCTTCCCCGACATGGCCCTCAATTCGAGCAGCGTGTTCACGGGCGTCCTGGCCTTCGTCGGGCTCTGGGCGACGCTCGAGTGGTGTCGCGACGAGGATCTCTCGCCCGTCGCGCGCGGCGTGGCGACGGGCTTGATGGTCGCCGCGGTGGTGCCGTTGCGACAGAACTATGGCCTGGCCTGTGCCCTGGTGGTGGCGCTCGAGCACGGGCGTCGTCTCGCAACGCGCCGCGAACGCGCGCAGATCGCCGAGCTCGCGGTGGCGGTGGGCGTCGGCGCCGTGGCCCTCGGCGGCTACGCGTGGCTGCAGATGCGCTCGGGCGCGACGCCTCTCTTTCCGCTGATCCCCGGCCACGGAAACCCCGAGTGGGGCGCGATCGCGGCCGAGTCGAGCGCAGCGTTCACGCGCGCGCTTCGCCACTTTGCGAGCTTTCCCCTCGTGCTGGCGCCGGGCCTCCTGCTCCTCCTCGCGCCGTGGCTGAGAAACGGCGCGGAGCCGGCCCGGCTCTGGCCCCTCGCGCTCGGCTGCGCGCTCGCGTCGGTCGGCCACGCGTTCCTCCTCGCCCACGTCACCCCGGGCGACTTCGCTCGCTACACGGCGGCGTTCAGCCTCGGTGCCGCGCTCTGGGTCTGGATGCGTGCCGCGGCCATGCTGTCCGGAGTGAGGAGCCGCGCCGACCTGCGCGATCCGAGGCTCGCGGCCGCCGTCGCCTGTCTGGTCGGGCTGATCTGGCTCCTGCCTCCCACCACCCGGCTCGACGAGCGCGTGGCGGCCCTCGACCGCTCGCTCGAGCGATCGGGTCGGGCGATGGGCGATCCCGAACGGGCCCGTCGCCATGCGCGCCTGCAGCAGGCGGCGCCCGCCGGCGCGAGGCTGCTCGTGATGGTCGACCACCCCTATCTGTTCGACCTCGCCCGCAACGACGTCGTGTCCCTGGACCTCCCCGGTGGCGCGAGCCCGCCGCCCGGTCTGCATCACACCGACACCGCCGCGGAGGCCGTCGGATACTTCCGCACGCAAGGCCACGACTGGCTCGCAGTGGTGCGTCCCTCCCGCAGCCGTCACCTCTACCGGCGCAAGAGCTGGGCCGATCACGCGGCCGGCGTCCCGGCCCCATGGCTCCACGACCCGGCCAACGTGGCCGCCTGGATCCCCATGGGCCGGACCGTGACGCACTTCTTCGATCAGCTCGACGGGATCCTCGAGCACTGCCCCCATGCCTACGACGACGGCCGGTTGGTGATGCTCGATCTGGTCGGCTGCGACTTCGCGCCCCACTGAGGGGCACGATGCCCGGGCCCCGGGCTCGCAGCCGACGGCGGCTGCCACATCGGCCTTCGGTCGGCCACGACTTCATGATGTCGTTGCACTTCGCATGGGTCCTCTCGATCTCGCTCTTCCTGGCCGGGGGTGCGCAGGCCGTCAGCCACGTGATCCACGTGAGCGTCGACGGACTCCACGCCGACGCGGCGGCCCTCCTGGGTGCGACCCGGGCCCCCGCCTTCGATCGCCTCACTCGCGAGGGGGCCTCCACCCGCAACGCCCGAACGGATGCGCTCCGCGCGAACACCCTCACCAACCATGCGTCCATGCTGACCGGGCGCGGCGTCGCCGGCCCCGACGGCCACGAATGGGACAACAACGCCGACACCGACGACCCGGTCACCCTGCACACGAACAAGGGAAGCTACGTGAGCAGCGTCTTCGACGTGGCCCACGACGCCGGGCTCTCGACGGCCCTGTTCTCGAGCAAGGACAAGTTCTCGGTCTTCGAACGCAGCTGGGGCGTGTACGGCGCCCCCCATCCCAACGGCAGCGACAAGATCGACCGGACGCTGATCGACAACGACATGGATGCCATGGCGCGCTCCTTCGTCGACGAGCTGGTCACGCAGCAGTGGGACTACAGCTTCGTGCACTTCCGTGAGCCCGATCCCACCGGCCACGCCTACGATTGGGATCTCGATCTCGACAGCGCCTACATGGGCGCCGTCGAGCAGGTGGACGGCTGGCTCGGGGAGATCCTCGATGCGGTCACGAGCACGCCGGGCCTGGCCGGCGACACCGCGCTCATCGTCACGGCGGATCACTCCGGCGAGGAGGGCTTCTTCAACCACGTGCTCCTGCCGCCCCTGCTGGTGGTGAGCGGGATCGTCCCCTTCTGGGTCTGGGGCCCTGGAGTCGACGCGGGCGCCGACCTGTACGCGCTCAATCCGGGCAGCCGCCTGGCGCCCGCGCTCCCGCCGGCCGATACCAGCCTCCCCTACGACTCCGATGCCGTGATTCCCTCCTACGCGGCGCCCGTCCAGCCGATCCGGAACGCCGACAGCCCGAATCTCGCCCTGGACCTGCTCGGGCTCGGCCCGATCCCGGGATCGCACATCAACGCGGCACAGGATCTCGGCATCTCGGTGCCCGAGCCGGGGGGCCTCGCACTGGCGGTCGTTCTGCTGGGAATCGGCTTGTCCCGTACGGCGGGGCGCGCCATCGTCTGCGGCGAACGCGGTCGCGCGAGGCGGCCGACCAGGAGGAGATCCGCATGGCTTCGATCGCCCGACCCGCTCTCGCCTTGAGCGCCATCCTGGCCCTCTCGTGGGCGCTGCCTTCGCCCGCACAGGCGAAGGAGTGGGATCAGGCGGCCGTCACCGAGATCGCCAAGCAGCTGGCCGATGCGGCCGGCACCGTTCGCCAGTCCGTGCGTCGGGCGGGGCCGCCGCCTCCCGGCAGCAGCCAGCGGCGCGTCCACTTCCAGGCGCTCGACGACCTGCGCGTGATCCAGGGCTCGATCCGCAGCCTGGCCCGACGGCTCGAGCACGGCGCCGGCCGCGACGAGACGTTCCCCACCTTCCAGCGCATCCGCACGCTGCGCAACGACATCGCCCAGGCGGCCGGCCACGCCGACGTGCGGGAGCCCACGCTCAGCCAGCTCGAGAAGGCGGGCGAGCTCCTCGCAAAGCTCGAGCCCTACTACTCCGAGCAGTAGGGCGCGCTCAGGCCAGGGTGCTGGCCACGGCGAGCGTCCGGTTGACCAGCTCGTCCACGGAGAGCTCCGACGTCCCGGCGAGACCGAGGCCGACCCGGCCCGCCCAGGGCGCGGTCCACTCGCGCGGGATCGGAATGCCCCGCAGGCCGAAGAGGCCGCCGACGGTCGCGCCGTTGCAGTCCGTGTCCCAGCCCGCGGCGACGGCCTCGCCGATGGCCGCTCCGAAGTCGTCGCCGGCGGAGCACAGCGCCCACACCACCAGGGCCAGGTTGTTCAGGGTGTGCACCGGGGAGAGCCCCGCGTAGTGCTCGTGGAGTCGCGCGACGGCGTCGGGCGCTCCGGCCAGCTCGCGGCCGCGCTGCACCGCGGCGGCCGCCTCGCTGTTCGCGGGGATCTCCTCGAGGGCGGCGTCGAGGGCCAGAGAGAGCGAGGCCGCCGCCGGGATCGCCGCTCCCAGCGCCGCCACGAACACGGCGCCGTGGACCCCTTCGCCGCGATGGGAGAGCGAGGCGTCGCGGCGTGCGAGGTCGGCGGCGAGGGTCGGTCTCCCCGGGCACACCCAGCCGTAGAGGTCGGTGCGGATCTGGGCGCCGATCCAGTCGTTGTAGGGATTGTCCGAGCACTCGCCGAGGTCGAAGCCGGGCTCGGCCCCGAAGGCGAAGTGCTCCGACGCCTTCGACAGGAGGGTGCGATACGCCGCGCGTTCGGCGGTGAAGGTGGCGCCGGCGGGCAGCAGGCGCAGCCACGCGCGGGCGACGTCGGCCGTCTCGAGGGCCGCGCCCTTCTGCTCGAGGAGCAGCAGCGAGAGCACGGTGTAGTTGATGTCGTCGTCGGGCTCGGCCCGGACCAGGCGCCCCCGACAGCAGGCCGCGCCGAAGCGCGAAACGAGGGTCCCCTCGATCAGGGGCACGTAGTCCCGCAAGGGAAGGGCGTCGGCCTGGCGCAGGTACGCGTCGAGCTCCGCCTTGCCCTTCGACATGGACAGGAGCTCGACCGGCTTTCCCAGCTGGCAGCCCGAGATGCGGCCTTCCCAGGCCGCGCGGATGCGAGCGGGGTCGGCCTGCACGGGATCAGGCGGCTCGCATCGGATCACGCGGCCAGCGGATCAAGCGGCCAGCGGATCAAGCGGCCATCCGGTAGCGCACGGGCACGTGCTTCAGCCCGACGACGAAGCTCGCCTGGATCCACTCGGGATCCCCGGCCAGCTCCCAGGCGTCGACGCGGCGCACCAGCTCGTTCAGGATCGCCGCCATCGAGCGACGCGCGAAGTGGGCACCCATGCAGAAGTGCTCGCCGTGGCCGAAGGCCACGTGCGGGTTCGGCTTCCGCTCGATGTCGAAGGTGAAGGGATCCTCGAAGACGCTCTCGTCCCGGTTGGCCGAGGCGTAGAAGAGCACCAGGGCGTCGCCCTCCGGGATCGTCGTGCCCGCGACCTCGACGTCGCGCGATGCGGTGCGCTTCATGTAGTTGACCGGAGAGGTCCAGCGCAGGATCTCCTCCACGGCCGACGGAACGAGCGAGGGATCCCGGCGCAGCTTCTCGAACTGATCCGGTCGTTCGACCAGCGCGCGGAGCCCCCCGGCCAGGGCGTTCTTGGTGGTGTCGTGCCCGGCGTTGAAGACGATCAGGTAGTAGCCGAGGGTCTCCATCGGGCCCATCGGCCCGCCGTCGATCTGCCCGTTGGCCAGCACGCTTGCGAGGTCGTCCGTGGGATGCGCGCGGCGGTCCTGGATGATCGGGAGGAAGAGCTCGAGGAACTCCTGGGCGAGCTGCGCGAAGTCCTCGGGCTGGTTGCCGCCCCCGATCTCCTCGTCGTCGGGTGCGAAGAGCCGATTGGACAGCTCCAGGATCTTGGCCTCCTGCTCCCGGGGAACGCCGAGCGCCGTCGCGAGGATACGCAGGGGATGCTTGATGGCGACCTCGGTCGCGAGGTCGGCCTCACCGCTCGCGTTCGCGGCGAGCGCATCGACGAGGCTCCGGGCGCTCTCCTCCACCGCGGCGTCGATGCGAGCGAGTGCCCGGGGCGTGAACCACGGGCTCGCCACCTTGCGCACCTTGCGGTGCTCGGGCGGGTCCATGTTGATCACCACCCGCATCTGGCTGAAGCCGGGGATCTCCTGGCGGTTCGCCGGGGCGAGGGTGATGCC
Source organism: Myxococcota bacterium (assembly GCA_030065975.1). Classification (GTDB taxonomy): domain Bacteria; phylum Myxococcota_A; class UBA9160; order UBA9160; family UBA6930; genus JASJCN01. The sequence continues at coordinate 12,018 of JASJCN010000050.1, forward strand.
GGGCCCGCTCAGGAACTGGTCCGGCCGGGTCGAGATGGCGCGGAGATCGGCGTGGCGGGTGATTGCCCAGAAGGGCTCGACGTCCTGGATCTCCCACTTCGAGACCGGCTGCTTGCGGAGCTCCGTGAACAGCTCGTGGGGCGGGCCGCCCTGTGCGTAGAGTGCGGGGTCGAGCAGCCGCAGGCCGTCGTTGGTCGTCATCCGATCCTCTCATTCCAGGCGCAGGCGGATCCTAGCGCGGGAGCGTAGGGCCGCTGTGGTAGCGTCGCGCCTCTCGGAGGACGTCATGAAGTACAGCGTATGGGCCATCTGGCTGGGGGCACCGGCCGCCATGTTGCTCGGCAGCGGCTGGGTCGCAACGGCGGGGGGCGTCGTCTTCTGGCTCACCCTCCTGGCGCACGTCGTCGAGTTCGTGGTCAAGCGGCCGGTGATGGAGGCCGCCGGCGGCTCCATGGGCCACCACTTCGTCCAGACGATGATCTACGGGCTCTTCCACTGGAAGCCCCTCGAGGACGCGCAGGCGTCCGATCCAGCCTGAGGACGCGCAGGCCGTGCCGCCAGGGGCCACGGGCCAGGATCGCTTCCAGGGATTCGTCATGCCGCCGCCTTAGCCATCTGGACAACTGGATTATTCGGTCGTATAATCCGGCCTCGAAACAGGAGGTCGCCATGGTCGTTCTCATCACCGGCGCTTCGGGAGGCCTGGGTCAGGTCCTGGGCCGCACCCTCAGCGAGAAGGGATTGCGCGTCACCGGCACCATGCGCGCGCCCGAGGGCCGCGAAGACGAGTTTCCCTTCCCGATGATCGCGATGGACGCCACCGACTCGAGCTCGGTCGAGAAGTGCATCCAGACCCTGCTCGAGCGGGAGGGCCGCATCGACGTCGTGATCAACTGCGTGAACAAGATGATCATCGGCACCGTCGAGGAGGAGACCGTCGAGGAGGTCGAGGCGCTCTACCAGACGGCCGTCTTCGGGATGCTGCGCGTGTGCAAGGCCGTGCTCCCCGTGATGCGCGAGCAGGGCGGCGGGACGATCGTGAACATGAGCTCGCTCGGCGGCATCCTCGCCGTTCCGATGATGAGCGCCTACACGTCGGCCAAGTTCGCCATCGAGGCCATGAGCGAGGCGCTCTACCACGAGGTCAAGGGCGATGGCATCGACGTCGTGATCATGCAGCCGGTGGCCATGAAGATGGAGCGCGGCGCCACGGGCTCCCATCTCGAGATGGTCGAGGGCGTGCAGCCCGGCTCGCGGAGCCACAAGATGCTCGAGCGCATGACCGCGGACACCGAGGCCAGCAAGCTCACGCCCGAGGCCGTCTCCGAGCGGATCCATCAGGTGATCACCTCGAAGCACAAGCCGCTGCGCGTACCCATGGACCGCGCCAAGGCCCTCGGGCTCGTGAAGCGGCTGGCGCCCCAGTCCCTGATCGACCGGCTGATCGGCGGGCTGCTCGGCTAGAAGACTCCGAGAGGGAGAGCAGGAGGGTCGATGGACCCGAGCTACGAGACCGTCGTCGACCCGGCCACGATCGTCCCGACCGCGCTGGCCATGGGGGCTCACGGCCTCTTCGCCGCCCTGCAGCTCGCCCTCGCCGGCTATCTCCTCGTGACGGGCCTTCGCGGGGTCGCCTCGTCGGTACCCGGGCCGCGCCTCGGGTCGTCGGCCCGCATCGGGCTCTCCCTCGCGATCGTGCTGCCCCTCGCCGTGGGCGCGCCTTCGATCGTGTCGCTGCTCGGGTGCCTGTGTGCGGGAGGGCTGCTGCTGACCCGGGTGGGGCGGGGCGGGGATCACGGCATCCCGGCCCACCGCTTGCGCCAGGCGGCGCTGGCGGCCGCTGCGGCCGTGAGCGGCTTCATGCTCTTCGAGGGCGAGGACTCGCTGGACCTCGCGGTGGCGCTCGTCGTCAACATGAACGAGTGGCGCACTCACGAGCTCGAGTGGCAGCTCGAGCACGACCTTCAGGCCCCCAAGGTGGGCGACCTCGCACCCGACTTCACCCTGCAGGACCCGAGCGGAACCGCCGTCGTGCGGCTCTCGGACTTTCGCGGCCGGCGCCCCGTCGCGCTGGTCTTCGGCAGCTACACCTGACCGCCCTTCAGCAGTGGGACCGGGCGTCTCACCGAGCTGCACGAGCAGTACCAGGACCGCGTCGAGTTCATCGTCGTCTACGTGAAGGAGGCCCACCCCACCGACAAGTGGTGGCTCGGGCGCTCCCGGACCCAGCGCGTGGTGCACGAGTGGTCGGGCAACCCGGCTCGCCTCGACGTCGAAGACCCGGTCACGCTGGAGCAGCGCCGCCGGGTGGCGGCGAGCTGCCAGTCCGACCTCTTCGACGGGGTGGTCCCCCTCTACGTGGACACCATGGAGGACGCCGTGAGCCGCGCCTACACGGGGAAGCCCACGCGCATCTACCTGATCGGACGGGACGGCCGGGTCGTCTACAATCCCGGCATCGGCCCCTTCGGCTTCAGCCCGGACGGGCTCGCCGCCGCGATCGAGAGCCACCTCGCCGAGCCGTCTCGCGACGAGGAGCCTCTCGGAAGGGGTTGACGGGGCCGGGTCGCGAGGTGAGCCCATGTCCGACATCACGGTGCGCAAGATCCGCTTCTCCTTCGAGGATCTGCCCATCGATCTCGACGTGCCCGACGCGCAGCTGCCGAAGCTCCTCGGGACGCTCGGGCTCTCGATGACGATGCCCTACCTCGAGCCCTATCTGATCCGCACCATGAAGGTGGCGCTGAAGCGGATCGAGGACGAAGCCCTGGCCGAGGACGTGCGGCGCTTCTCCCAGCAGGAAGGCCACCACTACCGCAACCACGCCAACCTGAACGCACGGATCCGCGACCACTTCGGCGGCCCGGTCGCGGCCGAGCTCCAGGCGATCGAGGCGGCTCTCGAAGACGACTACCAGCGCTTCACGAGAGGGAAGAGCCTGCGCTTCAACGTCGCCTACGCGGAGGGCTTCGAGGCGATGACCTGTGCCTTTGCGCTGGCGAGCGCCGAGCACGACGGCTTCGAGGAGATCCCCGGCGGCGAGATCTGGTCCTGGCACATGGCCGAGGAGATCGAGCACCGGACCGTGGCCTTCGACGTCTACGATCATCTCGTGGGGAGCTACGCCTACCGCGTCGCCGTCGGCACCTGGTCCCAGTGGCACTACCTCTCCTACATCCGGCGCTTTGCACGTTGCATGCAGCAGGCGTTGGGGCGCCCGCTCCCGCGCGCGCCGCTGGACCCTGCGGCCCGGACCGCGCTGCGCAACTACCTGCGCACCTGGAGCCCGCGCTACAACCCGCGCGACCTCCCGATCCCGGAGGGAGTCTCGGAGCTCCTGGCGCGGTACACCGAGATGGCCCGGGCGTCCTAGGTCGGCTCATGAGCAGGAGCTTCGACTCGCGGTGGCCGAGCGTCGCCGACCTCCGGGCCCGCGCGGCCCGGCGCATCCCGCGCTTCGCCTTCGAGTACCTGGACGGAGGCTGCAACGAGGACGTCAACCTCGAACGCAACACCCGGGATCTGCGCGAGGTCGAGCTCGAGCCGCGCTACCTGCGCGACCACGCCGGCGTGGACCTCTCGACCTCGATCCTGGGCATCGAGTACGGGGCGCCCTTCGGCGTGGCGCCGGTTGGCCTCCAGGGGCTGGTCTGGCCCAAGGCCCCGGAGATCCTGGCCAAAGCGGCCTTCGAGAGCCGGCTCCCCTTCGTGCTGAGCACGGTCTCGACGGCGAGCATCGAGACGATCTCCGAGATCACCGAGGGCAGCGCTTGGTTCCAGCTCTACCACCCGACCGAGGACGCCCTGCGCGACGATCTGCTGAAGCGGGCCGAGGCCGCGGGCTGTCCCGTCCTCGTGATCCTGTGCGACGTCCCGACCTTCGGACATCGTCCCCGCGACATCCGCAACGGGCTCGCGATGCCTCCGAAGTTGACGCTCCGCAACTTCGCGCAGATCGCGATGCGGCCCGAGTGGGCGCTGCGCACGCTGCTGGCCGGCGCGCCGGGCTTCGCCAACATGGAGCCGTACCTGCCGAAGGGCCTCGACCTCGCGCAGCTCGGCCTGTTCATGGACCAGACCTTCTCGGGGCGCCTCGACGACGCCAAGGTCGGACCCATTCGCGATCGCTGGAAGGGCAAGCTCGTGCTGAAGGGCGTCGCCAGCGAGGCGGACGCCGAGCGGGCCGTGGCCCTGGGGCTCGACGGGGTGATCGTGTCGAATCACGGCGGGCGTCAGCTCGACGCGGGCGAGTCGGCGATCAAGCCGCTCACGCGGATCGCGCGCAGTCACGGCGACAAGCTCGAGGTGATGATGGACAGCGGCATCCGCTCCGGCCCCGACGTGGCGCGAGCGCTGGCCAGCGGCGCCCGCTTCACCTTCATGGGGCGCTCGTTCATGTACGGCGTCGCCGCCCTGGGAGACGCGGGCGGGCGGCACACCGTGGCCCTGCTCGAGACCGAGCTGCGCCAGGTGATGGAGCAGGTCGGCTGCGAGCGGGTCGACGAGCTCCCCGGCCGGCTCGCGAAGGCCGTGCCCGGGGCCTGAGGGCTAGCCCTTCGGGCGGCCCTTGGGGTGCGGCCGGGGGTGGAGCTTGGGCCCGCCTCGTGCCTTCTTCGCCTTCGGAGGGCCGAGCTCGAGGCCGCTTCGCGTGGACGCGCCCGGGCTCGTCCCCGGACGGGGGCCCGAACGGGGACCCGGCCGGGGCTCCAGGCGGAACCGGTGCCGCTCCGAGCCAGGGCCGGCGGAGGTATCGCGAACGATGCGCAGGTGCGGATCGCGGGCGTCGGGCCTCCGCACGAGCTTCTCGAAGCGATCGGCCACGCTCGCGTCCACGTCGAAGCTCGAGGCTTCGGGGCCGATCTCGATCGAGCCCACCTGATGGCCGCGGAGCTGCCCGCGGCGGCAGACGTGGCCCAGGATGCGGTTGATGGCCGCGCCGTTCGACTCGCCCCAGTTGATGCGGAAGCGCACGAAGCCCGTCGCAGGCCCGCGCGGCGCGCGCCGGGTGGGCCGGGTGGGCTCGAGGTCGCGGGACTCGACCTCCATCGGCTCGCGGGGGGGAACCGGCTGGGCGAGGTCGAGCAGCGTCGCCACGACGGTCGAGGCGTCGCGGCCGTCGAGCAGCTGCTTGGCGTAGTCGATCTGCGTCTGGCTCGGGCCCTGCTCCTCGCCCAGGCGTTGGTGGATCTCCTGACGGAAGCGCTTGCGGAGCAGCTTGCGGACCTTGGCGGCGCTGGGAGCCGGGCTAAAGGCCGCGTCGATGCGGGCTGTGCGCAGCAGGCGCTCCACGTGCCGACGCGCGCGCGGCGGGACCAGGAGCACGCTGCGCCCGGCGCGGCCGGCCCGCCCGGTGCGACCACTGCGATGCGTGTAGCTCTCGGCATCGCCGGGCGGATCCACGTGGATCACGAGCTCGATGTCCGGCACGTCGATGCCTCGCGCCGCCACGTCGGTGGAGACGAGGGTGCGGATCGTGCCGTCGCGGAAGGCGGCCAGGGTCCGCGTGCGCTGGGCCTGGGGCAGCTCTCCGCTGAAGGGCTGGACCGGGAAGCCGTCGCCCGAGAGCTTCTCTGCGAGCGAGCTCGCATCGACCCGGCGCTCGACGAAGATCAGGCAGCGCGCGCCGGCGTGGAGCAGCAGCAGGTTGACCAGCGCGGCGTAGACCTGGCGCGGCGCCACGACGTGGGCGTCGTGCTGGATGTCGGCGTTCGCCACGCCGAGCCGCGTGCCCTCGACGTGCAGGGCGTCGCGCTGGAAGCGGTCGGCCAGCTGGCGCACGTCCTCGGGGAACGTGGCCGAGACGAGATGGGTGCGTCGCTCGGCGGGGAGGCGTTCGAGGATGGCCTCGAGGTCCTCGCGAAAGCCGAGGTCGAGCATGCGGTCGGACTCGTCGAGCACGACGTGGACGACGTCTTCGAGCGACAGCGCACCGGCCTTCAGGTGGTCGAGGGTTCGCCCCGGCGTTCCCACCACGATGCGCGGGCTGCGGGAGAGGGCGCGGCGCTCGGCGCCGATCGACGTACCGCCCATCACGACCTCGATCCCGGTGTCGCGCAGCTCGGCGAAGAGCCAGCGCAGCTCGTCGCGAACCTGCATGGCGAGCTCGCGGGTGGGCACGAGCACCAGGACGCTCGGCCGGCGGGCGCCCGGTGCACGGCCGCTCTCGAGATGTCGGGCCAGGGCGAGGCCGATCGCCACGGTCTTGCCCGAGCCCGTCTGGGAGGAGATGCGCAGGTCGCGCCCTTCGGACGGCGACTCCCGGCCGGAGCCCCAGCCGGTGCCCCAGACGGCGTTCCAGACGGCGCTCTGCACCGACGTCAGGCTCTCGAAGCCCCGGCGCTCCATGGCGTGGGCGAGGGAGTCCGGCAGCCCGGCGCGAGACAGCGCAGAGCCCTCGGCAGGGTCGACGCCTGCCGGCTGGGCCGACTCTCGGCTGTCGGGGTCGCCGCTCTCGCTCATCGTCCGTTCTCCGGGTGGCCAGCGCGCCCGCGGCGCTCGCGCGTCGCGCGGGGGTGGTCCTCGGGGCTCGCGCTCCAGCGGCGAGATCCCGGGGGCGGGGGAGGGCGTGCTGGCCGCTCTGGCCGCGCCCTGGCCGGTGAACGGAAAACGATAGCAGGGGCTTGGCGTTAGAGCCCAAGCTCCTCGAGCACCGCGGTGTAGGCGCGGCAGGCGTCCTCGGGGTCGTTGGTCTCGGCGTAGCGCTCGCCGATCTCGCGCATGCGCTCGGCGATCTCCTCGAGGCGCTGGGGGTCGGACTGGGCGAACTCGATCATCGCGCTCGAGATCTGCTCGCTCCGAGCCTTCACGTCCGCTTCGGTGCAGGCCGTCGTCTCGCCCCCTCCGCAACCGAGGGCGAGGCCCAGCAACAGGATCGCGAACCCACTCTTCATTCGTGCTCTCCCGGGCTGCGCCCGCCTGGGGCCGCCCTGTTCAGGACCCCCGAGGGGTCTCGGCTCTACGGGGCCGGCTCAGGGCCGGGCTGCAATGCACTCGATCTCGACCGCGGCCCCGAGGGCCAGGCCGGACACCTCCATGGTGATGCGCGCGGGCGGGCCCTCGTCGGGCGGAAAGAACTCCGCGTAGGCCTCGTTCATCGCCTGGAACTCGCCCATGTCGGTCACGTACACGCTGACCTTCACCACGTCGGCCAGGGAGGCGCCGGCCCCCTCCAGGATCCGGGCGATGTTGCGCAGGGTCTGGCGCGTCTCCGGACCCATCCCGCCCGGGGCGAGCTCGAAGCCCTTGCCCAGGGTGCCGAGGGTGCCGGAGACGAAGATCAGGTCCCCCACGACGCTGGCGTGGGAGAAGAACGGCAGTCGGCCGACGTCGTCGACCACGATGCGGCCGGGGCGGCCCTTCGCCATGGATTGCTCCTTCGAGCTCGAGATCGAGCGGAACCGGGGGCGCGTCGAGGCATCCCATCCGAGAGATGGGCGGCCCGCGCCCGTGGGAGGATCCATGACCGAAGACGACTCCGCGAGCCCGCACGAAGACGACCGGGAGGTCCGCTCCTGGGTCGAGAACTACTACGGCGAGGTGCTGCAGAGCTCCGCCGACCTGAAGACCAGCGCCTGCTGCGCCGTGGCGCCTCCCCCCTGGCTGCAGGGGCTCCTCGCGCGCGTGCATCCGGAGGTGCAGGAGCGCTTCTACGGCTGCGGCTTCCCGCTGCCCGAGGGCCTCGAAGGTCGCACCGTCCTCGACCTCGGCTGCGGCACCGGCCGCGACGTCTTCCTGCTCGCCCAGCTGGTCGGCCCTAAGGGACGCGTCCACGGCGTGGACATGACGCCCGCCCAGCTCGAGGTGGGCCGTCGCCACGTGGCCTGGCACGCCGCCGAGGCGGGCCTCTCGGAGCCGAACGTCGAGTTCCACCACGGCTACATCGAGGACCTGACCTCGCTCGGCCTCGCGCCGGGAAGCATCGACGCCTGCGTGTCCAACTGCGTGGTCAACCTGAGCCCGCGCAAGGATCTCGTGCTGGCCCAGGCCTACGAGATGCTGGCGCCGGGCGGCGAGTTCTACCTGAGCGACGTCGTCGTCGACCGACGTCTCGACGAGAGCGCGATGCGCGACCCCGAGCTGGTGGGCGAGTGCCTGGGCGGAGCGCTCTACCGCCACGACATGGAAGACCTCGCGCGGGCGACGGGCTTCCTCGACCCGCGCGTGGTGGAGGTCCAGCCCATCGCGATCGAGAGCGCGGGGGTTCGCGAGAAGATCGGAGCGGCCCGCTTCTTCTCGGTGACGTACCGGCTCTTCAAGCTGCCCGCGCTCGAGCCCCGCTGCGAGGACTACGGCGAGGTGGCGGTCTACAAGGGCGGCATCCCCCATCACGAGGCGCTCTTCCGGCTCGACGACCATCACGCCTTCGAGCGGGGGCGTCCCGAGCGCGTGTGCGGCAACACCGCCGACATGCTGACGAAGACCCGGCTCGGTGCCTGGTTCGAGGTGTACGGCGACCGCGAGACGCACTACGGGCGCTTCGAGTGCGCGGGCACGATGGCCAGCGAGATCCACGGGGACACGGCCGCGTCCGACTCCTGCTGCTAGGCCGCGGCCGCTGGCTGCGGTTGCCTCCCGGCGGCCCGGCCCGGCCCAGCCCGCGGACGCGCTAGCCTGTCGCGATGGCCGCTCCGGCACCCCGGCGGCGCGGGCTCGCGCTGCTGATCCTCCTGCTGCTTCCCTCCCTCGCGTGGTTTCCGCCGACGTGTCGGCTCCCCGATCGCGCGGTCGCCGTCGTGGCGGCCGACCGCAGCGGCCACCTGCTCGACCGCCCCTTCCCCTCCGACGAGCTGGTGAACGCCCAGGGCTTCGTCGTCCTCGACGGCTTTCCCGTCGCGGGCTCGGCGATCGGCCAGCTGTTCATGGGCGGCTGGACGCGACAGGTCGCCGAGAGCGTGCGCGGATTCTCCGCGATGACGCCGATCTACTTCGGGGTGGACCGGGACCCGGGCCTCGACGGCTCCTACGCGAGCGGCCCGGGAGATGCGGTGCAGCTGCTGTCCCTCGACTCGAGCCACCGGGTTCCCGTGCGGGTGCGCTTCCTCGCCGACGCGCGCGGCGATCCCTACCTGCGCGACCGGCTGCTCGTGATCACCCCCGACGAGCGCGTGCCCCTGCGCTCGGGGGAGCGCTACGCCTGCGTGGTCCTGCGCCGCTTCGTCGCCCGGGCGCCCGGCTGGGAGCCCCCCGCGGCGTTGCCTTCGTGGCTCGGGCTCCGGGCCGGGGTGGGCACGGTGTTTCGCGTCCAGGACCCGCTCTCGGAGCTCGCGGCGCTGCGCGCGGCGGCGGATGCCGCGGTGGCCGCGGACCCGACGATCCTCGAGGAGCGCGAGCCCTTTCGCGAGGTGAGCGGCCTTCGCTACGAGCAGGGCACCACGCCCTCGGGCCTGCCGACGACGGTCGAGATCGTGGAGTTCGAAGGCGGCGGCGAGGAGCGCACCTTCCTGAACGACGTGTCCGGGGCTCCGCCCAACGTCGTCGACATCGCGGGCGGCCCGACGCGGGTGTTCCAGGCGACGCTCACGACGCTCTCGTTCCAGGACCCCGCCGGTCGCCCCTACCAGAGCCCGGGCCTCGGCATCCTCTCGGACACCGGACGCTCCGACGGCTGGATCGCCTTCGCCGCCGACGGGAGCCTGGTCGATCCGGTCCCGGTCGCCGAGCCCATGCGCGTGGTCTTGCAGGTTCCGCGGGCCGCCACGGCGCGGCGCATCGTCGTCTGGGCTCACGGCTCGGGCGGCGACGCCTACGAGGCCGTGCAACGCCGGCGCGCGGAGAACGACCTGCGCGAGATCCGCACCCGGCTGGCCGATCGCGGTGCCGTGGTGCTGAGCGCCGACCAGCCGCTCTTCGGCCAGCGCTTCCCGCTGATCGATCAGGGCTACGAGACGAACCTCGCCGTGGTGAACGTGCCCAACCTGCCGGCCTTCCGCGCCGCCATGCAGCAGGGGGCCATCGATCAGCACCTGCTCCTGCGCTTCGCGCGCGAGCGGCTTCCCGACGCGCTGGCCGAGCTCGGCGAGGGAGCCGGCCTCGACCC
>JASJCN010000356.1 GCA_030065975.1 Myxococcota bacterium
AGCCGGATGCGTCGGCTTGGCAGCCCGCGAACAGCTCGACCGTGTAGAAGGGATTCGAGGCCGAGTTCGGCGCCAGGTCGACCACCGTATTGTCATCGAACGAGTCGAACGAGGTCTCGCTGCTGTCCACGTTCCGCAGACCGAAGGAGATTCCGGCCTCGGGCAGGCCCGCCTGGACCGTGAACGATGCCGTTGCCGAGCCGAAAGTGTCCGGGTCGCTGCCACCGGAGAGGGTTCCCTCGCCCCTCGCTTCGAAGTAGATGGGGAACGTCACGGGCGCGAAGGGAGGCGGGATCTCCTCGACGACCTCGAAGTAGTAGGAGACGGTCCCGCCGGACGATGCCGACGCGGCCTGCAGGAAGGACGAGCTCGACGCGTTGGCGGAAGCAATCACGGCACCCGCCCTGGGGAGGCCGGGCCCGAGGTCCGTCTGGACGTCCGAGCTGGCCTGGCGGCCGATGCTGGCCCGATCGCAGGCTGTGAAGAGCCCAACCGGCAGCGGCCCGAACACCTTGGAGTCGTCCCCGGATGACGTCGCCGAGCAGCTGACCGACGTCACGGCAACCGGAACCGCGTTGGCCGCGATGGTCGAGATGACGACCAGCGCGAGAGGCAAGAGGGCGAGGGCTCTCGCGCCACGCGGCGCAACGGGGGCGAGCCGGGCAGGAGCGGTCATCGCGTCCTCCACGTCTGCGTCGCCCTACGTAAGGGTGGTGCGAGCTTCCGCGATGTGTCACGCCGCGGCGATCGACACGTGACGGAGGCGAGAGTCGGCTGCCCGACATCTCGTCGGCCGGATCCGGCCCCCGGCCTAGCTCACATGGGAACGCGGTCTCGCAGCTACCGGGCCACGTCGACCTAGGGCAGCGCGAGCTTCGCCCCGCTTCCTCCCAGCACACCCTGGATCCCCGCGAACGGGTCGTCCCGCCCCTCGAGCTCGAAATCGCCCGGCCCGTCCGGGAGCGGCGTCACGTCCGGCTCTTCGAAGCCGTACTGCGGAAACAGGTCCCAGGTGTGCGAGAGGATCAGGTCCTTCCGCGCCTTGACGAGGTTGGTGATTCCGCCCATGTCCGGATACGGCTGTCCGTTGAAGAGCACCACCCAGGAGATGCCGTCGACGTCGCTCCCGCCGATGCGCAGGTAGGCCGAGCCGCCCGCCACGCTTCCGCCGTGTGCGATGCCGTCCGTGCCGGCGATGTCCCAGCCGAGCCCGCGGTTGCCACCGTTCGGCTTCGGCACGCCCGGCGTCGGGAAGAGCGAGGTGCTGGCGTAGGAGAGCACGTACGGGTGTCGGTCGTGCTGGAGCGCGGTCGCGATGCGCAGCATGGCCACGGCCGAGGCCGACCAGCCGCCGGCCGGGACGATCGAGTACTGGGGCGTTCCGCCGTAGGCCGCGGGCACGCGCTGGTCGCCGAAGAGGGGCCAGCCGTCGGCGTTGAAGTCCTCGGCCCACTCGATCACCTTGGGAGTGACCTTGGGCTGGCCGAACGGGTCGTAGTGCCGCGCCTCGAGCGAGACCTTGTCGGCGTAGCGATCCGGCGAGTAGGCGAAGCGCGTCTTGCCGTCGTTCAGCTCGAGGGGGCCGGCCACCTCGTCCTCGACGAACTGGCGGATCGTCTGGCCCGAGAGGATCTCGACGGCAACGGCGGCGGCGCAGATGCCAAGGCCCGAGTAGTAGTACTTGGTGCCGGGCTGGACATCGAGCGGGCGCGGCAGGAAGTGCTCGAGCACCTGCTTGCAGCGGGGCGTGTGCTCCATGCCAAGGCCCTGGGCGACGGTCTCGGTCATGTTGAGCGGAAGCCAGTTGTCGAAGTCGTCGCCCGGGTAGAGCGCCTGCTGCTCGTACCAGCCGCCTTCGTGTCGCAGCAGGTCTTCCAGCGTGATGCTCGTCAGGTTCGGGCACTGGCGGCCGAAGTGCGGGCAGATCACGTCGCGGAAGATCAGGGTCTGCAGGGTCACCGGGGTGCCGCCCCCGCCCGTCGACGGGTCGGTCGTCACCCAGCCCGAGCCACCGCTCCCGGGGATCACGGCGCCGTTCTCGAGCAGGCGCATGACGGCGACGGCGGTCACGGCCTTGGAGATGCTGCCGATGCGGATCAGCGTGTCGGGCGTCGCGAGCTGGTTCTTGCCGATGTCGGCGTAGCCGTAGCCGCGGGCGTACACGAGGTTGCCGTTGGCCGAGAGGGCGAAGGTCGCGCCGGGCAGGCCGTAGCGCTTCATCTTGTCGATGATGAGGTCGTCGAAGACGCCGTAGCCGGGCTTGGGAGTGCCCGTCTTGAGGGTGCCGTTGTCGACGAGAAGGACGTCGTAGCGGCCGCCGCCGAGCGGATCGATGTCGATCACGCGGCCGCCATGGCGGCGCACCAGGTGGCCGACGTCGCCCTGCGAGACGTCGAAGTGGATCCACGAGTCGCGGACGTTCTCGACGGCGGGCTCGCCGGGCGCCGCCGAGCTCAGGATCGCCACGATCTCGGTGCCGTCGCGCTCGATGTCGACGAAGCGGCTCTCGGGCCAGGACGCGTGCCAAAGCCGCGCGGCGTCGGGCGTCGCGAAGCGGCGCACCTCGCTAGTGCGCTCGTCGTTCCCGGTGTTGGCGATGGCCACGCCGGCCCACTGCTCCTGGCCGCCGACCACGTAGCGCTCGATGTCGATGAAGCGGTGGCCGAGTGCCTCCATCTCGTCCTCGAGCTCCGAGAGGGAGTAGCCGAAGCGCCACGACCAGTTCTTGTCGTCGTCGATCATCGAGGCCGCGAAGCGCAGGCCGCCCGGCGTCATGTACGGGCGCAGGCTGGTGAAGCGGTAGTGCTGCTGCAGGTCGCTGAGCTCGGCCTCCGTCGCGTCGTGGACGAAGTGATGGTCGGCGGCCATGTGCTCGCCCGTGTTTCGCACGTAGAGCGCGGAGAAGACGCCGTCGACCAGCGACTCGGCGGGCTCGATCTCGACGACACGGAAGTTGCCGGAGGTGAGCGTGCTCGAGAGCAGGGCCGGGCCGATGGCCGGGTGCCAGTCGTGCTGGGTGAAGGGGCCGAAGGGGTACTCGGCGGTGCCGTCCACGCCGTTCGAGACCTTGATGCTGCCGCAGCCGAACTGCACGCAGTTCGAGGCGCCCTGTCGGCTCCCCGCGTCGATCGCGATCAGCAGCTCGTCGTCGCGGACCATCTCGCGCGCCATGTAGATGGCGTCCGTCTCCCGCGTCTGCGGGTCGAACGACTCCTCTCCCGGGTCGACGACGATCAGGCCGGATGCCACGGCCGGGTCGATCAGGTCCTGGGTCGCGTCGCAGGCGAGCGCCTCGAGCTCGGCATCGCCCAGCAGATAGGCGCCGATCTGCAACGTGTCCGCCGAGTCGCACGCGCCGTCGGCCGTCGCGTCGCAGAGCCCCGGGCACGCCATGCCGCCCTCGGCGCAGTTCGCGGAGAGCGCCAGGTCCGACCAGTCGACGACGCCGTTGGCGTCGAGGTCGCCGCAGGAGCAGGCGTCGCCCCGGCCGTCGCGGTCGGAGTCGCGCTGGGCGGGGTCGGCCACGCGGGGGCAGACGTCGGTGGCGTCGGGGATGCCGTCGCCGTCCCGGTCGGGGCCCGAGCGGGCGAGGTCGCTGCCGTTCGGCTCGTCGAGCTCGCAGGCGGTGAGCGGGATCAGGAGAGCGAGACAGGCGATCAGGGTGGCGAGGGATCGGCGGGTCATGGGATTTCTCCTCGGTTCGGGACGAGGAGCAGCATCCCTCCCGGCGCGCCACCCAGCTTGAGCGGGAGTTGATGGTTGTTTGAAGGCGGGATCCCCGCGGGCGGAGTGAGGCGTTCTGGGGCGGAATGAACCGGCTGGGGACTCGCCCTATGCCATAGTGGCCGCGAAACGCGCCCCTGCGCACGAGGAGACGCCATGGCCAGGATCCTGATCACCGGAACGAGCAAGGGGATCGGCTACGAAGCCACGCTCCTCCTGGCGCGCGCAGGCCACGAGGTGATCGCCACCATGCGCAATCCGGGCGCGAGCGATCTCGGCAAGGTCACGACCGAGGAGAAGCTGCCGGTCACCGTGCTGCCGATGGACGTGGACGACGACGCGTCGGTCTCGAGCGTGTTCCAGGAGCAGGGAGCGTCGATCGACGTGCTCGTGAACAACGCGGGGATCTACAGCATCAACGCGGTGGAGGACGAGAGTCTCGACCAGTTCCGACGTGTGATAGAGACGAACTACCTGGGCGCCGTGCGCTGCGTGAAGGAGGTCCTTCCCGCCATGCGCGAGCGGCGCGCGGGCTGCATCGTCAACGTCACCTCGATCGCCGGTCGCATCGCCTTCGGGTCGACGAGCGCCTACAACGCGTCGAAGTTCGCGCTCGAGGGCTTCACCGAGGCGCTGGCCCAGGAGGTGAGCGGCCACGGAGTGAAGGTCGCGCTGGTGGAGCCCGGGATCATCGATACGCCGATGGCCACCACCCACCTGCCGCAGTTCGACTCGGAGACGATCTATCCCCACGGCCGGCGGATCCACGCCTTCTTCCACAACCCCGAGAAGCCCGAGGCCTCGCCGGCCCTCGTCGGCGAGATGATCCGCCACGTCATCGAGAGCGACGACCCGCGGCTCCGCTTCCCGGTGGGCCCCGACGCCCACCCCTTCCTCGGTTGGCGCTCCTCACTGAGCGACGAGGACTGGGTCGGCCTCGGTCGCTTCGAGAGCGACGCGGACTACTTCCAGCGGGTCTTCGTGGATACGGGAGTCGATCTGCGAACGGGCTGATTCCCGCAAGCCCACCACCTGGAGCCGTCACAGCGTGAGGAAGGCCCCTCCCGGTCGTCAGGCGGGAGGGGCCAGCTGCATCATCGCTCGATCGCAGCCCGAAGCCGTGCCGAGAGCCCCGTCGTCCGGGCCGTGGCCGGGGCGCGGGCCGCACGCCCTCGCGGCTCGTCCGTCGCGCTTCCGAAGGCGCCGAGCGCTTCGGCACACAGCAGCTCCCGGGCCAGCGCGTCGGGAAGAGCGTCCGTATCGAGCTGCATCCGTCGGCCGAGGGC
>JASJCN010000051.1 GCA_030065975.1 Myxococcota bacterium
ACCCGGATGCCCCGGCGCGCCACCTTGTCCTCGTAGGTCGGGCCGATGCCGCGTCCGGTCGTCCCGATCGCCGCCTCCTGGCGGGCCTCGTCGCGGGCCTTGTCGAGATCGATGTGCCACTGGCAGATCACGTGGGCGCGGCCCGAGACCCGGATCGTGGACGGATCCTTCAGGACGCCGCGGGCCTCGACCTTCTCGATCTCCTCGACCAGGACGCGGGGATCCACCACGACGCCCGGGCCGATCACGTTCGTCGTGCCCGGCTGCAGGATGCCCGAGGGAATCAGGTGGAGGACCGTCTTCTCGCCGTCCACGATCAGCGTGTGTCCGGCGTTGTTGCCGCCCTGGTAGCGGACCACCAGCTCGGCCGAGAGCGCCAGCCAGTCGACGATCTTGCCCTTGCCTTCGTCGCCCCACTGGGCGCCGACCGCGACGAGGGCCGTCATGATCCGAGATCCACGAGCTTGGCGTCGATCATGTTGTCGACGCCGCGCAGGGCGTCCATCGTCTTCTCATCGGGCAGGGGCTCCACGTTGACGAGCATCGCCGCCTCTCCTCTTTCGCGAACCAGGGCGAGCTGCATGCGCGAGATGTTGATGCCCGACTCCCCGAGCAGCCGACCGACCACACCGACCACACCGGGCCGGTCGTGGTTCCGGAGCAGGATCGTCGGGCCTTCCGGGATCGCCTCGAGCATGAAGTCGTCGACCCGGACGATGCGCGGCTGCTCCCCGTGGAAGAGCGCACCGGCGATCAGGCGGGTGCCGCCGTCGCAGCCTCGGACCTTGGTCGTGATGGTGCTGGCGAAGTCGTAGGGCTGGCTCGACTTCGACTCGATCACCTTGATGCCGCGCTCCTGGGCGATCACGCTGGCGTTGACCATGTTCACCGAGTCGGTGATCGACTCGAGGAAGCCCTTGAGCACGGCCACCGTGATCGGAGCCACTCGCAGGCTCGAAACGTCGCCGGCATACTCGATCTCGATCTCCTCCACGGCGCCCGTGCAGAGCTGCCCCTGGAAGCGCCCGAGCTTCTCGCCCAGGGTCAAATAGGGGCGGATCTGCTCGAGCAGCTCGGGCGAAACCGACGGGACGTTCACCGCGTTGCGCACGATGCCATCGACCAGGTAGTCGCGAACCTGCTCGGCCACGGCGATCGAGACGTTGATCTGCGCCTGCTCCGTCGAGGCCCCGAGGTGCGGCGTGCAGATCACGCGGGGGTGGGCCACCAGGGGATGGTCGGCCGGCGGCGGCTCCTCGACGAACACGTCGAGCGCCGCGCCTCCCACCTTGCCCGCGTCGAGGGCGCGGAGCAGCGCCTCTTCGTCGACGATGCCGCCCCGGGCCGCGTTCACCACGAGCACGCCGTCGCGCATCTTCGCGAAGGCCTCGCTGCCGAGGAGCCCCGTCGTCTCCTTGGTGCGCGGGACGTGGACGGTCACGGCGTCGGCGCGCTCGAGCAGCTCGTCGAGGCTCACCAGCTCGACGTCGAGGCGCTGGGCGGTGTCGGCCGACGTGTAGGGGTCGGCGGCCAGCACCCGCATGCCGAGGCCCCGGCCGCGCAGGGCCGCGATGCGTCCGATGTTGCCGAGGCCGATCACGCCGAGGGTGCGGTTGAAGAGCTCCATGCCCTGGAACTTCTTCTTCTCCCACTTGCCCGCCTTCATCGAGGCCGTGGCGTGGGGAATGTGGCGCGCCAGCGAGACCAGGAGCGCGATCGCGTGCTCGGCCGTCGTGACGTTGTTGCCCTCGGGCGTGTTGACCACCACGATGCCGCGGCTGGTCGCGGCCGGAACGTCGACGTTGTCGACGCCGATCCCGGCCCGGCCCACCACGCGGAGCTTCTCGGCCGCCGCGATGACCTCGGCGGTCACGGTGGTGCCGCTGCGGATGACCAGGCCCTCGACGTCGCGGATCTCCTCGATCAGCTCCTCGGGAGACAGGCCCGGCTTGTTGACCACCTCGATGCCGCCGGCCGCCTCGAGGATCTCGAGGCCGGCATCGGCGAGGGAATCGCTGACGAGCACCTTGGACATGGGGTCTCCTCGCGGCCGGACACGCCGATCCATCGCCGTTCGGCCCGCTCGCTCAGGGGCGGCCCGAAGGCCCGTTGGCCGGCATGCCTCCGGGCCCGGGATGCGGGTGGAAGCGCCGGGAGCCCAAGGATCCAGAAACCCAACGATTTCGCGGAGCTCGGAGCGAGCGAGCATCGAGGGCACGCCCGCCGGCGGATCGACGCGCCGGTGGCGTCGTGTCGGCCGGAGAAATTCGCGGAGGCGCCCCACGGTGTCAACGCGACCCGCGGGGCGCCACCGGCCCAGGGGTCGGTGGCGCGACTTCGGGGTCGGCGCCCCGAGCCGAGGCCGGCGGCCGCGGCCGCCGGCGCGCGGGCCCCCGGGCGGCGATGCTAGGGTCCTCGCCCATGGCGCCCCAATCTCCCCACGAAGGGCTCCCCGACCCCCTGCCGATCCGCACCCGCGGCCCCCTGTCCGCCAAGGTCCGGGTGCCGGGCTCGCGGAGCCAGACCAACCGCGCCCTGCTCGTCGCCGCCCTCGCGAGCGGCGAGAGCCTGCTGCGGGGTGCCACCGAGTCCGACGACACCGCGGCCATGCGCGAGGGGCTCCGGGCCCTGGGGGTCTCGATCCGCACCGAGCCCGAGGGCTGGCGGGTCCACGGAACCGGCGGGCGCCTGACCGCTCCGGAATCCCCGCTCGACGTCCGCATGTCCGGAACCACCGCCCGCTTCCTGACCGCCGCGGCCTGCCTGGCCGACGGCCCGGTCGTCCTGGACGGAGCCCCCCGGATGCGCGAGCGGCCCATCCTGGAGGAGGTGGTCGCGCTGCGCGCCCTCGGCGCCGGCGTCGAGGTGCTCGGGCGCGAGGGCTGCCCTCCCCTGCGGCTCGCGGGCGGCGGGATTCCCGGCGGCGAGACGGAGATCGACGCCCGCCGCTCGAGCCAGTACGTCTCGGGGATCCTGCTCGTGGCCCCCTACGCCGAGCGCGACGTGACGCTGCGCTTCAAGGATGGGGTGCTCGTCTCGCGGTCCTTCGTCGACCTCACCCTCGACGTGATGAGCGAGTTCGGCGCCGAGGCCGGCTTCGACGGCGACGCCCTGCACGTCCGAGCCGGCCAGGGCTACACGGGGCGCTCGACCGCCATCGAGGCCGACTCCCAGGCGGCGGTCTACGGGTTCGTGGCGGCGGCCATCGCCGGCGGCCGGGTCGAGGTGACGGGCGTGCCCGGTGGCTCCGAGCAGACCGATCTCGGGGTGCTCGCAGTGCTCGAGCGGATGGGATGCCGCGTCGAGCGCCTGCCCGAGGCGGCGATCGTGACCGGCCCCGAGGACGGCCTGCGCGGCGTGGACGTCGACATGAACGCGATCCCCGATCCGGTGCTCGCCGTTGCCGTCGCCGCCCTGTTCGCCGACGGCCCCACCACGATCCGCGGCATCGGCCACCTGCGCATCAAGGAGACCGACCGGCTCGCGGCGCTCAAGAACGAGCTCGAGCGCCTGGGCGCCCGGGCCCACGTGGACGACGACAGCCTGCGCATCGAGCCCGGCCCCCTGCGCCCCGCCGACGTCGAGACCTACGACGACCACCGCATGGCCATGTCGTTCGCGCTGGCGGGGCTCCGCATCGAGGGGCTGCGGATCCGGGACCCCGGCTGCGTCGCCAAGACCTGGCCCGACTTCTTCCAGGCCCTCGACAAGCTCTGAGCCGGGCGACCCCCATCTTGGAAGGCGAAGCGGGCGGCCCGCTGCCGGTGTCGAACATCGAGGGCGGGTGAATGCGCGAAACCCGGCACCCGCTGCGGGCGTAGAAGGAGCGGCATGAGCCAGCAGCAGCCCCAGTCAGCCCCCGAAGGCCCGGCGGAGATCCCCGCCGAGCCGGCCGAGCGCTCGCGGGAGGCCGGCAGCGGGGTGCGCATCGAGGCCCGCGGGCTGACCCGGCGCTTCGGCCCCCACGTGGCCGTCGACGCCCTCGACCTCGACATCGAGCGGGGCACGGCCTTCGGCCTGCTCGGCGCCAACGGCGCCGGGAAGACCACCTTCATCCGCATGCTCACCGGCATCCTGCTCCCCTCGGCCGGGACGGTGAGCGTGGACGGCATCTCCCCCGCCCTGGATCCGGCCGCCGTGCGCGCGCGGCTCGGCTTCGCGCCGGAGACGTCCTGCCTGTATCCCGAGCTCCGCGTGCGCGGATTCCTGCACTTCGCGGCCGGAGCGCGCGGGCTCTCGGGCGCCGAGGCAGAGACGGCCGTCGAGGCATCGCTCGAGCGCTTCCACCTCGAAGAGGTCACCAAGCGCCCCATCGGCCAGCTCTCCAAGGGCTTCCAGCAGCGCGTCTCCCTCGCCCAGGCCTTCCTGCACGAACCTCCGCTGGTGATCGTCGACGAGCCCACGAGCGGCCTCGACCCGCTCCAGCAGGAGGAGGTGAAGCAGGTGCTGGCCGATCGCCGCGGCCGCTGCACGCTCATCCTGTGCACCCACGACCTGGGCGACGCCCGGGAGCTGACGGACGAGGTGGGCGTGCTCCACGCCGGCCGTCTGGTGGCCCACGGCCCCACACCCGAGATCCTCGACCGCCCCGAGCCGCTGCGGCTCTTCCGCGGCGAGGAGGACCCGGCGTGACGCGCCTGCGCGCCCTCGTGCGCAAGGAGGTGATCGTCCTCTTCGGCTCACCCATGGCGTGGATCGCGCTCACGCTGGTGGCCCTGGTGACGGCGCTGATCTTCTACGACCACCTGCGCATCTACAACCAGATCCTCTTCCTCTACGCGACGAGCACCATGGGCGGGTTCGAGAGCGACACGGTTCCGGACTACATCAACCTGCGCGACACCGTGTTCTTCCCGGTGATGGAGACCCTGGGGATCACGCTGCTCGGGATCATCCCGCTCGTCACCATGCGCGTCTTCGCCGAGGAGCGGGCCCGCGGGACCGACGAGCTGCTCTTGACCACGAGGCTCTCGCCGGGTGCGATCGTCGTGGCGAAGTTCGCCGTGGCCTACGCCTTCGTGACCCTCGCCATGGTGGTGAGCTTCGTGTACCCGGCCATGGCCGTGTCGCGCGGCGGTGTGGGCGTGCAGCACCTCCTGTCGGTCTTCGTCGGCCTGCTGCTCCACGCCCTCGCCGTCGCGTCGATCGGCCTGGTCTGCTCGGCGTTCACGAAGAGCCAGCTGATCGCCGCGATCGCGGGCTTCGCGGCGGGCTTCGTGCTGTGGGACTTCAGCTGGGCCGGCCCCTTCGTGGGCGAGCGGCTCTTCGCCGTGCTCGACGCGATCTCGATCCATCCGCGCTACGGCGCCTTCTCCGAGGGCGTCGTCCGCGTCTCCCACCTCGTCTACTTCGCCGGGCTCGCGTGCGTGGCCGCCGCCCTCGCGCGGCTCTCCTTCGACTGGCGCCGGGTCGCGGGCTGATGGCCGACCCTCGCTCGAATCGCCCTTCGGATCGCCCTTCGGAGCCCCGGCTCGATCGCCGCTGGCAGCGCTGGCTCGACACCCCGGGGCTCGGGCTCATCGGCGCCCTCGCCCTCGCCTTCGGCGCGATCCCCGTGATCTGGACCGACCAGCTTCCGGTCTTCAGCCTCGTCAACTTCGCGATCGGAACGCCGATCCTCTTGTGGGTGCTCGTGCGGGGCCTGCGTCGGCTGCGCAACGCGAGCGCCGCCTCGCTCTACCGGCGCACGCTGCTGCGGGGCGGCGCGCTGGTGGCCGGCGCCCTCGTGCTGGCGGTCGCCGCCGAGCGCCTGGCCGAGCGCAGCGGCGCGCAGTTCGACTGGTCCGCCGAGCGCCTCTACGAGCTCTCCCCCGCGATCCTCGAGGGCCTCGAGGCGGTGAGCGCGCAGGGCCCGATCGAGGCGTTCCTCTACCGCGACGCCTTCGACCCGCGCATCCGCAGCACCCGGCTCCTGCTGGGCGCCATGTCCGACACCGGACACCTCGAGTTCGACGAGCGGCGCCTCGACGCCCATCCCGACGAGGAGGACTGCTTCGCCGTCGGCTCCTCCAACACGATCGTCCTGACCCTCGGGAGCGGCCCGCCCTGCCAGCGGCGCTTCGAGCGCGTGGATCGTCCGACCGAAGGCACCCTCTTCGAGGCGCTCTTCCGCATGCGCCCCTTCGACCGGCAGACGGTCGTGGTCGCGCGCGGCGCGGGCGAGGGCGATCTCCAGGATCCGGGCGAGACCGGCTACTCCGGGCTGGGTGAGGCGCTCCTCACCGAGGGCTACCGGGTCCGCGAGATCGTCCTGGCCGCCGGCGATCGCATTCCCGAGGACGCCGACGTCGTGCTGGTGCTGGCGCCCCAGCGCGAGCTCCTGCCGGGGTCGCTCGAGGCGCTCGACGCGTACCTCGCGAAGGGCGGCCGGCTGATGGCGTTCCTCGAGCCCGGCATAACGACCGGCCTCGAGGAGCTGCTCTCGCGCTACGGGCTCACGAGCCCCGACGCCTGGGTCGTCGACCCGGCCTCCGCCTCGCTCGAAGGCGACGCCCCCGGGCTCTCGCCCCTCGCGTTCCGCTACGCCGCGCGGCACCCCGCCACGGAGCTGCTCTCCGGCAACCAGATGACGCTGTTCCGTGGCACCCGCGCCTTCGAGCTGCGCAAGCCGGAGCCGGAGGACGACATCGACGGGCTCGTGTACTCGAGCCGCCGCGGCTGGCTCGCGGACGACCCGTCGCTCACCGAGACCCGCGACCCGAAGGATCCGCCGAGCGACGTCACCACCGACTACCAGGTGCTGGTCGCGAGCGGCCGCTATCCGCGCGGCGAGAACGAGGCCCGGATCGTGGCCTTCGGCGACGCCCACCTCGCGAGCAACCGCTACCTGCGCGCGCTCTTCAACCTCGACCTCGTGATGAACGCGCTGCACTGGACGGCGGCCCGCGACTCGGGCGTCACGATCCGCCCCAAGAACGGGGGCGTCTCGCGCGGGCTGCAGTTCCCGATCCCGCTCGAGAACACGCTCACCCTGTTCCAGGGCCTCGGGCTGCTCGTCCCGCAGCTCCTGCTGGCCGCGGGCCTGCTGACCTGGGCGCGTACCCGTACATGAGGGCGGCGAACCTGAGGGCAGCGGACGTGAGCGCCTAGCGCTCCTTCACCCGGGTCGTCGCGATCGCGAACCCCTCGGCCCCGGCCAGCTGTGCCTGGTCGAGCACGTAGACGGCGCGCTCCAGCACGACGGTCTTGTCGCCGCGCAGGATCACCATCTTGTCCTCGGCCTCGGCCAGGACGGCTTCGAGGTGCCCGCGCAGGTTCTCGAGCTGGATGGCCCGCCCGTTCACCTCGACCGTGCCGTCGGCCGCCATGGTGACGTTCACCGCCTGGGGCGGCGTCGTCGACGCCTCGGCCGCTTCGGGGAGATCCACCGACTTGCCGGTGTTCGCGATCACGGAGCTCGTCACCATGAAGATGATGAGCAGGACCAGGAAGACGTCGGTCAGCGGGGTGATGTTGATCTCGGCGACGATGCCGCCGCTGGCATCATCCTCGGACGGGAGAGAGGTCGCCACCGCTCACCTCCTGGGTCGGCTCGGGAGCCGCCTCGACGAAGAGCAGGGCCTGCACGAAGCGCTCGCTGGCCCGGGTGCAGGTCGACTGGATGGCGCCCACCCGCACCTGCAGCCAGTTGAAGAGCGCCAGTGCGAGGATCGCGACGAGGAGACCGACCGCCGTCGCGATCAGCGCCTCGGAGATGCCTGCCGACACCACCTCGAAGCCGGCGTCGCCGGACTCGGCGATCGCGCCGAAGGCGATCATGATGCCGACCACGGTTCCGAGCAGCCCGATGTAGGGAGCCAGGGAGCCGATGGTTCCGACGAACCAGAGGCCGCGGCGCAGCTCGGTGATCATCTCCTGGCGCGCCGTGTGGAGCACCTCGTTCAGGTCCTCGAGGGCGATGTTGCGCCAGCGCAGTCCCTCGCCGAAGACCTCGGCCATGGGCGTGCGGGAAGCCTCGCACAGCGTGCGCGCAGCGGACAGATCGCGGCGCACGAGCGTGTCGACGAGCTTGCGCGTCAGCTCGCGGGTCTGCTTCTCGACGCCGCGGTACTTCCACATCCGCTCGATGGCGATGCCGAAGACCACGACCGAGAGCACACCGAGCGGGTACACCGTGAGGCGTCCCTGGTGCAGGAGCTCCAGGAGCTCGTTCAGTTCCATGTTCACGGGTCATTCCCCCTGGGTCCGGAGCCCGCCGGTCCGTTCCCGACGCGGCAATCTAGCCTCTCTTGGGCTAGCTGCGATTGGGTTCGAGGCCACTGAATCTGAAAAGGTGAGTGCCCCGGACGACGACGGACGTTACCCAATGGCATCGAATCGACACTCACCAATGGCTCTGGTACGTTCGACAACCGGCGGGGTTTCTGGTTCGGTGACGCAGATTTACAGCGTTTCTTCCGATGCATCGTCAGCCGATGCAGCCGCGCGACGGCCCCTGCTCACGCTGTTGCCCACAGCTGGTGCCCTGCCTGCGACCTGCCTGCACGGCGGCTTCCGGTCCCTGAGCCGCACGGAGAACCTCCCGCAGCGGGCGGGGTTCGAATCCAGGTCTCGCTCATGAGTGACCTCTTCCAGATCAAGCGTCGGCGCAAGCGCACCAACCCGATGCATGCGCGCAAGATCGGCTCAGCCGCCGCGGCGGCGGCCGGCGGTGGCGCCGTGGGGGAGTTTCCCGGCATCGAGATGCCGGAGCCGGCCAGCGGCAAGGAGCGGATCGTCTCCGGGCTGCTCTCGGCCTTCCTCCACGCCGCGCTGATCGGCGCCGGCCTGCTTGCCGTCTGGCTCGCTCCGGAGGAGGTGATCGAGGAGATCATCGAGATCACGCGCATCCAGGAGGAGGTGGTCGAGCAGCAGCAGGAGCCGGCACCGGCCCCGCGGGTCGTCGCCGAGTCGGCCACCCCGCGCTTCGACCCGGCCCAGATGGCACTCCCGCCCCAGATCATCAACCCGGCCGTCGTGCAGCGCGCGGCGCCCGCGGTGAACGCCGAACGTCTCCAGATCGACACAGTGGCGCCGGTGCAGGCGCCGAAGGAGATCACGCGGGCGGCGACCCAGGTGGAGCAGGCCCGCGCCTACCAGTCCGTGGCGGTGGCGACGGCGAGCCCGGTGGCCGTGGACGCCCAGGCTCCGGCGATCCGAGGCCCGATCGAGATCCAGGCCCCCTCCGGCATCCAGGCCGGCCCCCGCCAGGTGGCCGCCGTGGGCAACACCGTGGGCCTCGCCGCCCCCGGCGGCCTCGGCACCGGCTCCTCGGTTCGCGACGGCATGAACACCGGCCGTGACGTGGTCGGAGCCAAGACCGGCGCACGGGCCCAGGTGAACTGGGCGGTGGGCGACGGCGCTCGCGGCCGGGGCGGCGACGGCATCGGCGAGGGCGGCGTGAGCTTCGAGGCCTGCATGGGCCGCGCTTCGGTACAGGCCTACATGTCGCGGGTGCGCGGCCGCATCCTCGACCGCTGGGTGCTGCCCCCCAACGTGGACGCCAACCAGGCCGTGACCCTCAAGTTCTCGATCGACCCCGCCGGCACCGCCACGCGGGTCGATCTGGTGACCGCTCCGGACCCGAGCCTCGGCGAGAGCGCCGTGCGCGCCATGCGCTCGGCCTCCCCCTTCGAGCCCATGTCCGCGGACGTCCGCTGCCTCGCCAACTCCCTGATCCAAGGCACCTTCACGAACTCCGTTGCGAACTAGCACCGCCCTCTCCATCGCAGCGCTGGCGTTCGGGGTGGCCACGGCCGCAGCCGCCGCGCCTCCCGTGGTGCTGCTCTTCGACGACAACGAGCAGCTCTCGGAGAAGCAGGCCGACACGAACGGCGACGGCCGCTACGACGAGATCGTCTACTACCAGGGCGGCAAGCCCGCGCGCGCCGAGCAGGACACCAACCACGACGGCCGCAAGGACCTGTTCATCGAGTTCGCGGCCGACGGCAAGCCGGCCCGCCAGCAGCAGGACACCAACCACGACGGCCAGCCCGACCAGTGGATCGAGTTCGCGGCCGGCCAGCCGAGCGTCCAGCGCGACGACCACGACTTCGACGGCACCCACGACTCCACCCTCTTCTACGAGGCGGGCGTCCCGGTGCGCCGCGAGGACGACGCCGACTTCGACGGCAAGATCGACCGGAAGGTCCGCTACGTGGCCGGCAACCCGGCCTTCGTCGAGGAGGACTCCGACGAGGACGGGAAGCCGGAGTTCCAGGTCGAGCTCGAGCCGAACGGCGACAAGAAGCTCGAGCGCCAGGACAACGACGACGACGGGCGCGTCGACGCCATCGTCTACTTCGAGGCCGGCCAGCGCGTCCGCGTCGAAGAGGACACCGACGGAACGGGACGCTTCGACCGGGTGACCGACTACGACGGCGACCGCATCACCCGGCGTCAGGTGGACTCCGACGACGACGGGAGCCTCGACACCGTCTCGAGCTACGTGGACGGAAACGAGAGCGAGCAGGTGCGCGACGCCGACCAGGACGGGACGCCCGAGGTCGTCGTGAGCTTCCTTCCCAACGGCGAGCACGCCCTCGAGGTCTACGACGAGGACGACGACGGCCGCCCCGAGCTGCGACGGGAGTTCGAGGCCGGCGCCAAGTCGCGCGAGCAGGAAGACACCAACCGGGACGGCCGCTTCGACACCGAGCGCCGCTACCAGGGCGGAATCCTGGCCCGCACCGAGGCCGACGCCAACCACGACGGCAAGCCCGACACCTTCGTCGAGTTCGCCGACGGCAAACGCTCCCGACAGGAGGAGGACCAGAACCACGACGGCAAGCCGGACGTGGTGTTCCTCTACGAGCCCGACGGCGAGCGCATCCGCTCCGAGGAGCGAGACGCCGACTTCGACGGTCGCTTCGAGATCCAGGCCCAGTACGCGAACGGCGAGCTGCGCGTGAAGGAGATCGACAACCAGGGACGCGGCCAGCCCGATCGCGTGGAGCGCTGGGGCGAGGGCCGGCTGCTCGACGTGGCCCTCGACGAGGATCTCGACGGGCGCCCGGACCTCTGGAACTTCTACGACCCCGAGGGCCGCCTCGAGAAGCAGGAGCAGGATCGGAGCGGCGACGGCAAGCCCGACGCCTTCGTGACCCTCTCGGTCGAGACGGGCAAGGAAGTGCGCGTCCTCCGCGACACCGACCAGGACGGCAAGGTCGACTCCTGGCGCAACAACGACGAGCAGGGCGTCACCCAGCGCCTCGAAGAGGACAAGAACGCGGACGGCAAGGCCGACCGCGTGGTGTTCTTCGCCGGCGGACAGCCGGAGCGCTTCGAGGAGGACACCGACTTCGACGGCAAGGTCGACCTCAAGGGCACCCTCGGCGAAGGGGGCGCGGTGCTGGCCGAGGAGCGCGTCACCGGGGGCGGTGGCGAGGGCTTCGACCTGAAGGTCGAGTACCAGGACGGCCAGAAGGTGAAGGAGGCCAAGGACACCCGCGGCGACGGCAAGTCCGACGTGGTCACGACCTTCGCGGACGGCCAGCAGGTGCTCCAGGAGCAGGACACGACGGGCGACGGCCGCTTCGATACCCGGATCCACTTCGAGAACGGCCGCCAGGTCCGCCAGGAGCGTGACACCAGCGGCGACGGCCAGGTCAACGAGGTGGTGTTCTACGACGCTTCGGGCGCCACCTCGCGCGAGGAGGTGGACCGCAATGCGGACGGCAAGCCCGACTTCCGCCGCATCTACGCGAACGGCGAGACCTCCCGCGAGGAAGAGGACCGCGACCACGACGGCCGCTTCGAGTTGGTGACGACCTTCGCCGGCGGACAGCCGGCCCGCTCGGAGGAAGACACGACGGGAGACGGCGCCCCCGAGGTCGTGGTCGAGTACGAAGCCGGCAAGAAGGTCCGCCAGACCGAGGACCGCAACACCGACGGCAAGGTCGACGTCGTCACGAGCTTCGGCCCCGACCAGGTGCCGGTCCGCGTCGAGGAGGACCAGGACGCCGACGGGCGGCTCGAGACCACCAGCCTCTTCGCCGGCGGCGTGATCCAGAAGACCGAGCAGGATCGGGACGGCGACGGCAACGCGGACCTGCGCGTCTTCTTCGAGAACGGGGAGGAAGCCCGGCGCGAGCAGGACGAGGACGGCGACGGCAGCTTCGAGGTGCAGATCGCCGCCACCGGCAGCGGGGGACGCAGCCGCCAGACCGTCGACAACAACGGCGACGGCACCCCCGACGTGATCACCGTCTTCGACGCCGACGGCAACGTCGTCGAGAAGCAGGAAGACCGGAACTTCGACGGCAAGCCCGACGTGATCGCCGAGTTCAAGGGCGACTGGCTGTCGCGGCTGCGCTCGGACTCGGCGGGCCGCGGCTGCTTCGACGTCGAGGAACGCTACAGCGGGCCCGACATCCTCTCCGACCAGTACAAGGACCAGGACGGCGACTGTCGCTTCGACGTGTGGTCGCACCTCGAGAACCAGCAGATCGTCTGGCAGGCCCTGGACGAGCGCGCCGAGGGCAAGCCCACCGTGCTGATCCGCTACGCCAACGGGGCCGCAAAGACCCAGGAGCTCCGCCCCGAAGGCAAGCGGCGGCCGGACACGAAGGTCTTCCTCGATGCCCAGGGGGGCGTGCGCAGCCAGTGCACGGACACCACCGCCAACGGGCGCCTCGACTCGCTCTACCGGCTCTCCGGCGGCGTGATCAACGAGGGGCTCGTCGACACCAGCGGGGACGGCCAGGCCGACCAGCGGCAGGTCTTCGTGGGCGGCGTCGTGGCCCACGTGGAGATCGACACCAACGCAGACGGCAAGGCCGACGTGATCCAGTACCTCGAGGGCGGCCAGGTGGCGCGCCAGTGCGAGGACAGCGTCTTCGACGGCACCATCGATCGCTGCTTCGCGGGCTCGGAGCTCGTCCCGGTGACGGGCGTCGTCGACGTGAGCCAGCCCATCGGCGCGATCAGCTGCGGCGGCTTCCACCCGGCCTGGCGCAAGCTCTAGCGACGAACCCGCGGCGCGCGCCCCGAACTGCTATCTCCCGCACCCGGCCACTCCCCCACCCCTCCGCCCGGACGAGGCCCCCGTGGAAAAGAAGATCGATCTCGAGGCCCTGCTCGCCGCCGTCGGCGCGGAGCCGAGCAGCGTCCACCAGCCCGCCGCCAGCGAGTTCGGCGAGCGACTGCGAGCCGCCCTGGAGGAGGCCGTGGGCGCCCTCCGCGAGCAGGAGCTGGTCGACGTCGCCGAGGACCACCTACCGATCCTCCTGGCCGAGGTCACCGAGGCCGGTCTCGACTCGCGCTCGCCCAAGCAGCTGATGAAGCGCGTGGTGCGGACCCTGATCGCCAGCGAGCACGTGGAAGAGGTCTACGGCACCGACGAGATGCTCTTCGACGCCCTGCGGAGCTTCCTCGATCCCGAGTGAGGCCTAGCCCGCCTCGGACGGCGGGGGATCCATCCGGCGTGTCGCCTCCACGGCCAGGAGCCCGAGGAGGACGGCGCCGAACGGCGCGAGCCACTTGATCAGGTAGGTGCGGTCCTCGCTGGCGCGCCGCCGGCTTCGTGAGGCATAGGGACGATTGCCGTCCGGCCCGTAGATCTCGACGATGCGCGCCACGGCTTCGTCGCCGAAGCCCTCGGCGCGATACAGCGGCGCCACCCGATCGGGCTGCGCCTCGACGTCCTTCAGCGAGTACGGCACGACGACGCCGTAGTCGGCGTCGAGCAGCAGCGTCCGCTCGTCACCGAGCCGTGCCTCGGTCACCACGTGGCCTCCGAGGCCCAGCACCTCGGTCTCGATCCCGGCCTCCGACAGCAGATCGGCGACGATCATCGCCTGCTGGGAGCACAGCCCGAACCCCCGCTCGAGGCCGCGGGCGGGATGCTGGAACTCATAGGCGCCGTAGCGCTCGGGGTTCAGGCGCCCGAGCCCATGCAGCACCCAGTTCTCGAGCAGCGGGACGCGCGCGCCTCCCTCCTCGTCCCAGTAGTGCACCATGTAGCCGTGCACGGCGTGGGTGAGGCGCTTCACGTACTCCGCGTCCGTCTCGCCGATACGGCGTGCGAGCTCGGTCTCGGCGGCCGTCGTGGCGCGACCAAAGAGGGGGTTGGCGACGGCCGCCTCCGGCGGCTCCGTGAATGCGCGACCTCCGAGGAGGACGCCCACGACGTTCAGCGCGAGGAGGAGCCCGCCCGTGCCGAGGAGCACGAGGCCGACCTTGTGGACCGACGATCGCAAGATTCCCGTCACGGTGCCTCGCGAGGAGCCTAGCGGCGGGAGTTGGCCGCGCCCGCGACGAGCGAGTCAGCCGGGCGGCCGGAGTAGCGCCGCGCGGCGGAGCTCGCTCGGGTTCGCTCGCCGCTCACGGCGGATGACGCGACGCAGGCTCGCCACGTCCCGGTACCCCACCCGTTCGGCGATCTCCGGAAGCGACAGGTCGGTCGTCTCGATCAGGTGGGCGGCCTGCTCGCTGCGGATGCGTTGAACGAAGCGCGAAGGGCCGACGCCCGTCGCCGCGCGCAGACGACGGTCGAGGGTCCGCGGGCTCATGCCGAGCTCCTTCGCCATGCGCGCCACGCGGAATGGCTTGGCCAGGTTGCGACGCGCCCAGGCCTCGGCTCGCCCGGCGTCCTCGCCCACGCCGGCCACCGCACTCGAGACCATGTAGCGGGCCTGGGAGGGCCGCGCCTCGATCGCCAGGCTCCGCGCGACCTCCGCGGCGAGCCGCGGGCCCGCGAGGCGTGAGATCAGGTGCAGCAGGAGGTCCATCTGCGCGAGCGCCGCGCCGGCACAGATGACGCCGTCGCTCTCGGTCAGCATGCGCGCCTCGTCGAGGGCGACGCCCGGGTACCGCCTGCGGAAGTCGGGCGCGAGCCACCAGGTGGTCGTGGCGCTCCGGCCCTCGAGGAGGCCAGCCTCCGCCAGCAGGAACACCGCCGAGCAGGATGCACCGATCAACGGGAAACGCTCGGCGCAGCGCGCGAGCCAGCGCAGCACCCGCTGCGTCTCGGCGTCGCCGAGGCAGGCCTCGATCTCCTCGGGCGTCGTGAGGCCGAGGCCGGGCACGATCAGCGCGGCCTTGGGGCGCGCCCCGAGCCGCGACCGCACCCGGTAGCGCCCGCCCTGGCCCGTCTCGATCTCGCGCCGGCCCGGATGCAGCAGCGTGACCGTGAAGAGCGCCCTCCCGTCGCGCAGCTCGGCCAGGCGGTTCGCCGTGGTCAGCGCGTCCAGGGTGAGGGCAAGGCTCGAGTCGAAGAGGCCCTGGAAGGCCAGGACGACGATCTCACGCATTGGCGGATCATGCCGGATTCGAGTCTGATTCGCCATCTCTACCGAGGAGCCCCGGAGCCTAGTCTGGAGCCTCACTCGTTGGAGGCTCCATGGAACCGTTCCCCGATTCGCCGCTGTGCCGCGCCAGCGAAGCCCACCTGCGCGCAGTCTCCTCCCCCACGATGTTCCATCACGGCTGTCGCACCTACGCCTTCGCGATGGCGCTTGGCGAGCGCGCCTCGCTGAAGCCCGACCGCGAGGTGCTCTACGTCTCGGCGCTGCTGCACGACCTCGGCCTCGAGGCTCCCCTGGCGGAGGCCGAGGGCGATTTCGAGGACGTCGGCGGTTGGGCCGCCGCCGAGCTGGTGCGCGAGCACGGGGCGCCGGATGCGTTCGCCGACGCGGTGCGCTCGGCGATCGCCCTCCACACGAACGTGCAGTCGGCCGAGGACGCCCGGGCGGAGGTGGCCCTGCTCCACATGGGCGCCATGGTCGACGTGGTGGGCGCTCGGATCGAGGAGGTCCCGGAAGGCTTCGTCCACGACGTGCTCGAACGGTATCCGCGGCTGGGCTGCAAGGACCTGCTGGTGCGTCTGCTGAGCGAGCAGGTCGAACGCAAGCCCGACTCGCACATCGCCCAGGTCTTCCGGCTCTTCGGGCTTCCCGAGCTGATCCGCAACGCGCCGTTCGACGAGTAGGAGCGCGAAGCCGCTAGGAGAGCGGCGGCGCCTCCGGCCGTGAGCGTCCCTCGAAGAAGCGCCACGCCTCCCGGGTGGCGTCGAGGATCCGCGTCGGCGGGCCGAGAAGCTCCTGGATGCGCGCGGATCGCGGCTCGGCACCGGGCCAGCCGTGGCCGACGCCCTGCAGCCGCCAGTGCTCGACGGCGGCTCGACAGCCCGTCCAGACGAGGTGCGTGGCTCTCTGGCCGGCGACGTCGCTTCCGCCTTCCGCCCCGAGGACTTCGGACTCGACGGGGCCCCCGCTGCAGCCGGATCTCTCGGCCCACGCGGAGAGGACGGGGCCTACCGCAGCGTGCTCCACCCGCGTCCCGGTCACCGGGAACGGCGGGCCCAGCCCGCCCTCGTAGAGGGCGCGGGGATCGTCCACGCTGTGCATCTGCAGCATCGGCACGGGGTGCTCGGGCGGCCCGTCGAACACGGGCGCGACGCCGCCAACGGGTGCGATGGCCGCGAAGGTACGACCCGCTTCGTGGGCCAGCCGCATGCTCATCATCGCGCCGTTCGAGTGGCCCATCGCGTAGACGCGGCTCGCGTCGACGGGGATGCGCGCGGCGAGATCGCGGAGCAGCGCCAGCACGAAGCCCACGTCGTCGGCGCCGCTGCGGGCCGCGGCGCCGCAGCACGCTCCCGCGTTCCAGGTGAGGAAGCGGCGCTCGAAGCGACGTCCCGGGCTTCCTCCCGGGTGGACGGAGAGGAAGCCCTCCGCGTCGGCGAGATCGTCGAGCCCGGTCTTCTCTCGCTGGCTCTCGGGCGTTCCACCGCCGCCGTGGAAGCTCAGCACGACCGGCAGCGCCTCGCCGGCCGAAGCCGCCGGCGGCACGTGGACGAGATAGAAGCGCTCGCGCCCGTCGTGGCGGAGGGAGATCTCGTGATCTCCGGGTGCCAGGGAGGCGGCCGGTGCGGCACCCGTCAGCGCCAGGCAAGCCACCCCCGACGCGAGAGCGAGCCGATGCATCGTGAACCTCCGTCGTTCTCCGGTGGAACCGGGGATGCGCCCTCCGGTTGCGGAAGCCGGACCCGTGGCCGGCCGCGGCCGGCCAACCCGGCCCGAGTGGCCACTCTCGCGCGCCCTGGCGCGCCCTCCCGTCACGGGGCCGCGGCACGGCTCTTGCTCACGGGATGCACCTGCGAACCCACCTCCCCGCCCCCGGAACAGGAGTCCTCCACATGTCCGTACGCTCCGTCCTCTGGATCGGCCCGGCCGACCGCATGGAAGAGAGCCCGATCCTGGGCCTGCCCCGCGTCGACCTCGCGTGGTCCCGCGATCTCGACGACGCCCTCGCGCTCCCCCTGGACCGCTTCGACAGCATCGTGCTGGACGCCGGCCAGGGCGCCGAGCCGGCCGGAGCCCAGGCACTCCGCGCCGAGGGCGCGCGCGACGTGATCGTGACCGATGCCCCCGCGCGCTACCCCACCGTCGAAGACCTCGCCCCCGGGCGACGCGTGCGCGAAGAGGCTCCGCCACCGAAGGGGCTGATCGGCCGCTCGGTCGCGATGCGCCGCACCTTCGCGCTGGTGGAGCGTGCCTGTCAGACCGAGGCCACCGTCCTGCTCCAGGGCGAGACGGGCACCGGCAAGGAGCTCCTGGCGCGCGCCGTCCACGACGGCGGCGCCCGGTCGGCGCGCTCCTTCGTCGCCGTGAACTGTGCCGCGTTCCCCGACACGCTGCTCGAGAGCGAGCTCTTCGGACACGTGCGCGGCGCCTTCACTGGCGCGGACCGTACCCGCGAGGGCCTCTTCGTCGCGGCCGAGGGCGGCACCCTCTTCCTCGACGAGATCGGCGAGACCTCGGGGCCCTTCCAGGCCAAGCTGCTCCGCGTGCTCCAGGAACGCGAGGTGCGGCCGGTGGGTGGCACCCGCGCGCGGGGCATCGACGTGCGCGTCGTCGCCGCCACCCACCGAGAGCTTCGCAAGGAGGTATCGCGCGGCCACTTCCGCGAGGATCTCTTCTACCGCCTCTCGGTCTTCCCCATCGCCGTCCCGCCCCTGCGCGAACGCCTGGAGGACGTGCCGCTCCTCGCCCAGCACTTCCTCGAGGAGCACGGCCGCCGCGAGTCCAAGCGCGGCTGCCAGCTCTCCCAGGAGGCCCTCCGCCTGCTCCTCTCCCACCGCTGGCCGGGCAACGTCCGCGAGCTCGAGAACGAAATCCAGCGCGCCCTCGCCCTCTCCCGCGCCGGCGAGCTGCTTCCGCCCGACCGCTTCTCCCCCGACATCGAGTACGTCGTCGAGCCCACCCATGCCGTGGTGCGCGACGGCGAGCCCTTGCGCGACAGCATGGCCCGCATCGAGTCCTGGCTGCTGCGCCAGGCGCTCGAGCGTCACGGGGGCCGCCGCGCCGAGACGGCGCGAGCGCTGGGGATCACGCGGGAAGGTCTCTACAAGAAGTTGAAGAGGTTGGGGATCGAGTAGCGCCCCCATGGCGCCGCAGCTCGGCATGAGGTATAGATTTACCCTTCAGCGAGTAAATCTATCATCGGGCCATGGGACGAAAGAGCCTCGCGCCGCTCCGACGCAGCCAGATTCTCGACGCCTTCGAGACGTCTGTTGCCGAGACGGGACTGGATTCCGCCTCGCTCGCAGATGTCGCCAAGGCAGCCGGGATGGATCGCCATCTGGTCCTCCACTATTTCGGAAGCCGCGAGGCCCTGGTCGAGGCTGCCGTCGAACGCTTGCTCGGCCGGTACCAGCAGGCCTTGCGAGATCGGCTCGAGGGCTTGCGCGACGACGATCGCCTCGGTGCCTTCCTCGACCTCCTGTTCCTCGGAGATTTCGCGGATGACCAGGCAGATCCGCTCTTGGCCGAGCTGAACGTGCGGGCGCGCAGAGAGCCCGAGACCCGAGAGCTCCTTCTCGGCATCTACCGAGAGCTCCAGCGCATCATCGCCTCCGAGATCCGCCAGGCGGTTCCGGGCGCTCCCGCGCCTCGCGTTCGCGAGGCGGCCTATCTCGTGCTCTCTCTCCTGTTCTCGACTTGCGATCTGACGGCGATCGGATTCCCTCGCTCGGGTCTCCGCAAAGCAAGGGATGCAGCTGAGCTTCTCGTCCTCTCGCTCGTCCGGTCGTGATGCCCCGACTTCACCAACCACAGGAGACTCATGTGACGCCCCCGACCATCGAAAGACTGAATCCCGAATCGCTCCCCGATGCCGGAGCGATGGGCTACTCGCAGATCACGAAGTCCCGGCCCGGCACACTCGCGTTCATCTC
Organism: Myxococcota bacterium; assembly: GCA_030065975.1. GTDB lineage: Bacteria > Myxococcota_A > UBA9160 > UBA9160 > UBA6930 > JASJCN01. The sequence goes on from JASJCN010000051.1 coordinate 19,157, forward strand.
CGGCCAGGTCGCTTGGACGAGAGACGGAAAGCCCGTACCGCAGGAGCTCGGGGCACAAGCGGAGCTGGCCGTCCGCAACCTGGGAGCTGCCCTCGAGGCTGCCGGCGCAGCGCCGGCGAACGTCACGTCGCTGCGCATCTACGTCGTCGCAATGGATCCTGAACGACAAGGGCAGGTGATTCCGCCCCTCGCGGAGCTCTTCGGGGAGCACGCCCCGGCGGTGACGGCCGTCGGCGTGACCTCCTTGGCTGCGCCGGATCTGCTGGTCGAGATCGAAGCGATCGCGGTCATCTAGCCCTGTGGCGTCTACCGGGAGGGGCCGATCCCCGGAGACCCACTGCGCTATGTGGGCTTCTAGTTGGAGACTCTCTCGTGGGTGATCCGGCGAGAGCGGATCACTTCGCTATGAGGCCGCCTACAAGAAGCTGAAGCGGTTGGGGATCGAGTGAGGGACGTGCGTCGCATGCTCGGACTTCGGCAACAACGACCTTGCGCGTCTCGGGGTGGCGCGCCGTGTGGAGCGAGAGATCGGCCTCGGGCCGAGCCGACCCCGCCCTCAGGCGCGGCGCGCACCCCGCCGCAGGACGGTGCCCAGCGCGAGCGCAAGCAGCACGGCGGTGGCCGGCTCGGGCACCGGATCCTCGTCCTGGGTGAAGCCGCCGAAGCCCCCGTAGCCGCCGAGACTGCCCGAGCCCGTGCCGCTGCCGGCCGGGCAGGTCGGCGCGAACGGGTCCGCGCACACCGCGAAGTTCCACTGAAAGGCGCCGGCCACGTTGTGCGGCCCGGCCGCGACGAGGTCGTTCAGGGTGTTCGGCCCCTGGATCTGGGCGAGGACGTTGGGGAGCGTATCGACGGTGTAGTGTTCGACGCTGAAGGCCCCGCGGAAGCCGCCGACGCCGCCGGCGCCGTCGATGTCGGCCACCGTGGCCCCGCTCTGGAAGAACACGCTCGCCGTGTCGTCGGCCGGGATCTCGCCGACGTCGTAGTCCCAGACGTTGAACAGCCGCACGTTGTAGAGCGGGAAGGGCGAGAGCGGGTTGATCAGGCGCTCGAGGTCGGCGCTCCAGCTGAGGTCCGGGAAGCCCTCGGTGCCCGCGGCGGTGACGCCGTAGGTGACCTCGAGGGTGAGGGCGTCGCCGGGAAAGACCGCGACGGTCGAGCTCAGGACGTCCTGGCTGACGCCGTCGCTGGTCTTGGTGAAGTTGGTGAACTCGTAGAGCATGCCGAGCTGGTCGACATAGACGAACCAGCCCTCGTGGGGGTGACGGTTGTCGGGGAAGTTCGGATGGAAGGAGCCCGCATTGTCCGCCGGGGACGTGACGCTAGTCGAGGTGTCCCAGAACATGGACCCCGGTCCATCGACCACGTCGACCAGGGTCGCCGAGGCGGGGGACGCGATCACGAGCAGCGCAACGGAGAGGGCGTGGATGCCAAGCCGGACCATGGTTCGTCCTCGAAGCGGTGGGAGCGCGGCACCACCGCCGGGCACACCAGTGCCAGCTCGGCCGTTCCCAGGGAGCCCCAGATTACGATGGCGGCGCGCCTAACCTCAACCAAAACCTCTGCTGGGAAGCGCCTCGGCGTGTCGAGCAGGCGAGTGGGTTACGCTTCTCGAGCGCGGGTTCGTTCCCGCATCCGGCCCCCGCGGGTTGCGGCACAGTGACCGCCTCTCGTTGGGGACTCGGATCACCGCGCAATGAGGGCCTCTACAACTAGAGGCCTTCATTGCGCAGTAATCCTGCGGCGACGCGGACACGGGAACCGCAACCGCCGCCGACAGGCCAGCACAGCAGCGGGCGGCGGAGTCTCGATCAGGACAGGCCCCAGCCGCCGCTCCCGATCGATCAGGGATTGCCGTCAACCGGCACCTTCCCGCGACTACGGAATCTCACACGATAGTCGCGAGGGGCCACCTTGATGACACGATGGAACGATCGCCTCATCGAGTCCGCACTGCCGAAACCGCATTTCGCCGATATCGAGTCAAGTGCTTCGTCCGATTCTTCGAGATGGCGTCGCGCCGCTTCCACCCGCAGCTTCTCGACGAAGGAGGCCGGTGTCTGCCCGATCTCGTTGCGAAAAACTCGAGAGAAGTTGCGAGGGCTCATATTCGCTCGAACGGCCATGCCCTCAACCGAAAGGTCACTCGAGAGATTGTCGGCGGCCCACGCGATCAGATCATTGAGCGCGTCTCGCTCGGTGTGTTGTGATTCCAGCGTGGCGCTGAACTGAGATTGCCCGCCGGGTCGCCGCATGAAGACCACGAGATCTCGAGCACACTCTAGCGCCACGGCTCTTCCCAGATCTTCTTCTACCAGAGCAAGCGCGAGGTCTATTCCCGCCGTTGCGCCGGCGGAAGTGTAGACGTTCCCGTCCTTCACGAAGATCGGGTCCTCTTGGACGTCAATCTCGGGATAACGCGAGGCCAACTCCCTCACCCCACGCCAGTGAGTCGTCGCCCGCCTGCCATCGAGCAGTCCGGCAGCGGCCAGGAAGAACGCCCCGCCGCAGATCGACACGACGCGACGAGACCGTTGTGCCAAGCGGCGCAAGGTCCTGGACGGGTGGAGCAACCCCTCGGCATTCGAGATTGAACTAGCAGCAGGAACCACGAGGGTGTCGATCGCGCCGCGGGAGCCCCTTGCCGTGTGATCACTCGCCAACGAGACCCCTCCGCCGGACGCGATCATCGCCGACCCGTCGCCGCTAACTAGCTCCAGCTCGTAGGGGCGCGACCTGGGGGCAGTGAGGGCATTTGCCGTAGCGAAGACTTCCCAAGGCCCAACCAAGTCGATCAACACGACGTCCGCAAAGGCAAGAAACACCACACGGCGAGTCGCGCATTGCGCGGAGCTCCTACGTCGCGTGTTCATCGCTCCCCCATGGGTTCACTCGGATTGGCCGAATCTGTCGGATGATTGTCCTTTACGCCATTCGGGACGTCAACGACAGTTCTGGTATGGCTGGATTCGACGAGAGGAAGGACGAGACATGGACAGAAGACGGTTCGTAGGCTCCGCAATCGCCGCGGGGTCGATCGCCATGATGGGTCGTGCGGGATCCGCCGCGGGCGCGGGCGGAGCCTACGAACCGTCTTCTGTCCATGTCTCGTCCTTCCTCTCGTCG
>JASJCN010000052.1 GCA_030065975.1 Myxococcota bacterium
GATCCGCGGGGAGTCGAGCGCCCCTGGCAGCTGGATCCCATCCCCATGCTCCTCGATGCCCGCCCACTCCGCGGACTCGAGGAGCATGGGGATGGGATCCAGCTGCCAGGGGCGCTCGACTCCCCGCGGATCTCCGTAGACGTTGTAGGTGACGCCGTTCTCTTCGAGCAGACGGCGGGCCTGCTCCCAGCGTCCGGCGAACTCTCCACCCCCCAGGCGCTCGAGGGCGGCCATCAGCTGCTGCCACGCCGGGTTGGGGGCGCCGTCGGGGCGCGCCATCTCGTCCCAGTGTCCCCCGACGGCCAGGCTCATCGGGGCTCGGGCCTTCGCAGGTCGAGCGTGTGCGGGAAGGACGGGTTTCGCTCGGGCTCGCCGACGTGCATCGGCCCGGGAGTGTGCCCGAAGGGCTCGAAACGCACCGCCCGTCGCGCCTCGGCTTCGTATGCGTTCACCGGAAACGTCTCGTAGCTGCGGCCGCCGGGGTGGGAGACGCGGTAGGTGCACCCGCCGAGCGAGCGCCCCGCGCGGCGATCGACGAGATCGAAGACGAGCGGCGCGTGGACGGGAATGGTGGGGTGCAGACACGAAGGCGGCTGCCAGGCACGGAAGCGGACGCCGGCCACGGCTTCGCCCTGCATGTCCGTCGGCTGGAGGGGGACGCTCCGACCGTTGCAGGTGAGCGCGTGGCGATCCCGGTCGAAGCCCCGCACGCGAACCTGCACGCGCTCGAGCGAAGAGTCGACGAAGCGGACGTTGCCTCCCCCACCCGGCTCCTCTCCGAGTACGTGCCAGGGCTCGATGGCGTTGCGCAGCTCCAGCTCGACGCCTCCCGGCGAGACGCTCCCGATCTTCGGGAAGCGGAACTCGAAGTGCGCATCGAACCAGGCGCGCTCGAAGCCGTACCCCGCGCCCCGGAGCCCCTCGAGCACCGATCGGAAGTCGGCATCCACGAAGTGGGGCAGCAGGAAGCGATCGTGCAGCGTCGTCCCCCACTGCGAGAGCGCACTCTCGTAGGGCTCGCGCCAGAACCAGGCGACGAGCCCGCGCAGGAGCAGCTGCTGGGTCAGACTCATGCGCGCGTGGGGCGGCATCTCGAAGGCGCGCAGCTCGAGCAGGCCGAGCCTTCCCGTTGCGGTCTCCGGTGCGTAGAGCTTGTCGATGCAGAACTCGGCGCGATGGGTGTTGCCGGTCACGTCCGTCAGCAGATGGCGGAAGACGCGGTCCACGAGCCAGGGCGGACAGTCGCCGTCCCCCGGGCCGGGGATCTGGGCGAAGGCGATGCCCAGCTCGTAGACGCTCTCGTGCCGTGCCTCGTCGATGCGAGGCGCCTGACTCGTGGGACCGACGAAGCTTCCCGAGAAGAGGTAGGAGAGCGAGGGGTGGTCGAGCCAGAAGCCGACCAGGCTCTTCAGCAGGTCGGGCCGACGCAGCAGCGGGCTGTCCGAGGGCGTGGGCCCACCCAGCACCACGTGGTTGCCGCCGCCCGTGCCGGTGTGGCGGCCGTCGAGGTCGAACTTCTCCGTGGCCAGACGCAGCTGCCGCGCGTCCTCGTAGAGCGCGGTGGTCTCCTCCACCAGCTGCCGCCAGCTCTCCGCGGGCCGCACGTTGACCTCGAGCACGCCCGGGTCGGGGGTGACGCTGAAGCGATCGAGTCGCGCGTCCGGCGGCGCCGGGTAGCCCTCGAGCACGACGGGCATCGCCAGATCGCGGGCCGTCGCCTCGACCCTCGCGACCAGCTCGAGATAGTCGTCGGCGGTGTAGAGCGGCGGCAGGAAGACGTGGAGCTGGCCCTCGCGCGCCTCCACGCACAGCGCCGTCCGGATCACCCAGTCGGCCGACTCCCCGGGCCGGGGAGCCCGGTCGGGGGGAGCCTCTCCGGCCAGACGTTGCTCGTTCACCCGCTCGACAGAGCCCGCACCCGGAGCATGAACGCGCGCGGGCGGCGTGTGCCGGGGGGCCGGAACCGGGATCGACGGCAGAGCCCCGCGCGGAGCCATCGGATCGAGGGGCTCTTCGAAGTCGGCGTGCTCGGGGTCCTGCCACGGCAGGCTGTCCAGCGGCAGGCGCAGGCCCAGCGGCGAGTCGCCCGGGATCAGCATCAGGTGCTGGCTGCGCAGCATCCACAAGCCGCTCTGCCACTCCGGGCCGCTCTTCCCGCGGATCCGCCGGATCGGCAGCACCATGCCCACGGGCTCACCGAGTCCCCGCTCGAAGACCCGCCGCATGCGCTCGCGCTCCTTCGGGTCCTCCAGCTGATTGTCCAGGGGATCCACGTTCACGGGCAGCCGGCCCTCGCGACGCAGGTGGTCGATGGGATCCTCGAAGGCCGGCTTCGCGTAGCCCGGGTCGACCGAGAGCTGCTCCGCGAGCCTTCGTGCGAAGCGCTCCGCCTCACGCGGAGTCGCCCCTCGGGCGCGAGCCGCACCGCCGAGCAGCTTCGGATCGCGCCACACCGGCTCGCCGTCACGACGGCCGATGCAGGTGAGTGACCACCGCGGCAGCGGCTCACCCGGGTACCACTTGCCCTGGCCGAAGTGCAGCATCGAGCCCGGCGAGAGGCGCGCCTGCATCCGGCGGAGCAGCCGTTCGCCCAGGCGGCGCTTGTCGTCACCGAGAGCGGCGTGGTTCCACTCGTCGCCCTCGACGTCGTCGGCCGACACGAAGGTCGGCTCGCCGCCCAGGGTCAGACGCACGTCCTGATGCTGCAGGTCCGCATCGATCTGCTCTCCGAGCTGGTCGATCCGTCGCCAGGTCTCCTCCGTGTAGGGACGGGTGACGCGCGGGTCCTCGTGCACGCGCTCGATGCGCATGTCGAACTCGAACTCGACCTCGCACTCGCCCACCGCCCCCGTCACCGGAGCGGCCGAGGCCGGGTCCGGGCTCGCCGCCAGGGGAAGGTGTCCTTCGCCGGCGAAGAGACCCGAGGTGGGGTCCAGGCCCACCCAGCCCGCGCCGGGCAGATAGACCTCGGCCCAGGCGTGCAGATCCGTGAAGTCCTCGTCCGCGCCGCTCGGCCCGTCGAGCGCCTTCACGTCGGGCTTCAGCTGGATCAGGTACCCGGACACGAAGCGGGCGGCGAGGCCGAGGTGTCGCAGCACCTGCACGAGCAGCCAGCTGGTGTCGCGGCACGATCCGCTGCCACGCTCGAGCGTCTCCTCACAGCTCTGGACGCCGGGCTCCATCCGGATCAGGTACTGGATCTCGTCGGAGAGCCGCTGGTTGAGCGAGACCAGGAAGTCCGCGGTCGGCTTCTCGCTCCGATCCACCGTCTCGAGCCAGGCGGCGAGGCGCGGGCCGACGGGCAGGGTCTCGAGGAAGGGCGCGAGCTCCTTCTCGAGCCACGGGTCGTAGGAGAAGGGAATCCGTTCGGCCGACTCCTCGAGGAAGAAGTCGAAGGGGTTGATCACCGAGAGCTCGGCCGTGAGGTCGACCGTGAACCCGAAGCTCCGGACCGGGTCGGGGAACACGAGCCGCGCGAGCCAGTTGCTCTGAGGATCCTGCTGCCAGTTCAGGAAGTGCGGCTCCGGCTCGATCCGAAGCGAATAGCTCGTGACGGGTGTCCGGCAGTGCGGCGCCGGCCGCAGTCGCACCACCTGAGGGGAGAGCGTCACGGGCCGGTCGTAGCGATAGAGCGTGCGGTGGTTCAGGGCGACGCGAATCGCCATGTCTCGGGTTCCCACGATGCCGGACCCGGCGGGCCGTGTGGGCGTCGGCCGCCTGCGCCCGGTGAGTGAGGGAGCGGGCGGATACTAGGCGATGGCCCGGCACCGGATCGAGCGAACGCCGCGCCTGGGGGACGGGAGCTCGTCTCGCGTCCCGAGAGCGTGCCGATCCCGGCTCGTCGCGCGGGGTGGGATTCGTACCTCGCCCCCGTGAATGCGGTGAATGCCGGCCGGCGCGGACGACGGGCGGAATCGTGGCGGCGAGAAGGGAGGCCGGCCCCCGCCCTCTCTGCTGCAGCCAGCGGATGGACCACGGCGTCGGATCGGTGGTTCTTTCGATTCGTAAAATTCGAATTGAAGGAGAAAAACTTTCTATTTGTCGATCTTTACTTCGAAGTCCAGATTCCGTCCGACCGACTGGCTCGATCGACGAGCCCCCTTACCCCCTTCGAGGAGGAATCCATGAGAACCCGACTGATCGCCACACTGACCTGTCTTTGCGCAACGCTCTTCTTCGCGGCCCCCGCCGCCGCCTCCGCCGGCGATCACGGCAAGAGCAGCGCCGCGATCACCGCGGCCGAGGTCGAGCAGGCCCAGAAGGCCTGGGGCGAGGGCATCGTCGCCATCGGACGCGCCTACAGCGAGGGCGGCATCGAGGCCGCGCGCACCGCAGCCGACGAGCACATCAAGACCCACTACGGCTACGCCATGGGCGAGGTGCTCTTCAAGCCCACGCTCGCGAGCGAGGACCAGTTCCGCACCACCCACGCCGAGGCGCTCTCCTACTTCGTCGGCGGCGATCCCGCCCACGCCGAGGACAAGGGCTTCGCGATCCGGCCCTGGAGCGACGTCCGCTGGGAGAACGTGGGCACCCGCCTCGAGGACGGCATGGCCGTCGCCATGGGCAACTACTACTTCACCCCCGCGGATGGCGGAGACGCGGTGAAGGTCGAGTACTCGTTCGCCTACGTGCGCGACGGCTCCGGCGCACTGCGCATCGTGCTCCACGACTCGTCGCTGCCCTACAACCCCGGCTCGTGAGCCGGTCCCCCGCGATGGCGCGGCTCGACCCGACCCTCCGGTCGAGCCGCGCCGGCGGGGCATTAAGCCGGGCCGCTCCGATCCGCTGGATCGGCGTGGCCTTCGGCCGTTTCGATGTTTCCATGCGGAGATCTCTATTTGCCGACCGATGATCCGGCGGCAATGCTCAGCGGGCGGGTGACGATCGAGCCGCGGTTCCCCCACCGCCCGACGCCATCCCCGATCTGACGGGCGCGACGGATGGAGGGAAGAGCGTGACAGGGGGAATCGAACGACTTGGCCGGGCTCTCGCCCGGGTCGGAGCGAACGTCGCGCTCGCCATCGCCTCGGTGCTCGTCACGCTCGTCCTCTTCGAGGCGTTCGCCCGGGAGTTCATGCCGGGCTGGGCTCCGCCGGCCGGCGACCGGCGCTTCTGGACCTTCGACCGGGAGCTCGGCTGGCATCACCGACCGGGCCAGGAAGGAGTCCACCGACACCGCGACTTCGAGGTCTCGGTGCGCATCGGCGAGCACGGACTTCGCGATCGGAGCTACCCGAAGGACCGCACGCCGGATCGTCCGCGCATGCTCGTGTTGGGCGACTCCTTCGGCTGGGGTCACGGCGTCGAGTTTCACGAGATGGCCAGCGAGCTGCTCGAGGCCCGCTACCCGAACTGGGAGATCATCAACGCCTCGGTGAGCGGCTACGGAACCGACCAGCAGCTGCTCTGGTATCGAAACGAGGGACGCGCCTACGCGCCCGACGTCGTCCTGCAGCTCTTCCACCCGAACGACTTCCTCGACAACCACCGCTGGAGCCGATACGGCTACCGCAAGCCGGTCTTCGAGCTGGCCACCACATCACCCGAGCTGGCACCCGAGCTGCACCCACTCGCGAGCCTCGAGCTGACGCGGGTCCCCGTCGCCCGGCGCAACTGGGACGATCGCCTGGATCGCTGGCTCTACCTGCACTCGTGGCTCTACCCGCGGCTGCTCGAGCTCCCCGACATCATTTCCGAGTTCCGCCTCCGGCCCGAGCCGAAGCCCACCCCGGTCGTGACGGCCTCGATGGTGCCGCCGGCTCCGCCCAAGCGCCCGCGCCGCGACCGGCAGCTCGACGACGAGCACCTGGAGATCACGCGGCGCCTGGTCCTGAGCCTGGCGCGCGAGGTGGAGGACTCCGGCGCGCGGCTCGTGACGGCCTCGGTGCCCATGCCCGAGCACCTGGGAGACCTCTTCGCCCGCTTCCTCGCGGACGCCGACGTGCCCCACCTCCCTCTCGACGACGCGTTCCGCGAGGCGAAGCGCAGCAACCCCGACGAGCGGCTGCACTACCGCCACGATCCCCACTGGACGCCGGCGGGCCAGCGCGTGGCCGCCGATGCGATCGAGCGCTTCCTGCTCGAGCTCGGCCTCTTCCCCGAGCTGCCCGAGCCCCCCGCCCGCGTGGCGATGGCTCACTCCTCCGCGGCGAAGTAGCGGCCTCGACCCCGGGTGCGGACGCGCCCCGCCGTGGGCGGCGGAAAGTGCGTCCCGAGCAGCAGGCAATCGACGTCCGCGTGCGCGTCGAGGAAGCGCCCCCGGGTCCGGGTGGCGGCGTCGGGGTCCGCGTCGAAGGGGCTCGCCGTCAGCTCGGGGAGCGCCACCTGCAGCGGCGTGTGGAGCACGTCCCCCGTGATCACGCCGCGCTCGCCCCGGGACTCGATGGCCACCGAGACGTGGCCGGGCGTGTGCCCGGGCGTCGGCACCAGCCGGATCCGCGGGGTGAGAACGGCGTCGGTCTCGACCAGATCCACCAGGCCGGCTTCGAGCAAGGGGGCGACCGCGGGAGAGCGCACGCCGGCGTGATCGTCCTCGTCGAGCGACTCGAGCTCGACGCGCGCGAACAGGTAGCGGGCGTTCGGGAAGGTCGGCACCCGCGTTCCGTCGACCACCCGGGTGTTCCAGCCGACGTGGTCGAAGTGGAGGTGGGTGCAGAGGACGGTGTCGACGGCCTCCGCACCGCCCGGGATCGCCTTCTCGAGACGCTCGAGGAAGGCCGGATCCCCCGGAAGCGGGCGCTCCGGCTCGACGCCCGAGCAGGTGTCGACGAGCAGCGTCCGGTCGACGTCGCGCACCACGAAGCTGTGCACCGAGACGAGCATCCGGCCGGAGCGGCTGAAGTAGGGCGAGGCCCACTCGGCGTGCTCGGCGAGATGGGCGTCGGTGATGCCGGGAACCAGCGTGTCCCGGGGCACGCCGTGGATCCGCTCCTCCACGCGCGTGACCTCGACGTCGCCGATGCGCCAGTGCAGGTGCGTCTCAGCCACGCGACTTCTTGCTCGAGCGCCGGCTCGCCGACATGCGTTCGGCGCGATCCTCGGGGGCCCCGTAGGGTCGGTTGCGCTCGAGCAGCAGCGCATCGCTCCGGGAGCGATCGGCGTGCCCGGCGAGAAGGGCCTTGGCGATGCGATTCGTACCGGGCGAGTTGGCCGTGATCTCGGACGCGAGCTCCGCCACCGCCGCGTCGAGCCCGTCCGCCGGCACCGCGCGATCGACCAGCCCGATGGCGGCGGCCTCCGCCCCATCGATCCGGCGGCTCGTGAACATCAGCTCCTTGGCCCGGGCGCGGCCCACGCGCTCGGGCAGGCGAACCGACATGCCCCAGACCGGAACGAGGCCCCACTGGCCGTGGGTGTCGCCGAGCTTTGCGTCCTCGGTCGCGAGCAGCAGGTCGCAGCCGAGGGCGAGCTCGAGCCCGCCCGTGAAGCAGTGGCCGCGGATCTTCGCGATCGTCGGCATCGGCAGCGCTTCCAGCGCATCGATGGTCTCGGGCTCGAAGTGGCGGCTCGGCGCGCGCTCGCCCGTCGCGATCGTCTCGAGGTCGTGGCCGGCGCAGAAGGATCGCCCGGCACCGGTGAGCACGACGCAGCGAACCGACGGATCCCCGGCCAGGGAGTCCAGGTGGGCGCGCAGCGCGACCATCAACGGGATGTTGATCGCGTTGAGCTTCTCCGGCCGGTTCAGCGTGAGGGTCGCTGTGGCGTCCTCGTCCTCGCGGACGACCAGCGGCGGGGCGCTCTCCACGGCTAGGCCCGCCCGGCTTCGAGGCCCACCATCTTCACGCTCGCCTCGTGGAGCCTGGCCGCCAGGGCGTCGTCGTAGACGAGCGGGTTGGGCGACCGCATGGGCCAGCCGCCGGGACGGTCGGCCTTGTCCGGGTAGAGCACGCTGTTCTGGCTGTAGTACTCGCCGCTGTGCGAGGGGGCCTCGTCGTCCAGCAGGCAGTGCAGCTGGGTCTGCGCTCCCTCCTCGAAGGAGAGCAGGCCAAGGACTCCGCTGAGCGGGCGCATCACGACGTTCTGCACCCAGGTCGGCATGGTGTGCTTCACGAGATTGGAGCGGATCCAACCGGGGTGCGTGGAGAAGACGCTCACCCCCGTCCCCTCGAGACGCTGCGCGAGGTGTCGGGCGTAGATCACGATGGCGAGCTTCGACTGGTTGTAGGCCGCCACTCCGTCGTACTCGCGCGCCTCGAAGTTCGGGTCGTCGAGGTCGAGGGTCGCCGGCTGGTTGCGCAGCCCGACGTGGGCCACGCTCGAGACGCACACGATGCGGCTCGGCGCGCTCGCCTTCAGGGTGTCGAGCAGCAGCTCCGTCAGCAGGAAGTGGCCGAGGTGGTTCACGCCGAACTGCGTCTCCCATCCGTCCTGGGTGCGGCCCTCGGGCGTGTTCATCACGCCCGCGTTGTTCACGAGCCCGTCGAGCCGCGAACGAGCCGCGCGGAAGGCGTCCACGAAGCTCCGCACCGACGCCAGGCTGTCGAGATCGAGCTCCATCACCTCGACCGAGCCGCGCTCGCTCGAGAGATGCCGGGTGGCCTCCTCTCCGGCGGCGACCCGGCGGCAGGCGGCCACGACGTGGGCCCCCTGGCGGACCAGCTGCTCGGTCGTCGCGATGCCCGAGCCGGAGTTGGCGCCGGTCACGATGTAGACGCGGCCGGACAGGTCCTTCTCGAAGAGGGCGGGGTCACACGTGAGGGTCCGAGGCATGGGGAGTCTCCTTGGGAGAGAGGCGGGACACGCTCGAGCGCTCGAGTGTAGGCCGAGCCCGGCCCATCGGGGGAGTCGGGGGAACGAGGGGAATCGGGGGCGTCAGGGCAGGCTGGCGCTGGGACCGACGTCCGAGGCCTCGACCTTTCCCTGCTTCAGCAGCGCCCGGGTGCCTTCGTCCATCCAGCGGCCGCACATGGCGAAGACGCTGCCCCCGTCCGTGTCGACGATCGAGCCGTGCAGCCAGCGGGCGGCCGGCGAGCAGAGCAGGACGATCGACGCAGCGGCGTCCTCGGGCTGGGCGGCCTGGCGGAGCGGGTGGCTGCGCTCCTCGTAGCGCACCGACGACGCGAAGATCGCGTCTCCGAGCATCGCCCGCATCGAGTCGCTCATGATGGTGCCGGGGTTCGCGCCGAGGATCGTGATTCCGCGGTCGCCGATCTCGCAGGCGAGGTAGCGGATCATCGTCTCCATGGCGGCCTTGGCGCCGGCCAGGACCCCGTGTGCGGGGATGTAGGTGCGCGTGTCGGCCCCGGAGATGCCGACGATCGTCCCGCCGCCGTTCGCCTCCATGAGCGGCACGGCGTTCTGCACGGCGCGCAGGAAGCCCACGGTCGAGATCGCGTAGGTGCGCTCGAGATGGTGCGGCTTCGCCTCCATCAGCGGGCGAAAGGCGGTGGCCGCCGCGTTGAGCACCAGGACGTCGAGACGCCCCGGCCCCCGCTTCACGGCCTCGAAGAGCCCGTCGATGCTCTCGATCTGCTCCATGTCGAGGGCCAGGACGAAGGCCTGGCGGCCGAGCGCGCGGATCTCGGCGGCCACCTCCTCCGCCGCGTCGGCCTGCTTGCGGTAGGTGACGACGACGTCTGCGCCCGCGCGCGCCAGACCGATCGCGGTGGCGCGCCCGAGCCCCCGAGACGAGCCGGTCACCAGTGCGGTCTTCCCGGTGAGATCCACGGTCGTGTCGGCCATCGCTGCGCTCCTCCTCGTTGCCGTTGGCGGCGGGCACGAGGGTACCGAGGCAGCGCCGCCCGCCCCGCCCGCCCTCGGCTGGTCGGGGGAGCCGGTTTCCGGCTCTCGCTTCCGGCTCCCTTCTCGTTTCCAGCTCCCTTCTGGGGCCTGAATCGACACAAACGAGGGGCCCGAGCCACACCAGAAGACTGGGAAGGGAGGAGGAACGCTCCATGTCTCGGCTCCGCCTTCGGGGTCGGCGACCCACGCTCTGGGCCGCCTGCCTGCTCTTGCTCACCTTCTCGTCGGGGGCGATCCCGGCGGGAGGCGCCCTGGCGCTGCCGTTGATCGGCGACGAGACGATCGTCGATCTGACGAGCGAGTCCGACCTGATCGCGCTCGGCGCCTCGCTGAGCGGCGGGGGGCCGGCGCTGGGCTCCGTTGCCATCCCCATCACCGGGGGCGACGTCGACGTCCCGCTCCTCACCGGGACCGTCGAGCACCAGGGGAGCCTCATCACCCTGAGCAGCGCCTTCGGCTCGGTCGACCTCCGCAACCTCGTGATCGACCTGACCGCCTCGATCCTCCGGGCGGACACCGCCGTGGGCGACGGCATCGCCATCTTCGAGGTCCGCAGCTGCCTGCTCACGACGGCGAGCGATCCGTGCCTCGACGACGACGGCAGCCTGCTGGTGAACGGCTTCGGCCTCGACTGGACCGACGCGGCGGCCACCCTGGTCAACGACGTCGTCTTCGGGGGCGCCGCCAACCTGGCCGGCGGAGACGCCTTCGGCGTGGCCGACCTCGACCTGCGCTTCGGCTCCGTTCCCGAGCCGGCGACGGCGCTGCTGCTGGCGGCGGGCGCGGCACTCCTCGTCGGAGGCCGACGCTTCCGGCGCTAGCGCATCGGACATGCGTTCTGTGCCACCGTCTCGACGCCCACCTCGTGGCCGCCCGGCCGCTCCTGGAGGAATCCCTTGCGCGTCTCCCGCCTCAGCCTGAGCCTTCTCCTCTGCCTCTCGATCGGTGCCCTCGGGGTGAACTGCCCGTTGGTTCCCGGCCTGGGGCCGGGAGACGACATCCAGATCCCCGGCCTGCAGGACGAGGTGCGGGTGGTGACCGACCGCTTCGGCATCCCCCACGTGTTCGCCAGGAACGACGCCGACCTGGTGCGCGTCCAGGGCTGGCTCCACGCGCGCGACCGGCTGTACCAGATGGACTCGATCCGGCGGCAGGTGGACGGCACGCTGTCCGAGCTGCGCGGGCCGGGCTCCATCGGCGGCGACATCCAGGGCCGCACCTTCGGCCTGCACCGGGCGGCGGCGCGCTCCCTGGCTTCGATCGACCCGGAGCTGCTCGCGCTGCTCGACGCCTACGCCGAGGGCGTGAACGCCTGGATCGACCAGGCCGAGCAGAGCGGCACCCTGCCTCCCGAGTACGCGGCCCTCGAGCTCACGACGGTGCGCCGCTGGGTGGCCCAGGACACCGCGCAGGTCGGCAAGGCGCTGGCCGCACAGCTCTCCCTCGACATCGACCTCGGCGCCGGCGACGACCTGGCCGACTACGTGTCGGCCGGCGACGCGCAGGGATTCGACGGCGCGGCGCTCTTCTTCGAGGACGTGCAGCGCCTGGCTCCGATGGATCCGGCCGCGATGGTGCCGGACGCGACGGGCGACGTCCCGTACCTCGAGGTCGCCCAGGCCCGGCGCATCGAGGCCGAGCGGCTGGCGAAGGCGACCGGGGGTTCCGTACCGAAGCCCTCGGGCGCGCCCGTCGAGCCGGGTGCGTCGCCCTGGTGGCGCACGGCCGCGCGACACCTCGTCCCGAGCCGCCCCGGCGCGCTCGAGCGCCTGGAAGCGTCGCGGATGCTGTCCCAGGCCATGAACCGGGACGCGCTGTTCATCGGCAGCAACGAATGGGTCGTCGGCGGCAGCCGCTCCCAGACGGGCTACCCGATCCTGGCGAACGATCCGCACCTGGGCCTCGACATCCCCGCCACCTTCTACGAGATCCACCTCGTCGTCGAGGACGATCCGACGAACGGCGACCTCAACATCCACGGCGTGAGCCTGCCCGGCGCCCCGCTGGTCGTTCAGGGGCAGAACGAGTTCATCACGTTCGGGTCGACCACCAACCCGATGGACGTCTCGGACGTCTTCGACGACAGCCTCGTGATCAGCGACGACCCCGTCTGCACCTCGTTCCGGCTCTGCATCGAGACCGAGGGGCGCCTCGAGCCGGTGAGCATCGAGTTCGTCGCCTACGACCAGAACGATCCGAACAGCGGCGTGCTCGACGACGTCACCCGGGCCGACCTCCCCATCACCCAGAGCGTGGTGCTGACGGTGCCCTTCCGGAGCTTCGGCCCCGTGATCGACATCGACGACGCAAACGTGATCCTCGGCGCGCTCACCGGCGCTCCGGCCGGCACGCGCACCCGCGCGCGCGTGCTCCAATACACGGGCTTCCACGACACCCGCGAGCTCGAGACCTTCTCGATCTGGGCGCGCGCCCACGACCGCGCGACCTTCGAAGAGGGGCTCCAGCGCTTCGACTTCGGCAGCCAGAACTGGTCGTACGCGGACGCCCACGGCGAGATCGCGATCTACACCAGTGCCGAGCTCCCGCTGCGGAAGGACCTCGAGGCGGGCGACCTCGACACCTGCGCCCCGCCCTTCTTCGTGCGCGATGGCTCCGGACCCTGCAACTGGGTGCCCGATCCGGCGCGCAGCCAGGGACAGACCATCCCCTTCGCGGTGCTTCCCTTCGAGGAGATGCCGCAGGTCGTCAATCCGGCGAGCGGCTTCATCGTCAACGCCAACAACGACCCGGCGGGCGTGAGCCTCGACAACGACCCGTTCAATCAGCGCCGCCCGAGCCAGCCCGGGGCCGTCTACTACCTGAACCCGTCCTACTCGGGCGGCTGGCGGGCGGGCCGCATCACCCAGCTGGTGCGCGACCCGATCCTGGCCGGAACGCCCATCAGCGCCGACGACATGAAGCGCTTCCAGGCCAACACCCAGCAGCGCGACGCCGAGCTGATGACGCCCTTCCTGCTCGACGCCTTCGACAACGCGGACGCCGCCGGCGCCCCGGCGGAGCTCCAGGCCTTCGCCGCCGACCCGCGCATCGTGGAGGCCATCGGCCGGCTCGAGGACTGGGACTACTCGGCGCCCACGGGCATCGTCGAGGGCTGGGACGCCCAGGACAGCGCCGGCGAACGCAGCCCCTATGTCTCCGTCGCGGAGATCGAGAACAGCATCGCCTGCACGATCTACAACGTGTGGCGAGGCAAGGCGATCCGCACCCTGATCGACGGGCGGCTCTCGACCCTCGGGGTTCCGGGCACGAACTCGAGCGGCGCCCTCAAGGCGCTCCACAACCTGCTCGACCAGCCCGTCTTCACCGGGGTCGGCGCCTCGGGCGTCGACTTCTTCCCGACGCCGGTGAGCCTCGGCGCGGCCGAGGATCGACGCGACCACGCGCTGCTCCAGGCTCTCGCAGACGCGCTCGACGCGTTGGCCGGCCCGGACTTCCAGGACGCTTTCGGCGGATCCACGGACCAGGACGACTATCGCTGGGGCCGGCTGCACCGCATCACGTTCGACAACGTGACGTTGCGCTCCGACTCGATCCCCTCGGCGGCGGGCTTCGACGATCTCGATCCCAACCTGCCGGGGCTGGCCCGGGACGGCGGCTACAACGTGGTCAACGCCTCGGGCTTCTCGGCCCGCGCGGTGAACGACCGCTCGTTCCGCTTCGGCGGCGGCCCGAACCGGCGCTATGTGGGCGTGGCGGGCGCGGGGCCCTTCCCCACCGCGCGCATCGCGGGCGTGAACGTCGTGCCCGGCGGCACCTCGGGCATCGCGACCGACCCGACCTACGCGATCCAGCTCGCGACCTGGCTCACCTCGGACTACCACCCGGTCGAGATGTTCGAGACCCTGGCGCTGCGCGAGTCGCGGAGCGTGCAGAGGTTCGTGGCCGAAGCCGAGTAGTCCGAGGGCGGCTTCGGCGGCTCGCGCCCCTAGTGATCGGGGCTGGTAACGCCCAGGGCCGGGGTCTGCGCGGTCGCGGCGAGGCGCCGGCGGAACTCCCGCTTCTCCTGCGCCTTGGGCTCGGCGTACATCCGGAAGGCCCGGCGGACGGCGTCGAGGAGCAGGCGGGGGCTGCGCGGATAGGCCCCCGGGAAGCACTTCCACGCGAGCAGCGCCGAGATCGACAGGCTGCCGATCGCGTCGTACAGCTTCGTGAGCGGAAGCCGGACCAGGAGCCGGAGGAGCGGGTCCGCGGCGTCGGGGAGCTTGCAGAAGAGCGGCGCCAGGGACTGCAACCGCAGCTGGATCTCGCGCTCCTCGTCGGTGTACTGCTTCAGCACCGAGCGCCCCGAGTGGTGGAGCTCCGCGAAGTCGTAGTCCGGGTCCAGCTCCTGCTTCTCGATGGCGTAGTCCGTGAGCTCGGTGCCGGGATAGGGGCAGAAGATGCCGAAGGTCGGCGCCGCGGCGCGCAGGCTCTTGGCGAAGCGATAGGACTGCCAGTCGTCCTCGAGGGTCGTGCCCGGAATGCCGAGGATCGTGTTGGCGTAGGCGTTCAGCCCGTACTTGCGCGCCAGGGCGAACGCCTCGCGCATCATCTCGTCGGGCATGTTGCGCTTGAGGACCTCGTTCCGGAGCCGCTCGGTTCCCGCCTCGATCGACATCCCGACCGAGACGCAGCCCGCGCGGGAGAGGAGCCGCGCCATGTCCTCGGTCATCGCGCTGGCTCGCTGGAGGCAGTAGAAGGGGATCCCGACCTCCTTCGGGTAGCGGTCCGCGAACTCCTCGAGCCAGTCGTCGAGCCGAACGCCGAAGACGTCGTCTCCGAAGCGCACCATGCGGAGCGGCGGATGGCGGCGAGCGACGTCCTTTATCTCGGCGATCACGTCGCTCACCGTCCTGCGCCGGAGCAGCTTGCGCCCCTCGCCCTTGAAGAAGGTGTTGTAGGCGTGATTGAAGCAGTAGGTGCACTTGTAGGGGCACCCGCGCATCGTCTGGAAGGAGCGGATGCCGACCCGCTGCAGATCCGGCGCGGCCTCGTAGAGGACGTCGCGATCGGGATGGGGCAGGTCGTCCATGAACTCGACGACCTGCTTCTCCACCTCGGGCTGCTCGGGGGTCGCGACGTTCGGGATGCCGGAGAGCCCGCCACCGGCGGCCAGCGCGTCGAGCATGGCCACGATGGCGTAGTCGCCATCGCCGCGGCAGATCGCATCGAGATCCATCTGCTCGAGCACCGCCGGGAAGTAGGTCGCGTGCGGCCCTCCCATCACGCGCGGGACGGCTCGACCCCGGCGCCGCATCCACTCGCGCGCCACCTCGTCGGCCTCGCGGAAGAGGTACTGGTGCGAGGTCATCACGCTGTAGCAGACGAGGTCCGGGTCGAACTCCTCGAGATCCCGCGCGAAGCGCGCATCCGCCAGCACCGAGAGACGCGTCTGGTGCCCGTGGCGCTTGCACATGGCGCTGAGCATCATCACGCCCAGCGGCTCGCTGAAGAACAGATCCGAGACCACGAACAGCGCGCGCATCAGAGCCGACCCTACCGCAACGAGGGGCCCATCTGCCGCCGTGTCGCCCCCTAGGGGCTTCCGCGGCCGCCCGCGCCCTCGAGGTCGGCGATGGCCGCGAAGATCTGACCGGCGCGGGCGCGCTCCTGGTAGGCGTCCGACTGGAACACCCAGCGGACGATGCCGTCCGCATCGACGAGCATCGCGGTGGGATACGCGATGTCGACGCCGTCGTTCCGGCCGCCCCGATGCCGGATGCCGAGCCCGTCGAGCAAGACGCCCTCGGGATCGGACAGGAAGGTGAACTGGCTCTCGAGCCGCTCCTTCAGCCGCCGCGACGACGAGGGCGGATCCACGCTCACGGCGAAGAGCGTGACGCCCTGCTCCGAGATGCGCTCGTAGTAGCTGTCGAGCTGGGCCAGCTCGATGCGGCAGAAGGGTCACCAGTGGCCGCGGTAGAAGATGTAGAGCGCGGGCGCGCGCTTCTCGAGTGCCGCGACCCGGTGGAGCGCGCCGTCCTGGTCCTCGAGGGCGTAGGCCGGGAAGGGATCCCCCGGATCGATCGCGAGGGTGTGGGCCGGGAGCGCGCTGCCCGCGATCACGTACCAGGTGACGAAGGCGACGGGCACGACCTCGAGAACGACGACGGCGAGCTTCGGGAGTGCGCGCCCTCGCAACATCGAGAGCGCTCCGAGCGCGACGCCGCCCCAGAGCAGCGCCAGCAGCACCCACGGGACCCGCCCCTGGATGATCAGGCCGGCGCCGAGCTGCACGTCCGGAGCCTCGGACGTGAGGCTCACGCCGACCCCGGCCAGCACGACCGACACCACGAGGATCGAGACCCAGATCATCGGCTGCAGGCTAGCAGCCTCGCCCCCGCTCACTCGGGGCTCGACTCGAGAGCGCTCAGCCCTCGTCCAGGCCCGGTCCGGGCACGGTGCCGAAGGCCGGTCGCAGACGGCCGAAGAAGTCGCTCGGGCCGACGAATCCGTCGCCGTCGAGGTCGGCGATCGCACAGGAAGAGCCGGCCTCGACCGCCTCCCCGAAGCAGGGACGCAGCACGCCGAAGAAGTCCGACGGCCCGACGAGGCCATCGTCGTCGAGGTCGGCGTCACAGACGTCCCCGTAGTGCTGGACTCCCGCCCTCGATGTGTCGTCGTCGGCACCGGCGTTCGCATCCGCTTGCAGCGGATTCGGCTCCAGGACGCAGTTGTCCGCGGGGTCGGGCACACCGTCCCCATCGGTGTCGGGCAGATCGTCGTCGAAGCTCTCGTCGAGGGAGTGACACAGTCCGCACGAGATCACCGCGCCAGCGGGAACGATCGCACGGATCCGGCCACCGGCGTCCCGCAGTACCCGATCGGTGAAGGTGCGGGACAGCCGGGTGCCGCGGTGATTCCGGCCGTGGCAGGCAGCGCAGACGTCGACGCCCGTCCGTTCCAGCTCGCGCTCGTAGACCTTGCCGTGCCAGTCGCCCGGCCCCTTGATCCAGTCCGGGTCCGCAACGGCGTGGAGGCCGTGGGGGCCGCCCAGCAGCGCCTGGCCCCCGATCGTCGACTCGTGGCACACGGAGCACTCCGAGAGCGTGCCGGCGTGGCCTTGGAGCTGCACGGCCGTCACGTTGTCGTTCGCAGCCGGATCGGGATTCGGCCAGACGGCATGAGGGCTGCCGTGGCACGCCTCGCAGGCCAGCCCGCCGTGCCCGATGCTCTCGCGATACAGGGTCCCGGGCTCCTCTGCGAAGCGCGGATTGGGAGTCAGCGTGGGAGTGGCCGCGGGATCGGCCGGATCGAACGCGACCGCTCGAACCTCGGCTCCGGGCAGACGGCGAACCGCGTCTCCCGTATGGCAGGACTCGCAGCGAGGCTCGTCGAGCCAAGGCCGACGCGGCCCGAGTGCCGTGCCGTCCGCCGCCAGGAGCGGGAAGCTCCCCCCCACCGCCAACATGTCCCCATGGCAGTCGGCGCACTGGGCCCCGGCCGTGAACATCGCACCCCGGAAGCACTGGGTGATCTTGCCGGGGTGGCACAGAAAGCAGTTGCGCTCCATCGGCGCGTCGTCGCCCGGGATCAGTGGCATCGCCATGGCGTCGCCGAGCTCGCGCAGGATGGGCCGGCCCGTGCCGTCGCGCAGCAGCTCGCCCTGTCCGTCGACTTGGAGCAGACCGTGGTACTCGTGCATGGCGCGGGACATGCTCGAGACGGCGGGGTCCCCTGCAGGCCCGCCGACCGACGAGAGCGCCGCGGAGCCGTGGCAGCTCGCGCACAGATCGGGAGAGCCGCCCTCCAGGTTGCCGGCGACGCCGGCATGGTTGAAGTCGTGGAGACGCAGGATGTTGAGCTTGGCCGCGCTCTCCGTGTCCCTGCGTGAGGGGCTCGCGGGCGCGACGAAGTCCGGGCCCGCGGTGCGCGCGTCTGGATCGGCGCCCACGGCGCCCAGCGCGTGGCAGTCGCGACAATCCACCTCCGAGGACACGGGCACCACCGCGTCGACGGTGGCCACCACCGCGCCGCTGCCCGGCCGGGTCGCCTGGACCCGCATCAGGGGATACGAGTTACGTCGGCCCGCGTCGTCGATGTGCGTGATCGGAATCCCCTGAGCCGTGAACCAGCCCTTGCCTTCCTCGAACTCGCTGAACTCCTGAGGCTGGTTCTCGACGTAGGGGGCACCGATGCCGGGCATGAAGCGTCCATGGTCGGCGTTCGCCAGGGTCTGAAGACCCTCGTCCGGCAGCGGGTCGAGACCGGGGAAGAGCAGCGAGGCGATCGTGCCCCCCGGCCGAGCGTCCCAGAAGTCGGTCTTGGCCAGGATGGCATCCTCGACGCGGGCTCCGACCGGGAAGTTCTGCGCCGTCGAGTTGATCGAACCGGGGCCGACCGGGTCGTCCGGGTTCGATGCGGCCGAGTAGAGCAACTCGGCCTCGGAGCCGTCGAGCAACCGCGGGCGCGTAGAGCCGACACTTCCGCGCCGGATCGCCTGGGCGTTGAGCGTGTTGAACGGGGGCAGGATCGAGAACGGATCGGATCCGAGATCCGCGCAGTGCATGCCGAGATCGTTCCATGCCAGGACCACGTGATCCCCGTCCCCGGCACCGGCCTCCCCGGCACCCGGCTGCTGGGGAACGCTCCCGGGAAGCCCGGTCGGAAGCGGGCCCACGTCCACCCGGCGCTCGGCCGTGCAACGGCCGCCCGTGGCGGTGGTGACGGTGAGCGTGATGCGGAAGCTCCCTTCGGCGTCGAAGACGATGGGGCCGGGCTCGGGCGCGGAGGATCGGGCATCGGCGCCTCCCGCGAAGTCCCAGCCGAAGAACAGCTCGCGCCCGCTCGGGTCCGAGGCCTCGGAAGAGAAGAAGACGATCGAGCCCGGCGAGATCGCCTCGGTGCCCCGCAGGTCGGCGGCCGGCAGCGCGATCCGACACAGCGGATCCACCTCGGTGGGGCCCGTCGCGCAATCCGAGGGCGCGTCCTCGACGGCTCGATGGTCGGTCACCTCGCCGGCGCTCGAAGCGTCGATCACGCAGGGAACGACCGGGCTCCCACAGGGGCCGGACTCGCCGCCGCACTCGAAGATCCAGGCCCCGCCCGGGTCCGTCGTCGTCTGGCCGAGCTTCGTTCCGGCGAAGCGATCCGAGATCTCCACGACGGCTCCCGGCGGGAGGTCGGAGTCTCCGGAGACGCGGAGACGAGCGTCGCCCGCCTCGAAACGGGCCTCGTCCACCTGCAGGCGAGCGGCCGCCGGCGCCGATAAGGACAGCGCTCCGACGAGCACCAGCATCGTCAGGCAGGGGATCCGGCCGAGCCGGGGTTCGCAGCCTTGGTGCCTTCCCATGGGACTCCTCAGCGGTCGAGCTCGCGCCGCGGGTCAGTCGTGGTGTTCACCTTCTTGCCCGAGGGCAAGATCGTGGGGCCCTCGGACGTAGGCGTTGGCCGCCCCGTGCTCGTAGACCAGCTCCCCGCCGAGACGCCCGGCCTCGATGCCGAGGAACAGGACGACGAGCGTCGCGACCAGGGCCAGGCCTCGAGCTGCGCCGCCGGCTCGCCCCGGTGCGAGGCCGGCCCCGATCAGCACCAGTGCAGCCGCGCCTGCGAGCTGGAACCGCTCGCCCGCCTCCTCGTGGGCCTCGATGGGGCGCTCGGCGACGACGGCCTCGACGCGCTCCTCCTCGTGCTCACCGGTCTCGACTGCCATCCATCCGGAACCCACGAGCAGAACCTGAAGGGCGACGACGACCAACCAGCTGCGACCGGCGCTCCCCGTGAGCCGGGCCTGCAAGACGCTCGACACGGCGAAGATCGGAACCAGCAGGGCCAGCGCGATCGGGAGATGTACCACTGCGGGATGGAGCGGGTCGGGCCAGGCCATTGCGAGGGCCTCCTCTACGCCTCACTTTCTTCCGAGGGCGGCTCGATGGCCATCCGGCACTTGTCGGAGTGCGGGCCGTGCGAGGAGCGGTAGGCAAGCCTTGGACACACTGGCTTCGGGAGACGCGAAAGTGCGCGTGGTGCTGTCCCTGCTGCTCGGCGGAATCGCCGTCGGGGGCGCCATCGACCTCTGGCTCGACTGGCCGAACTCCCCGGGGGCGCTGCATCTCGGCGTGGAGTTCGCCGTGCTGGTCTGCTCGCTCGCTGCGATCGCGTTCCTGTGGGGAAGCTGGATGAGGACGCGGGGTTCGCTGACGCGCAGCCTCGCGGCTCGTGAACGCCTCGCTCGCGAGCGCGACTCATGGAGGGACAGGGCGGAACGCTCGCTGCGCGGGCTGGGCGACGAAATCGACAACCAGTTTCGACGTTGGCAGCTGACCGACGCCGAGCGAGAGGTCGCGCTGATGCTGCTCAAGGGCTTGGGGCACAAGGAGATCGCTGCCCTCCTGGACCGCAGCGATCGCACCGTCCGCCAGCATGCGGTGGCCGTCTATCGCAAGTCGAACCTGGCGGGGCGCGCGGAGCTGTCCGCCTTCTTCCTCGAGGATCTGCTGCTTCCCTCGCACGAGTCCGAAGGCCCGTCCTCGGGTGTGCTGCAGGAGGATCGTCCGACGGCTCAGGCGGGCGGCGGCTAGGATCGCGCACGCTGATCGAGGACGGTCGCGGCCGAGGGGCACGGGGCGCGTACGAACGGATGCCGCGAACGAGGTATCCTCGCCCGTCATCGAAGGAGGTCTCGTCCCGATGCCCAGGAAGCTCGCCGTCCCGTGTCTGCTGGCCGCAGCCCTCGCCGCCGGCGCCTGCAACGGCCCGTTCGTCCTGTTGCCGGGCGGCGCGCTCGAGGGGTCGACCGCGGCGCCCCCGACCAGCTGGGCGTTCACCGACGAGATCGACACGATCCAGCTCGAGACGAACCCGGCCGAGCCCTACTCGGTGAACATCTGGGTCGTGGCCCTGGACGAGCACCTCTACGTGCACGCCGGCGAGAACCGGGCCACCTGGGTCGAGCACATGGACGCCGACCCGGCCGTTCGCCTGGCCGCCGGCGGCTCGATCTACGAGCTGACGGCCGCCCGCGTCGTGGACCAGGCCGAGTTCGATCGCTTCAGCGAAGCATACGACGAGAAGTATGGGCTCCGGCCGCGGAACGAGAACGTCGCCGAAGCCCACCTGTACCGGCTGTCGGCGCGCTAGAAGGCGCCCCCCATGGACCCGGGGCCGGTCACCAGTTCTCGGCGTGGGGCCGGAGCTCCAGCTCGAAGGTCCAGGCCGACGGGTCCTGGGTCGTCAGATACCAGGCGGCATCGGCGATGGCGTCGGGCTCGAGAGTCTTGATCTCCTCCCCCTCGTTGGGCGCGATCCCACCATCGGGGATCATCAGCGAGACGTGGATCCCGCGCGGACCGAGGTGGCGCGCCATCGCCTGGGCCAGGCTCCGCTGGGCAGCCTTGGCGGGGGCGAAGCCCGTCGTGAATGGCTTTCCGCGAAGCGACGCCGTGGCCCCGATGAAGAGGATCGTTCCGCTCCCCTTCGCCAGCATGTCGGGCAGGACCTGCTTGCTGGCCGCGAAGCCCCCCAGCGCATTCACGCGCCAGCCTCGCTCGAAGTCGTCGACACTCAGCTCCTCGATGTTTCCCCACGATCCCGAGCCGGCATTGAAGACCAGCACGTCGACCGGGCCGAGCTCGGCTCGCACCGCGGCGAAGGCGGTCCCGACGGCCTCCGGCTCGGAGACGTCGCAGGCGAACGCACTCGCGTCGCCCAGCTCCTTCGCGAGGCCACTCGCATACTCGGTGGTTCGCGAGAGGAGGGCTACGGCGTACCCCTCCCTCGAGAAGCGCCGCGCGAATGCGGCTCCGTTCTTGGGCCCGATCCCGACCACGGCACACACGGGTTTGCTCACGACGACCTCCTCGGTCGGAGCCTAGCGCGCCCGGAACTCGGGCCTTCGCTTCTCCATGAAGGCGCGGATGGCCTCGCGCGCATCCTCGGTCTGGAAGCTCATCACCATGTGCTCGGCCTCGAGGGCCAGGGACTCGCGGAGGCCCTGGAGCGCTCCGCGGTTCAGGTTCCGCTTCATGCGCGAGAGGGCAACGGTGGGTCCCTTGGCCAGACGCTCCGCGTAGGCCTGCGCCTCCTCGCGGAAGCTCTCGGGATCGAAGACCGCGTTCACGAGGCCGAGCCGCTCGCACTCCTCGGCGCTCACCCGCTCGGACAGGAACATCAGCTCCTTGGCCTTGCTCTGGCCGATCAGCCGGTTGAGGAACCAGCTGGCACCGTAGTCGCCGGAGAGGCCCATCCGCGCGAACGCGGTCGTGATGAACGCCGTCCTCGACGCGACGCGCAGGTCGCAGGCCAGGGCGATGGAGAGCCCTGCGCCCGCGGCCGGGCCCGGGAGCGCCGCGACCGTGGGCTTGGTGAGCTCGTACAGCCGAAGCGTCAACGACTCCTGGCGCCGGATGAGATCGGCCACCCGCTCGTCGGCCGTCGGCGTCCGCCCCTCGGCCGCTCCGCCCCCACCCATTCCCGAGACGTCGCCACCGGAGCAGAAGGCCTCGCCGGCTCCGGTCAGCATCACGCAGCCGACC
>JASJCN010000053.1 GCA_030065975.1 Myxococcota bacterium
AACTCGGTGTGCGCGAGCACGACCGTGCGGCTCCAGAGCGGCCCGAGTCCGTCGCGCAGGGCGCCCATGCCCTGATCGAGGAGCGAGAGGCTGCGCTGGAGGCCGCCGAGGCGGAGCGCCTGAAGCGAGTGCGAGTCGAAGCCGTCGAGGTCGAGGACCGCGACTCTCGGACCGTCGGGATCCGCGAGGAAGGTGGCCGCCGCTCGCGCCATCACCGGGAAGGCGTCGCGTCGCCGGGGCATCTCGGGCCGGCCGATCACGGCCTGGGCCCGCCGCGCCTGGTCGAGCGCGCGGCCGAGGGCGGGATCGCCGGCATACAGCCGCTCGACCGCCGAGAGCAGGCGAGGGGCCGGAGCCGGCAGCGAGGTGGGCGACCACGAAGCGGCCGGCTGCTCGCCCCGCAGCACGAGGGGCAGGGCGGAGCCGAGGGCCAGCCCGGACGCGGGCGTCGTCGCACCCGTTCCGACGGCGCCGGCGGCGGCCGCGTCGAGGGCGCGGCCCAGCCAGCCGCGGTCGAGGTGGAAGGCCCGGGTGCCGCCGCTCTCGAGCAGGTTCTGGCCATCGAAGTGCGAGCGATCCCGGTACGGCGTGGCGACGGCGTGCACCGCGAGCATCTCGCCGCGTCCGTAGAGCCCGTGGAGGGTCTCGAGGGCGGGGTGCAGGCCGAAGAAGTCGTTCAGCGGAAGCGGCGCGCGCCCCTCGGTCTCGGCGAGCCCCGCCCGTGCCGACACGAAGCGCGGGTCGCCGACGGCGGGAACGGCGGCCAGTCCGTCGAGGCCTCCGCGAAGCTGGACGAGGACGAAGCGCGGGTCGCCGTCGTTCCCGTCGAGGTCTGCGAGCAGGGCGTCCGCGGCGCGCGCGGGCCAGCCGGCCAGGTGCAGGCCGAGCAGTCCCCCGGCTCCCTTCAGCAACGAACGTCGGGTCCACTCCACGGGGCTATCTCCTCTGGAATTCCGGGCTCGAGAGCAGCAGGGCCAGGGTCGTGGCGGGGCGCGTCTCGGCACCGAGCGCGGCCGCCGTCGTCTCTCCGAGCAGGGGGCCGAGCACGTCGGCGGCCCGCTCGAGGGCGAGGGTGGTGTCGCCCAGGCCTTCTTCGCGACGCGTGGCGCGCCGGCCCATCGCCTGGGCCCAGGCGAGCCGCTTCCAGACGCCGTCGGCTCCCGCCCAGTCGTCGGCGCGGTCGGAGTAGCCGGCCGGGGAGGGCGGCCAGTAGGGCCGCTGTCCCATCTCGCGGAGCACGCGGTGCAGCTGTCGGCCGGTCCACGGCACCTCGGGAAGCGCGCGCAGCCCCGCGATCACGAGCTCCTCGGGACGCCGGAGCTTCGAGGTGCGCGGCTGCCACGCCTCGTCACTGCGCACCAGCGCCCGCGACACCTCTCCGAGATCGCCGTCGGTGTCGCGGAAGACGCGGGCGAGCCGTTCGACCATCGGCTCCGGCGGTGCATCGTCGACGAAGTGGCGGGTCAGCTTGGTGGCCACGAAGCGGGCGGTCGAGGGGTGACGGGCCAGGTCCTGGAGCACGGCCTCGCCCTGGTCCATGCCCTTCTGGGGGTAGGCCTTGCCGAGCACGAAATGCACGCCGGGCTCGTGGGCCCGGGCGTCGAAGCGGACCAGCTCGTCGCCTTCGTAGAGGCCGCGGAACAGCGGGCGCACCTTGATGCGCCAGCCGGTCAGCACCTTGGCGAAGGAGCGCACGTCGTCCTGGGTGTAGCCGCCGTCCACGCCCAGGCTGTGCAGCTCGAGGATCTCCCGGGCCAGATTCTCGTTGAGCCCCGTCGGCGGATCGATCGGCAGCAGGCGTCGCTTCGAGGGATTGCGTCCGGCGCGCGAGTTGGGCCCGATCGAGCGCTCGTTGTCCAGGTAGAGCAGCATGGCCGGGTGCTTCGAGGACGCCATCAGCATGTCCTCGAAGCGTCCGACCACGTGGGGTCGCACCACGTCGCGCTCGAAGGCCGGCGGGAGCGCCGTCGTCACCGGCCGCGCCGACGAAACGACGAAGTGGTTGCTCCAGAAGTGGACGAGGTGCTCGCGAAAGGGCGTGGTCGTCGCGGTGGCGACCCGCAGGCGCGCCTCGAGAGCGGTCTCGTAGCGCGGCAGGAAGGTCTCGGCGAAGCCCTTCTCGCCGTCCGGCGGCTCTTCGCCCTTCCGCCGTGCCCGGCGGGTGCGGATCCCGGTATCGAGCAGGAAGCCGAAGAACGCCCACAGGTCGTCGCCCGTGGACGGCAGCGCGTCGATGGGGGCGGGCAGCTCCTTCTCGGGCACGAGCTGCTGCTCGAGCCAGCCGCGTGGGTCGGCGCCGATGGCGCGGATCTCGCCCGGCGCGGCACCGAGTCCGAAACGGTGTGCGGCGAGGGCCGACGAGTGCAGGTCCATGCGACCTCCGAGGCGCTGTAGGGGGGCTTCTCCCCTTCAACCCGGGAGCGGCGCGGGGGTTGCGCGACCCCTCAGTCGGAGATCCCGAGGCTCGATTTCGCGTGGGCCTTCGCGGCCTTGTAGTCGAGCTTGCCATTGGGTGCGCGCATCAGCCGGTCCACGAAGAAGATGCGCTTGGGCGCCTTGTAGGCCGCGAGCTTCTCCTTCACGTGGCCCCGCAGGGCCTGCTCGTCGCCTGCGCCCTCGACGATCGCCATCACGGCCTCGCCCCACTTCTCGTCGGGCACGCCCACCACGGCGGCGTCGGCCACGTCGGGGTGCAGCTTCAAGGCCTCCTCCACCTCCTCGGGGTAGATCTTCTCGCCGCCCGAGTTGATGCACACCGAGCCGCGCCCATGGAGCTCGAGGGTTCCGTCCTCGCGCACCGTGCACCAGTCGCCCGGGATCGACCAGCGGCGCCCCTGGAGCGTGCGGAAGGTCTCGGCGCTCTTCTTCTCGTCCTTGTAGTAGCCCTCCGGAATCGGGCCGCTGCGCGCGACGAAGCCGGCGACGCCGCTCCCGGGCGCGACCTCCTCCCCCTCGGGCGTGAAGACCTTGCAGTTGGGCCCGATCTTGAACTTGCCGAGCTTCACCTGGGAGTCCTTCGTGGTGATCTCGGTGCCGAAGCCCACCGCCTCGCTGGACCCGAAGCTGTCCATCAGGATCAGCTGGGGCAGGTGGCCGAGCAGGGCCTGCTTGATCGGCGGCGACCACATCACGCCGGACGAGATCACGAGCGCCAGGCTCGAGAGGTCGAAGCGGCCGGGGTCGGCGTCCAGGGTCGCGAGCATGGGCCGTGCGAAGGCGTCGCCCACGATGGCGAGGGCCTGCACGCCCCGTGCCTCCACCGTCGCGAAGAGGTGCTCCGGGTCGAGGCTCTGGCTCTCGCACGTCACGATGGCGCCGCCGCCGGCCAGGGCGTTCATTGCGGTGAACTGGCCGGTACCGTGCATCAGCGGGCAGGCGGGCATCAGGCGCATGGTGCCGGCGTCGGCCGCGATGCGGTCGCGCTGCTCTTCCAGGCTCTTCGAGGGCTCCTGGCCGAGCGCCGCGTTGCCGCCCGCACCGAGCGCCTTGAAGAGCGCGTCCTGGGTCCACATCACGCCCTTGGGCATGCCGGTGGTCCCGCCGGTGTAGAGAAAGAGCATGTCGCGCGGGCTGCGCGCGATGTCGAGCCGGCCGCTGTCGGCGTCGAGGGCGTCCTCGTAGGCGAGCGCGAAGGCATTGCCCTCCGTGCCGTCGTCGAGCTCGACCCACTCGCGCACCTTGGGCAGGCGGTCGCGGATCTTGGCCACCGTGTCGGCGAAGGCGGCCTCGTAGACGATCACCGTCGAGTCGGAGTTGTCGAAGAGGTAGTGGAGCTCGTCCTCGCGGTAGCGATAGTTGACGTTCACCGGAACGAGGCGCGCCTTGAGCGCCGCCACCAGGGTCTCGGTGTACTCGGGGCGGTTGTAGGAGTAGATGGCGAGCTTGTCGCCGGGCTCGTGGACGCCCGCCAGATGGCGCGCGAGCGCGTTCGTCCGCGCATCGAACTCCCGCCAGGTGAGGCTCGGGCCGGCCGGCCCGTGGGCGACCGCCATGCGGTCGGGGACCGTGTCGGCGGTCAGCTCGAAGAGGTCGGCGAGGTTCCATTCCATCGAGGCGCGCTCCCGGTGCGGGGTGGTTAGGATGCCCGGGAGTATCGCGCAGGTCCCCACCCATCGACCCTGCGATCCGAGGGCGATCCCACTCGAAGGAGGATCTCGATGAGCCAGACGCGTGTTCTTGCGGCCGGCGCGGTCGCCGCCATGCTGTCGATCGCCTGCTCGGCGCCCTCGTTTCCGCCCCCCGGCTCCGTCGCGGAGGTGGCCGACCGGATCGACGCGCTGCGGCAGGAGCTCGACGGGAGCCCGGGGCCGCTGCCGGTGTCGTTCGCCGCCGCCGGGACCGCGACCCAGCGGGTGCCCGTGGAGCTGCTGGCCGACGGGTTCCCCGAGGCGCCCGACCTCGACATGAGCCATCCGGTGTTCGTCGCCGAGTGGCCGAGCGGGTCCCAGCTCGTCGTCGACCCGGGCCTCGCGACCCGCGCCTGCCCGGACTTCGGCACGCCGGCCGAGTGGGTGGGTGGTGAGGAGATCGTCTGTGCGGGCGAGCGGGATCCGTGGGCCGAGCGCATTCGCCCGGACAGCGTCGCCGCCGTCGTCTTCAGCCATCTCCACGTGGATCACGTCTCGGGCCTGAGCGAGATCTGCCGCCTGTGCGGGGACGTGCCGTGCCAGGTCCCCGTCGCGCTCTCGAGCCTGCAGGAGACGTCCGACGAGACCCACGAGGCGGCGGGCCGCGGCTGGCTCGACGAGGCCGACGTGGCCGGCTGCATCGTGCCCACGCGGCTCGGTGCGGAGGCTCAGGACGACGGCAGGCCCCGCGCCATCGCGGCCGACCTCCCGGGCGCCTTCTGGATGCCGCTCCCGGGCCACACGCCGGGCAGTCAGCTCACCTTCGTGTTCCGCCGGGTCGAAGGCGAGCTGGTCGGCTACGTGATCGGCGGAGACGTGGTGAACTACGCGCCGGCGATTTGCGAGGACGGGCACCCGAAGCCCTGGCTCTACCGCACCTTCGTCGTCCGCGAGGACGAGGAGCGCCAGGCCTGGAACCGCGCGCTCCTTCGCGAGCTCGATGCCCGGGGCTACCGCGTGCTGGTCAACCACCACCTCGATGCCGAGCGCACCGAGGGGCGGCTGTGTCCACCGGGCGAGGCCGGCCAGGAGGCTCTGGGTCAGATCCGCTCGATCGAGACCGGGATGCCCGTCATGAAGGCCTGGTTGCTGAGCGGCTCGTAGCTTCCGGGGCCCGAGGGCAGGAGCTGGTTGGCGTTCACGCCCGGGTGGCGCTTCGCCACGCGCATTCCCTCGCTCGCGGCGTTGCCCCAGCCGTGGGTCATCGCCACGACGCCCGGCATGAGCGTCTCGTCGGTGCGGATCTCGCACTCGACGGCTCCCGCGGCGCTCTTGCAGCGCACGCGGTCGCCGTCGGCGAGGCCGGCCTCGCGGGCGTCCTCGGGCGAGACGTGGAGCGGGTTCGCGAGGCGCCCCGGGCGCTTCAGACGCTCGACGTTGTGGTACCAGCTGTTGTGCATGTCGGGCGTGCGCAGGCTGATCAGCTTGAGCGCGCCTTCGGGCTCGCTCTCGAGCTCGGCGGCGATGTGGTGGCAGCGTTCGATGGCACCCTCGTCGACGAAGAGCTTCGGAAAGCAGTCGACCCGCGAGTCCTCGGTCTGGATCCAGTCGTCGTAGAAGCGGCCCGGCGTGAGCGGATCGAGCACGATGCCCCCGGGCGTGTCGCGCAGGGTGTCGAAGTCGATGCCGCGCGAGCCCATCATGTGCGCGAGGCGTCCGGTGAGGTCGGGCTCGGGCCCGGCGTCGAGGACGCTCTTCAGGCCGAGGGCCTGCTCGAGCCGCGCCAGGATCCACCACTCGGGGCGGCGCTCGCCGCGCGGCTCGACCACGGCGTCGGCCCACTGGACGTAGGGCCGCAGCTGCAGGCCGAGGCCCGTGATGTTGACGTCGGCACGCTCGAAGCCGTCGGCGCAGGGGAGCAGGTAGTCCGCGAGCTCGCCGGTCGCGTTCCGATACAGGTCGAGGCACACGAGCAGGTCGAGCCCTTCGAGGGCCTTTCGCATCTCCGACTCGCCGCCGACGCTCAGCACCGGGTTGCCCGCGACGACGAAGAGCCCGCGGATCGGCGGCTCGCCGCTCATGATCTCGTCGGCCATCAGGTTGCCGGGCAGGGTGCCCCGGATGCGACGCATGCGGCCGTGCCGGCCGTCGAAGAAGTGGCGCTCGGGCTCGGTGCGGCCGGAGCGTGTGGCCGCGTAGAAGCCCAGGGAGTAGAGGTTTCCGCCCCGGCGATCGAGGTTGCCCGTCACGAACGAGAGCATCTGCACGAGCCAGTAGGCGAGCGTCCCCTGGCGTCCCATGTTCGCGCCGGTGGACATGTGGACGGCGGCACTCGGGGCCGAGGCGAACTCGCGCGCCAGCTGCCGGATGCGGTCGGCGGGGATCCCGGTGATGGCGGCCGCGCGCCCGGCCGGGTACGCGTCCACGAAGGCTCGCAGCTCCGCCACGCCGCGGCCGTGGTCGCGCAGGGCGTCGTCGTCCGCGAGGCCTTCGGAGAAGATCGTCTGCAGCATGGCGGCCAGCAGGTAGACGTCGGTGTCGGGCCGGATCCAGACGACCTCTCCCGTGCCCGACTCGGGCGCCTCGATGCGCCGCGGGTTCAGGTGCCGCACGACGGCACCGCGCTTCACCAGCTGCTTCAGCACCGCCACCGGATCCGGGATCGAGAGGAAGCTCATGTGCGAGACCCGGGGGTTCTCGCCGATCAGGAGCAGGTGGTCGGTGTGGTCCATGTCCGGGACCGGGTGCAGGGTGCTGGTGCCGAAGACGGCCTCGCTGCCCGCGAACTTGTTGCTGCAGTCCTGGGTGCCCGAGCCGAAGCTCCGGCGCAGGCCGAGCTGCCCGAAGAAGGAGCCGATCGCCGGGCCCGCGAAGGTGTTGAAGGCCGTCGGGTTGCCCACGTAGGCCGAGATCGCCTCGCTCCCGTGGGCGTCGCGCAGGGCGCCCAGGCGCTCCGCGATCTCGCCGATCGCGTCGTCCCACGAGATGCGCTCGAAGCCGCCGCCCGGCTTGCGGCGCAGGGGGTGGTCCAGGCGATCGGGGTCGCGGTGGATGTCGAGGGCGGCGATGCCCTTGTGGCAGGCGAAGCCCTTCGAGACGGGGTGCTCGCGGTCCGGCCGCAGGGCCGTGAGCTCGCCGTCCTCGACCCGCGCCACGAGTCCGCAGGCGGGCTCGCAGACCCGGCAGAAGGTGCGGTGCTCGGCGGTTCGGTCGGCCATGGGATCAGCCGAGCTGCCGCGCGAGGAAGTCGACCATGCGCCCGATGGCCGGGCGGGTGGGCGCCAGGAACTCCATCTGCGCGTAGCCGTGAGGCATGCCCTCGTCGATGAAGTGCTCGTGGTGGACGCCGGACTGGCCGAGCTGCGACACCAGCGCCTCCGCCTGGGCCACGAGGGGGTCGGCGCTCCCCACCACCACGTGGGTGGGCGGGAGGCGGTCGGCGTGGTGGATCGGGCTCACGCGCGGGTCGCGGAGGATCGCGTCGTCGCGCTCGGCGCCGAGGTAGGAGCCGACCATCAGCTCGATCATCTTCGGGCCGAGCTCGGCCAAGGCCGCCGGCGCCTCGGGCATGCCCGCCGGCGTCTCGCCGATGCGCGCGAAGTCGAATACGCCGTAGATCAAGAGGGCGGCCTTCGGCCGGGCCGCGTCGTCCGCGAGCGCTGCGCAGGCGGCGGCCGAGAGGTTCCCGCCGGCCGAGTCGCCCCCCACCGCGATGCGCTCCGGGTCGCCGCCCAGGGAGGCCGCGTTCTCGCGGGTCCAGCGCAGGGCCTCGACGCAGTCCTCGAAGGGCGCGGGGAAGGGGTGCTCCGGGGCCAGCCGGTAGCCGACGTTCACCACCAGGTTGCCGGCCTCGGCGAAGCGGTAGGCGAGCTTGCGGTGGGTCTTCGGGCTGCCGCAGATCCAGCCGCCGCCGTGGAGGTAGACGAGCACCGGGTGCGGGCCCGGGCCCTTGGGGACCACGATGTCGGCGGTGGCGTGGGAGCCGACCGGCACGTCCTCTCGCAGCTCGCCCACCTCGGGCAGATCGCCGTTCATGAGGCCGGCGAAGCCGTCGATCATGCGGCGCATGTCCGAGGCCGTCTCGGGCGGCTTCTGGCCGAAGATGCGGGCGAGCGGGTCGAGGTCGGGGGCGGCGGTCATGACGGCTCCTCGTTGCGGTGCGCGGAGTCTACCGCGGCCGGGCGGCGCGTCGGGGGCGTCGACGGCACGCCGTTGGTGATCCCGGTCACACTCCCCGGAGTGCCCCGGACCGATCCCCCCCAGGTGAAATCCCTTCCCCAGGTCCTCGTGATCCTCGCCCTGCTGGCGTCGCCGACGCTCACGGGCTGCTTCGCGTTCGAGCGCATCGACTCCGGCCTCTCCGAGATGGAGGAGCGGGCCGCGAAGCGCAAGAAGAACAAGAACGCGAGCGAGAACCTCCACGCGAAGCACCCGCCCCCGGAGGCGGCCCCGGCGGCCACGAAGCCGGGCGGTGCCCAGGCGATGATCGCCGAGGTGCAGGCGAGCGTGCGAGAGTGGTGGGGCAGCGCCCGCAGCATCACCCCGGGCGAGGAGTCGGACTCGGGCCTCGTCGCCTGCCAGCTCAACGGCCAGACCGCCTGGATGCTCGAGCACGAGTGCGCCGCCCGCGGCGGGACGGCGGGCTCCTAGCCTAGAAGGCCAGCCCGAACCCTAGAAGGCCAGCCCGAAGCGGGCGGAGAGGTTCGGCCCCTCGTTGGCGAAGCCGAGGTCGACCCGGAAGATGGCCTGGCGCTCGAGCCCGATGCGCAGCCCGATGCCGTAGCTCGCGCGCACACTCGAGGAGAAGAGGTCCGTCCAGTCGTCGGCGACGCTGCCCGCCTCGACGAAGGGCGTGAGCCCGATGCGCTCGATGCGCACGGCCCGGGTGAAGGGGATGTGGAAGCCGCGCGGAATCACCCACAGGCGCCACTCGGCTCCCAGGTACCAGTTGCTGCGATCGCGATAGCGGCCCCCGATGTAGCCGCGCAGCCGTTCGCTGCCGCCGAGGCTGGGCAGGGCGAAGAAGGGCAGGTCGCCGGCCGTCGTGGCCGTCTCGAACTGGAACACCAGGCTGTCCGTGGGCGGGTGCTCCTCATCGCCTTCGGCGCCCGAGTGGAAGAGCGGCGGCACCGTGAAGGCGCGCTGGGCGTCGAGGGCGAACACGGCG
Source organism: Myxococcota bacterium (assembly GCA_030065975.1). Taxonomy (GTDB): domain Bacteria; phylum Myxococcota_A; class UBA9160; order UBA9160; family UBA6930; genus JASJCN01. The sequence continues at coordinate 9,235 of JASJCN010000053.1, forward strand.
CCGAGGTCGCCGCCGCGCTGGAGCAGGGCGGCGTTCACGGCCGCTCCCACCCGCCAGCCCCCGTACGCGTTGGCCTGGCTGTCCCGGGTGTCCCAGTGGAGGCCGAGCTGGAAGTAGCCGAGGTTCGAGGTCTCGGCGTCGAAGAAGGCATCCGGGAAGAGCTCGTCGGTGGTCGGGTCGTCGTCGATCGCGCCGGGAGCGAGCTCGTGGAGCTCGCCGCGGAAGCCGGCGCTCAGGATCCAGTCCGAGCCGGGATCCGGCAGCGCCATCTCGATCCCTACGTTGATGTCGAAGAGCTCGTCCTCGTAGCTCGTCTCGTTGGACTCGCGCGAGTCCGCGCCGAAGCCGAAGAAGCGGCGCGTGAGGGTCTTGCTGTAGCCGCCCGCGATGCGGAAGAAGCTGCGCTCCTCCTGCAGGACGCCCCCTTTCGGATGGTCGATGGTGTGGAGCCAACGGCGCCAGGTGAAGCCGTAGGCCTGCTGACCCTCGCTGGTGTAGGAGGCGAAGACGCCCGCGAACTCCCGGCGGCGCTTGTTGCGGAAGTCGATGTCCACGAAACCGAAGCCGCCGCCCACGCCGATGTCCTCGTCGCGGAAGAAGAGCGGTGCGGCGAAGGTGCTCACCAGGAAGCGGTCGACGATCGAGCCGGGCATGATCCGGCCCTCGGGGATGTAGCGCCAGCGATCCGGGACCTCGACGTCCTTCTCGACGGCGGGGATCCGGCCGCTGCGATCCATCCCTTCGTAGGGGTCCCACTCGTCGTCGTCGTCGCCGTCGCCCTCGTCGTCGGGTTCGGCGCTCGCGGGATCCGTCCCGGTGCCGGGGTCGTCGCTCTCGGCCGCCACGGCGGGCCCTTCCGAGCGGGGCTCGGCCTCCGCGGAGCTCTCCGCGTGGGCTCCCGTGACGAGCCACAGCAGGATGGCGATCCACGTGATCACGGCCGGCATCGATTCCCCCCAAGACGCTCCCGCTCCGGACGAGGTCGTCCGGAGCCCCGAGTCCCCTCGAACCCGTTGCTCAGCCGGGCGGCGCACCTTCGTACATCGGCAGGTCACCCGGCACGTCGTACCACGAAGCGCGCGAGCCCACCCAGATGTGCTCGCTCGGCACGATCGGCGGAGGATCGTCCAAAGCGCCCATGGCGACGACGGCGATTCCCCGGCCGGTGTCTAGCCGCGGCAGGCTCGAGCCACACCCATCACAGAAAGCGTGGGTGAAGTACCGCGCTTCCGGATGGCGGTACTCCCGGACCCGATCGGCGCCACGGGTGAAGCGCACGGCGTCGAGGGCGGTCACCCAGTTCGACGCATGGGCGGCCCCCCGGACCTTCCGGCACCGGGAGCAGTGGCAGTGCCTCGCGACGAGGCCCGAGCCCTCGACGCGGAACGCCACCGCGCCGCACAGACAGCTGCCCCGGACGTACGGGCCGGGCGCATCCTGCGGGGCGCGGTCGGCCTGGACCGGCATCGGCACGCCCGGCGGCCAGGCCTCGAAGCCGGGCAGACCGTCCTCGATCTCGAACCACGGTGCCTTGCTCGCGGTGAAGATGTGAGCCTCCGGGCGGACCCCCGGATCTCCCTCGAGCTGCGCGGCCGGGAGGAACACGCGTCCGTCGACGGGCGGCCCCGGGAGCGGTGAGCCGCAGATCGCGCACGAGAGGCGCTCGAAGCCCGGCGAGGACTCGAAGCGGATCCCCTTCTCGCCGCCTCGCTCGTAGGCGAATCCGTCTTCGGCGACGGCGACCCACGTCGAGAAGGCGGCCCCGTGCGCCTTGCGACACCGGCCGCAGTGGCAGTGGTGCATGAGCGTGAGCTCGCCCTCCGCGCGGTAGGCGTGCTCCCCGCACAGGCAGCTTCCCCGGACCATGCACTCCCCTCCCTAGCCTTCGATGTGCGCCTCGAGCTCGACCAGCAGCTCCTGGGCCTCGCGGCGCAGGCGGATCGGCAGCCCCTCGCCGAGCGCCCGCCAGACCTCGCGTTGGTACCAGAGCGTCTGGTCGGGCGACGCGTTGAAGCGTCGCAGCATGGCGTCGCCTTCCTCGCGCAGGTCCGAGACGATGCAGCGCAGGTTGTGGAGCTTGTCGCAGGCGGCGACGAGGCGCGTTCCGGCGTCGGCCTGCTCGAGGTGCTCGACGTAGCGGCGCTTGCGCGCCTCCCAGGGCGCTTTGCGCTCGGGGGAGTCGCCGGGCAGGAGGTCGGTGCACTCCTCGACGATGCCCGCCACCACCGGGCCGAAGCGTGCCTCGATCTCGGCGCGCGTGACGCCGGAGTCCTCGATCGCATCGTGGAGCAGCCCCGCGATGGCCTCGTCCACGTTCCCGCCGTGCTCGAGCACGAGCGCGGCGACCTGGGAGACGTGGCTCCAGTAGGGGATGCCGGTGCCCTTGCGCACCTGGCCGGCGTGGAGGGAGGCCGACCACGCCGTGGCGTCGGCGAGCCTCGCACGCTGGGTCTCGTCCATCGCCGGCGGGAAGTAGCGCGCGCGCAGATAGCGCTGGTGGCGATGCATCTCGGGCGCTTCGCGACGCAGGGCCTCGAAGAGCGCGGCGTACCCGATCCGGGCCGGCCCCGTCGCCTCCGACACGTCGCCGTGTTGCATCTCGTCCATGGACAGATGGACCACCCGCACCCCGCCCGGCGGATGGGCGGCGAGGATCGCCGCGGCGCGCTCGTCGACGGGAGCGTCGTCGGTGGTCGAGAGGATCGCAGTCGGGGTCGCGTCGTCTCCTTCGAGCAGGACGTCCGTGCCCGACTGCAGGAAGGACAGACCCTGGGTCGCCGGGTCCGCGCCCAGAGCCCGGGCGAGGGGTGCGATGTCGCGATCCCGGAACGGGTCGAACAGGTTGCAGAGCAGCACGAGCGGCGAGTCCAGGGCGAAGAGCGACTCCGCGTCGACGCCGGCCGCCTCGAAGTCGGCCCAGGCGTTGGGGTGCGGCGCACCGAGGTAGAAGTTGTCCTCGAGGTCGCGGACGCGCTCCTTTTCGGTGGGGATGCGCGCGCCCTTCGCCCAGCGCGTCTGGCGTTCGCGAAACGCCGTGCGCGTTCCCGTTCCCGGGGTGCCCATGCGGGCAGGCTAGCAGGGCACCCCCTACGGGCCTTCGGCCATGCCGACTACGGGGCTTCGGACCTGCCGACTACGGGCCTTCGGACCTGCCGACTACGGGCCTTCGGCCATGCGCGAAGCGATGCGGTGGATGCGGACATCGGAGAGCAGGGCCCAGGGGTCGCCCGACTCGAGGTGGGCGCGGACCTCGGGATCCTCGGCGAGGGCCTGCACCTCGGGGTCCTGCTTGAGCGCTCGCAGGCGCGGCCCGAGCTGCTGCAGGACGTCCTGCATGTCGCGACGGAAGACGTCGGGCCTCGCCGCCGCCTCATCACTGATGGCGCCGAGGGCTGCGAGCTGGCGCCGGAGCTCGTCGCTCTCGACGAGGTCGTGGAAGGCCGGGCGATGCACGGCGTTGTGCGCCTGCCCCTGCTCGACGTACATCCAGAAGACGGGATCGCTCTGGAGCGAACGCAGGCTCGGGTCCTGGGCGATCGACTGCAGCATGGCCAGGGCCGCTGACGGCCGGGCGAGGAAGCGGCTCGCGACTCCCGCGGCTCCGTCGTCCCCGACCGCAGCGGAGACCGCCGCCTCGACCGCGCGCCCCGAGACGGCGACCGCGATGGAGTCCTCGGTGTCGGGCACGTTCGCGAGGCGCGCGCTCCCGGTGGCGTCGCGGGCGGCATCGAGCCAGCCGACGAGCAGCCCGAGCAAGACCACGATCACGGCGCCGCGCGTCGCCCCGAGCACGCCACCGAACAGGCGGTCGGCCAGGGCCCTTCCCTCGTCGGCCGCACGCTCCCGGTCGCGGCGGCGAAGCCCGCCCGTCATCACGCCGAACCCGATCACGCTGGCCACGAAGCCGGCAGTGCCGACGGCCGGGGCCGCGATCCAGACCGGCCAGCCGAGCGCCGCCCCGACGGCGCCGCCCGAGAGCTTGGCCGCCCCCACCGCTCCCAGGTAGCCGATCACCAGGGAGCTCAGCCCGAGCAGGGAGGGCAGGAAGCCGCGCCACGCGCCGAGCGCGAAGAGCAGGCCCAGGAAGACGAGGGCGGCGATGTCGAGGCTCATGCCCCTGCATCGACGGGGCAGGCCGTGTTCTTGAAGATCGACAAGATCATCTGTCCGATCGAGAATCCGGGCATGGCCGAGCCCGCCGCCGAGAGCTCCGTACGCCTCCTGGAGGGCCCCGTGGCCTGGCTCGAGCGTCTCTCTCCCAGGGATGTCGGCTGATTGGCCCGCCCCTGGCGATCGGTCGACCGCGCCTCCACGCCCGATGGGGAGCTCGAGCTGCGCCATCGCGCGCCCGACGACTGGCTCATCACCCACGACGGGCGCGTGCTGATGAGCAGCGCTGCGAGTCGCTCGGAGGAGGCCCTCGGCCGTCTCGCCGCCGAGGCCGTGGCCGCACGACCCGCCGCGCGCCTCCTGATCGGGGGCCTCGGCATGGGCTGCACACTGCGCGCAGCGCTCGAGAGCCTCGGCCGGGACGCGCAGGTCGTGGTCGCCGAGCTCAACCCCGTCGTCGTGGGCTGGTGCCGCGGTCCGCTCTCCCGCGTCTCGGGCGACGCCCTGTCCGACCCCCGCGTGCGGCTCTTCGAGGGGGACGTCGCCGAGGCCGTGGCGGAAGCTGCGGCGCCCGATGCCGCGCGCTACGACGCCGTGGCGCTCGACCTGTACTTCGGGCCCGCGCGCGGCGCCGCTGCACGGAGCGATCCCCACTTCGGTTGGCAGGCGCTCGCAACCACCTGGGAGGCGCTCGCCGACGAGGGGGTACTGGCGGTCTGGTCCGAGGGACGGGATCGCGCCTTCGTCCGTCGACTCGAGCGCGCGGGCTTCTGCGTCACGAGTGAGCGGCCCGGCCGCGGAGGCCTGCGCCACGAGGTGACGCTGGCTCACAAGACCGGGACGCCAGGGCAGCGCACGGATGGGCGCGCGGATCAGCGCTCGCGGGCGCGCCGCGGTGCGATGGCGCGCCGGTCTCGGAAGGGCGTGGGCTAGCTGGCCTCGCCGCTCGCTTCCTCTTCTTCCTCGATCAGGCCATAGCCGGCCAGATCGTCCCGGGTGGCGACCTCGTTCCCCCCACCGCCGCCCATGTCGTCGAACGGCTTCTCGAGCCGCTGCGCGCGCTTGAGCTCGGCCTTCTCGGCCTTCTTCCGCTCGCGCAGCCGCTTCTGAACCGACATCCGATTGACTCGCGCCATGGTGGGGTCCTCCTCAATTCAAGGTCACTTCAGGGTCACTTCAATGTCGAGATCGGGTCGCCTGGGAGCCTCGTGGACGAGCGACCCCGATCCTCGATTTTCGTGAGCATGTTCCGAAACCGGCCGGGGCCCCTGCGTTCCCGCGTTCGCCGCGTCGGTGCGAGGCGAGTCGCTGCCGGCGCTCTTCGCGTGGCGGGCCGGAAGCCCACCACCGGTCGATGGTCGACGGTCGAATCCGCTTGGGGGCCGCAGAAGTCGCGAAAGAAGGCTCGCGCCTCGTCTTCCACGGCGTTCTGCCGGTGCCGCCCAAGTTAGCAGGACGCTCTTCGCGGTCCAGTCAGCCCCCTCGGGGTACTGAGCTTCACTCTGTGATGCCCGGGCCGGGGGGAGAGCCCAACGCCGGCCGGAAGAAGCCGAAGAAGTCCGAGGGGCCCACCACGCCGTCGCCGTCGCCGTCGGCCGCCGCGCACGACGGCACGGCCTGCGGATCCTGCCCGAGGCAGGGCCGGAAGAACCCGAAGAAGTCCGAGGCCGCCACGATTCCGTCCTGGTCGGCGTCGAGGTCGCAGGCATCGCCATAGTGCTGGATGCCGGGCAGCGAGAGGTCGTCGTCGCTGCCCGCATCGAAGTCGGTCTGGTCCGGGTTGGCCACGTCGCGGCAGTTGTCGATGGCGTCGGGAACCCCGTCGCCATCGGCGTCGGGTGCCGGCGCCGGGAGCAGGAACCCCGCGCGCAGCACGATGCCCGAGGGCGACTCCGCGACGCCCGCCACCGGACCCACCGAGGCCTCGGCGTCGAGACTGCCGTCCGCGAGCGCACCGCCCGCCGCCGAGCTCGTCGCTCGGAGGCTCGGCTCGGCGTGCATCGGAGCCGCGAGGCATGCGCCGGCCAGGCAAAGCGTGGCGAGGGCCCTCACGGCGTGCACACGCAGCAGGCGCCGCGCCCGCCGAGGGCATTGATGTCGAGGCTGCAGGAGCCCGTGTCGGCGGTCACGCTGCACATCCCGCCCGAGCTGACCTGTCCGCCCACCACCTGGGAGCCGCTGGCGCAGACCTCCGCGCAGCTCGCGACGGACGCCAGCACCGAGGAGCAGACGGCGACGGTGGTGACGGCCGGCCCCGGGTCTCCCTGCGGCCCCGGCGGGCCGGGCGGGCCCGTCGGACCCTGGACGGTGGCCGTGGTCTGGACGGTTCCGTCGGAGAACTCGATGGCGTCGCCCACCGCGAGGTTCGCGCCCGGCGCCGGGGCCTGCAGGTAGGCGCTGGCGGCGACACCGCCCAGTGTCTCGGCGTCGGCCGCCTGGGCCGCGCTCAGGGCGTAGGGCACCGAGCTGATGGGCAGCCTCGGGTCGAGCACCTCGAGCCCGGCCCCCGTGTCGACGCGCACCTCGAGGTAGCGGTTCGCCTCCGAGAAGAGGTCCGGCCCGAAGCCCGCCGCCGGGGTGGGGTCCTGGCCGGTTCCGATCAGCAGATCGAAGAGGCCGTCGCGCAGTTCGACCGGGTCGTGGAGCTCGCTGTACAGCAGGTTGCCGGCCACCGGAGCATCGAAGACCGCGATCTCGATGGCGACGGGCCCGACCAGGGGCAGGCCGGCATCGTCGAGCAGCTGTCCCTGGAGGTTGGAATCGGCGGGCACGAGCACGGCGCCCTGGGCGGCGCCGGCCAGCGCCAGACAGGCGAACAGGATCGGCAGACGAAGCATCGCGGGCCTCCTTGCTAGGCGGCGACGGCCCCCTCCGAGGGAGGCGGCGAGTCGGCGCAGACGATCGCAAGTACGTGCCGCGGGCGAACCCCCGGTGACGCTCCGAGCCTCCCGAACGGCGTTCGTTCGCCGGGCGTTCGCCGGGGCCTTCGCGAGAGCGGCGGCAGTCCACCGGCAGCCCGCCGGCAGCCCGCCGGCACGCACTGGCATTCCACGGGCAGCTCGGGTGGAACGGGGCGGCGGGCGGGGAACGCCTGGAGCCGACGGGCGGACTCGAACCGCCGACCTACGCATTACGAGAGGGTCCGGGGGCCGGAAGAAGCGTTTAGTTCCAGGGGGGTCGGGGAGCTGGAGCTCCCCGGAGGGGCTCGATCGAGCACAGATCGAGTCTGATGTTCAACCTATTCGCGATTTCCTTGGGTAATCTCCGCGCAATCCAACTACGGTTGCATTCATGAGAGCCGAGGACTTCCAGGCTTCTGCCCCCGGGCAGCTACTTCCCACGGTCGGCGGTGCCCATGCATTCGTCCCAGACCCGCTGCCGGAGCAGTTCGAACTTACCACGCCAACCGTTCGCCTCCTGGCCCGCGCTGAGAATGCGCTCGGCCGGCTTGCCGGGACAACGGGGCGAGAGTTCAACCCCTATCTCGTCGGCTCACCGATGCTGCACAGGGAAGCAATCCTCTCCAGCCGAATCGAAGGGACCATCACGACGCCGGAGCAACTGGTACTCGTGCAAGCAGGGAGCGACGGCGGCGCCCGCCGCCGGATCGACGAGGACACCCAGGAGGTCCTCAACTACATCGACGCGATGATGCGCGGACTCGAGCTGTTGCGGGAACTCCCGGTCTGCCTGCGGCTCATCCGCGCCGTGCACCGCGAGCTCCTTACGGGAGTTCGTGGCGACCAGGAGCGCCCCGGCGAGTTCAGGACCGATCAGAACTGGGTACGGGGCAAGCTCGACGACACGGTTTTGAACGCACGCTTTGTTCCGCCTCCTCCGAGAGAGATGAAGCAGGCGCTGGAGGAGTTGGAGCGGTACTTGAATCGGGAGCCGTCTAGCGACCATGACCCCGTCCTCGTACAGCTTGCGGTCATTCACTATCAGTTCGAAACGATTCATCCCTTTCGAGACGGGAACGGGCGAGTCGGTCGCCTGCTGATACCCCTACTGCTGTGCAGCTATGGGAGGCTTGATGCGCCAATCCTGTATCTGAGCGCCTTCTTTGAGAGAAGTCGCGACCTGTACGTCGACCTCCTTCTGCACGTCAGTCAAACCGGCGAGTGGACTCCTTGGATCGATTTCTTCCTCCGCGGCGTCCTTGAGTCGTCCGAAGAAGCAGTGCAGCAGGCCACCGACTTGTTGGCCCTGCGGCAGAAGTACCACCGACAGTTTCAGACCGGCCGGTCGTCTGCGCTGCTCATTCGGCTGATCGATCGCCTCTTCCAGGCCCCATCGATCACAATCAGATCCGCAGCCGACCTTCTGGGGGTCAGCCAACAGGCCGCCTCGAACAATATCCACAAGCTCGTAGACGCGGGAATTCTTCGCGAGACGACGGGAAAGAGCCGCGGCCAGGTGTTCCTTGCGCGAGAGATCCTGGCGTTCATGTACGATCGCCCCGGCGACGCGGCGCGGGAGCGATGACTCCAGGACCTACCTGTTCAAACTCCGCCACTCAATACGTGTCGAACGGGTAGGCCGTACGTGTCCAGGCAGTTCGCCTCCAGGTAAGTCCGCAGGTTCTCAAGGGCCGTCTCGCAGAGCCCAAGCACGAACGCATCCGGGTAGGCCAGCTCCAGGGTCTCCTCACCCGAGTGTCCGGTGTGGCGGATGGTTGTCACCGGAACGACCAGAGGAGCTCGAAGTGCGTGAGGCCTTCGAGCGCGATGCCGCCAACTGGCTGGCGCAGCTCCTTCTGCTGGGGGCCAATCCTTGGTGAACGCCGAAGGGGAACTGGTCCTTCGCGATTGAGATGTGGGTCCCCCACCCGTTGGGCCACTCCCGGAGCACGGCGAAGGCCTTCACGCGAACCGTCTCGAACACCACATCCGGGTTCTGCCCGTGCAATTGCCCAAGGTGGGGCAGAGAGACCCTTCCCGGTGCTCCCAGTCGCCAAAGTGGCGGATGAAGGCCACGAGGCGGTCTCGGTTCGTGGCCCGAGGCGTGGCTGCAAGCGACATGGCGTCGAGCAGGATACGGCGAACGCCTTGCGAAAGGCGTTCGCGGAAGGTCCCTCGATAGCTTGGATCTGAGCGATCTCGTTCGTGGAGTGCTCGCAGTAGCGGGCGATGGCCTCCTGGGCTTCTAATTAGTTCGGCAGTAGGACTCGCCTCTGATGGGATTGTACTTCCTCTCTCCGGCTGCGATCAGTAGGCTGAAAGCCAATGGTGGACTCCGGCTCGATGAGGTCGCACGCCGAGACCTGATGGGGACGATCCCCCAGGCTCGCACCCGCCGAAGCGATGCTCTACAAGTGACCCGGGGCAGGCTTCGCCTAGCAAACGAGTCTCCGGCCTTGTCGTTACTCGGGGTTGACTGAGTCGGTTCGCCGTGATTGGCTGCTTGCGACGGAGGATCTGTGAACGCTGTCCTCGGTAGAGTGGGATCATGCTTCACCGCAATCGGGTTGCTCGCGTGCCTTGTCGCGCCGTTTCCCATTGACGGGGCTAGTGCCGCTCCGCGCGAGGTGTCGCTTCGGGAAGGCACGTTCCTGCTGTCGCGTGGCAACGATCTGATCCTGGTCGACCCGGATGCGGGTCTGCGGACTCGGATCGGCGGGCTCCAGCCCGAGCATCTTGCAGTGGACTCGCTTGGAAGAGTCGTCTTTGCATCTGTTGACACCAACGATGACAGTGAGGCATTCATCTCGACGCTGGCGACCATCTTTCGATATGACCCCGACTTGCGAGTTCTGGAGAAGATTGCTCAGCTTCCAGACTTCTCAATCGTCGTTGAGCTCGTTCTCGAGTCAGACTCATCTCTGCTAGTCGGGAGCAGTTTCGAGCGAATCGACCGGATTGACCTCGATACGGGCGCGATCTCCCTCGTGACGCAGGGCGGTTTGGTGGCTGGGTTCCGTGACTTCGCGGTCGATCCAACCGACGGTTCGATCGTCGCTGTGACTCCTAGTGGTGTCTTCCGCGCAGACTCGTTGACCGGCGTCCAATCCCCCGTCATCCCAGTGGCGCTAAACAACACCAGTCGAGTCGTCGTAGATTCCTCGGGTGCGATCTTCGTCTGGAACGACACCGGAGGGCTGAACAACCAACTGTCTCGCGTGGATGTGGGTGTTCAGGAACTCGATCCAATCGCGACCTTCTTCCGGATGACAGAGATCTCGCTGGATGAGAACGAGGACATTGTACTCGTAGGCTCGCCCGGCCTTCTTGAGCCCGGTGCGTACGTTCGAGTAGACCCGGATACCGGTGAGAGCCAAGTAATTGCGCCTGCAAGTGGCGTGCGCGACTTTGTCTTTGGGTCCAGTTCAGAGATCCTCTCGGCCTTGAGCGCCAGTCTTCAGGACAGGAACGCAAGATCGGTCCTCTCCAGTGTCGACCTTGAAGCAGGTTCGGAGTCGGCGCTGTTCTTCGCTGGCCTTATTGCCAATGAGAACATCGTGGGCACCGTTGTGCGGCGCGACGGGGCGCTCATTGCCCTCAGCAACTCACTTCGCCCCGTCTTGCTGATAGATCCTGCGGACCACAGCGTGTCGGAGCTGCCCACAGGTGGCCTCCTTCAGGCACCCGAGAACCCAGTTGAGATCTCGACGGGTGAGATCGCGGTTGTTGACCCCGTGGCAGGCGGCGCTTTCGCTCTGGCACCCGACGGTTCAGCGAGGGTGATCGGGGCGGGCAATCTCATTGACGTACCGACCGCAGTGATTGAGGAACCGCCGGACAGCTTCCTCGTCGGTAGCACCGGCTTTCGTTCGCCTGGACTGGTACGAGTCTCGCAATCAGGACTCCAGGAGCCAGTCCTGGTGGGCGAGGCAGTCCTCGACTTGGCACCAAGCGATGGCGGACGCGTGCTCGCCTTGGACTCGACAGGCGACGTCGTCTCAGTGGATCGGCAGACGGGTTCGACGCAATCGTTGGATCTGGGCACCGACATTCGGGTCGAGGATCTGGCGAAGAGCTCAGGTGACACCTACCTCCTGGTGACGGACTTCGGCCCCGGTGCTTCTGGGATCGTGCGTCTCGACGAGTCGTCAGGCGGCATCGTCGACCTGGTTCCTGAGCGCGTCTCGCCGAACGTGCACCTGCATGCAGTCGATTTCACGCAGTCTGACTTGGATCTCGATGGCGTGCCCGACGGCGCGGATAACTGCATCGACGTACCGAACCCGGACCAAGCCGACGCCAATAGCCTCGAGGATGACGACTCGTCTCTCCCGGGTGTCCAGCACTACGGAGACGCGTGCGATGCCGACCTCAACGAAGACGGGCTCGTGGCGCCCGACGATTTCTTCTCAGGCTTCCGGCCATGTCTCGGGCGAGCTGTAGGGACGTCTCCGCAGTGTGCCGAGGCCGACTTCAATGGGGATGAAGTCGTGGCCCCCGATGATTTCTTTGGTGTGTTCCGCCCGTCTCTTGGCGGCCCTCCCGGGCCTGGAGTGACAGAGTGACGGACGGACGGCCGGTGCCCGACTGTTCCGGCTTTGTCTGGGGCCTGCGCGTGAACCCTTCGGCCCATGCAGCGAGAGCTCGGCGAGACGCCGGCCGACTTTGTCGCGCGGGCGACGGCCGAGCGACCCCACAGTGACCCCAGCCGGGGTGAGGTGACTCGGGGGCCGGCAACGAGCTGGCAGGAGCAGGTCGAGACGCTTCGACTTCTCGCGCGTTTGCCGAGTTCGGGCGGGGAACGCCTGGAGCCGACGGGCGGACTCGAACCGCCGACCTACGCATTACGAGTGCGTTGCTCTACCAGCTGAGCTACGTCGGCTCGGGGCGTTTCGCGGATCGGGATCCTAGCCGGGTGCCGGGAATCCGGCGAGGCCCGGCAGCGGCCGTTGCAGCCGCCACTGGCAGCGGCAGCGGTCCCGCAACTCCGGTGCCCGTTTGACCTTTCCGCGCCAGACGTCGTACGATGGTGGACCCATCCGAGGTGCCGCCCTTGCCCGTTCTCCCCCTCATCGATCTCCTGATCCTCGTGGCGTGGACCAGCCTGGGCGGCGCCGTGCTGCTCAAGCTGGCGCACCTCACCCTGGCCTTGCGCCTGAAGGTGCTCGGGCTCGGGCCCTTCGAGTTCGTGATGATCGCCGGGGTGTGCCTGCTCTTCGCCCTCGCCCTGGCTGCGCGGGTCTGGGTCCGCGCCAACGAGCCGCGGCTGCTGGCGCGCTCCCGCGGCGGCGACGTCGAGCCCGACTTCGCGAACTACACCTACGACCCGGAGGGCGTGGACGCGCGGGCCTCCGGGGATCGGGCCGCCGCCAGCTGAGCGCGTTCGCCCAGTTCGGCCAGTTCGCCCAGTTGGCCCAATTGGCGCTCGAGACGCCAAGGACCGCACCACCCGTCGGTGGCGCGGTCCCGGTTCGATTCTGGGGAAATCGAGGCTCTGAGCGTGGCCTCAGGGCTTCCTCACCAGCTGCGCCGCAGACAGCGCGAGCTCCCGGTACAGACCGATCGTGGTGGTCAGGATCAGGTTGGCCTTGCGGATGGCGCGACTCATGGGGTCCCTCCTGGACGCTGCTCTTGTAGAGGAGGTGGGAGCGAGGAGAGGACTCGTGGCAAGTTCAGTCCGCATTTTTCAGCTCAGCGGCCACGATTTTCCCGGGATCCGAACCCCGCGGGGGTAATGGTTGGCGCATCAGGGTTCCGCAAGGCCCTCACCCAGGCTCCGCTCCTCGCTCCATCCAGTCGGTGACCGCGAGGTCGGGAGCGGTTCCCGGTTTCGCCCGAGGGCCTCGGTCGTGGAGCGAAGAGCGGAGCCTGGGTGAGGGCCTTGCGGAACCCTGATGCGCCAACCATTACCCCCGCGGGGTTCGGATCCCGGGAAAATCGTGGCCGCTGAGCTGAA
>JASJCN010000357.1 GCA_030065975.1 Myxococcota bacterium
AGCTCGAGAGGAACCAGAGGCCGAGCGCACCGACGACGACGCGTCTCTCTCCGCTGCCCATGTGCGCGTGGCGGGCGAAGACGCCGACCAAGGCGGCGAACACCAGGAGGAACGTGGGGAAGATCGCGTGGCCGAGGGCGGTGAGCGCCATCTCGAGGTGCGTCTCGTTCGAGAAGAGCAGCTCGCGCTCCCACACCTCGCCCGAGAAGATCGCCCCACGTTCCTCCTGGTGTTCGCCGCCTTGGTCGGCGTCTTCGCCCGCCACGCGCACATGGGCAGCGGAGAGAGACGCGTCGTCGTCGGTGCGCTCGGCCTCTGGTTCCTCTCGAGCTGCCACGACGCCGCGGTGGTCGCGGGATGGGTCTCGGGCCCCTTCCTGATCGTATTCGGTTACCTGGGCTTCTCGCTCGCGTTCACGGCGGTCCTGCTGCGCCGCTTCGCGCGGGCCCTCGAGCACGTCGAGGAGAACGCGGACGTCCTGCATCGGCTGGTCGAGGAGCAGACCGCGGAGCTTCGCCGTCGCGAGCTCGCGCTCGCCCACGGCGAGCGGATGGCGACGCTCGGCACCCTCGCGGCGGGCGTCGCCCACGAGATCAACAACCCGATCGCCTTCGTCTCTTCCAACCTGAACCATCTGGCCGAGGCCTGGAAGCAGGGCGACGACGAGCCCGTGGAGGACATCCTCGCCGAGACCCGGGAAGGCGTGGACCGCATCCGCGGCATCGTCGTCGAGCTGCTCTCGCTGGCGCGCCGCGGCGACGGCCGCAACGAGCGGGTCGACCTGAACCAGGTGGTGCAGTCGGTGCTCCCGCTGCTCCGCCACCAGGCCCTGGACCGCGCCCGGCTGGAGACCCAGCTGACGGACTTGCCCCCGGTCCTCGGAGACCCGGGCCTGCTCGGCCAGGTGGTGCTGAACCTGGCGCTGAACAGCCTGCACGCGATGGAGTCGGGCTCGCCCAGGAGCAACTGTCTGACGCTCTCGACGGCTTTCGAGGACGGCTCCGTGTGGCTGATGGTGCGCGACACCGGCGCCGGGATTCCCGACGAGGTGCTGCCCCACATCTTCGACCCCTTCTTCACCACCAAGGAGCAGGGCAAGGGAACGGGCCTCGGCCTGGCCGTGACCCACCAGATCGTGACGCGCCATCGAGGGCGCCTCGACGTGGAGACGGGCGAGACCGGCACCACCATCACGGTGGAGCTGCCCCCCGACACCGGGTTCGCGTCGGCGGAGACCGCCGCCGGACGCTAGTGGCCCGGCGAACGCGCTCAGCCGGGGAGCCCGAGCTCCCGGCGCGCCTCCACCCAGAACGCCCGCGGCTCGTCGTCGGGCGCCGACGCGGCGCCCGCCGCCGCGCCTTCCGCGCCGAAGATCCGCGTGGAACGCTTCGTGGTGTCATGGGCCGGCCAGGGAGGCTGGGCCTCACCCACGGGCGCGCCCGAGCCGGCGAACGCGATCCAGCTCTCGGCCATGGCCTCGGCCAGCGCGTCCGCCTCCTCGCCAGAGCCGGCGAACTCGGCGACGCCCGCGTCCCGGTGGTTCGCGAACACGAAGGGGATCTCGAGGCCGTGGCAGGACCCGAGCAGACCGTCGAGCACCGGCGACGCCCAGTCGAAGCGATACACGAACGCCTCGGCATGGTCGGCGTGGGCCTCGGCGAGGGCGAGCGCGGGCGCACGGAACAGGCGGTCGGTCTCGATGGCGAACCATGCATCCCGCGGAGAGAGGCCCCGCTCGTCCACGTAGATCGAGGCCGCCCGCTCGGGCCAGGGCTCGGGCAGATGCATGCGGAGCCGCTTGACCAACGCGGCGCGATCCAGGCTGCCCGCCTTGCCGTCGGTGGGAAGGAAGAGCCGGTACTCGTCGCGGTTCGTGCCGACGACGACCGGCACGGCGGCGCCCCGCCCCGCCGCGATGGCTTCCGAGGGGGGCTCGGGCACGACGTCTCCATCGACGCGGGGCTGGTAGGTGAGCCCGGAGAGCTCGCGCCACAGGGCCGCCGTGGTGCGGTCCTGGGCCCCGAGCAGGTCCTCGACCGAGGCCTCGGAGAGTGCGCGCTCGGCCGTGGCGGCGTTGGCCCCGAGCTCCTGCAGGAAGTGGTGGCCGACGCGCGCGGCGTCTTCGGCGCTCGACGTGTTCTCCGCGGCCCCGCTCTGGAGCGCCGCGGCGGCGAACAGGCCGTGCGCGCGTGGCGTGGCCAGGAGCGTGCCGATCGACATCGCCCCGGCCGACTCGCCGAAGAGCAGCACGCGACCGGGGTCGCCCCCGAAGAAGCCGATGTGCTCCCGCACCCACTCGAGCGCGGCGATCTGATCCAGCAGGCCGCGGTTGCCCGCAGCACCGGATACGCCGGGGAGGCCGGGATGGGCGAGGTAGCCGAGGGCGCCCAGGCGATAGGAGATCGTGACCACGACGACGCCCCGCCTCGCGAGGGCCGTGCCGTCGAAGAGCGGCGAGCCGCCGCTCCCGGAGGTGAAGCTCCCGCCGTGGATCCACACGAGGACCGGGCGTCGCCCCGCGTCAGGCGCCGGCGTCCAGACGTTCAGGCGCTGGCAGTCCTCGGAGGACACGCTCGGGTCGAGCCCGCCGAGACGGGCCAGCATGCCGCCGCGTTGGGGAGCACAGGGCGCGAAGGCGTCGACGCGCCGCACGCCCGTCCACGGCGTCTCGGGCTCCGGAGCCCGGAAGCGCTCGGCCCGCGCGTAGGGAAGGCCGAGGAACGCGGTGACCCCGTCCTTCGCGATCCCTTCGATGCGCCCGCTGCGCGTGTCCACGGAGGTCATCGACTCAGCCTCCGCCCGCCGCCAGCGCCGTGGCGTCGCCCCGGTGGGCGCGCAGCAGCGAGGGAGCCACGCTCCCCGGCTGCAGGCCGAGCGCCACGCGCAGGCGCACCGCGTGGAACGCGACCGCCGCGAGCGCGAGGCCCGAGCCCGTGATCGCGACGACGGCGAGCAGCCCGGGCTCGCTCTCGAGCCCGCCGATCTGCTGCACGGCCAGCGCGATCCCGGCGGCGAGAGCGAGCAGCGACCCGGCCAGGCTGAGCGACGCGCCGCGCACCAGCGCCCGCACGCCCGTGCGCTCGGCGCGGCGCAGCTCGCCGCGGCTGAAGTGGTCGAGCACCCAGCCCGTCTCCTCGTCGACCTCGCGGCGACCCGGGGGCTGGATGATCTCGCCGGTCAGGGGGTCGACGGCGGCCTCGCCGCGCGCGTGCAGGGCGATGCCCTCCTGGATGCGCCGATGGATCGCCTCGGTGATCGGGAAGCGCCAGGCCACCACGAACGCGAGGGCCGCGAAGGCGGCGGGCAGCAGGCCGAGCAGGCTCCGCAGCGCGAAGATCACCTCCGGGCTCTGCTCCACGTTCGGCTGATAGCCGAGGCTCGCGAGGATGCTGAAGGGGATGGCCGCGCCGGGGATGGCCACGAACTTCGGCAGGAACGACCACAGCGCGCCGTACTGGGCCTCGCGCCGCTTGCCGGTGTGCAGCTCGTCGTAGTCGATGACGTCGGCCTGGATCGAGGGCGTGAGCAGCAGCTGGCCGCCGAACGCCACTCCGGCCCAGGCGAAGACCAGCGCCCCCTCGAGGATGTCTCCCTTCCCGAGGTAGAAGGCCGAGAGCAGCGAGAGGATCGACATCCCGTAGGCCGTGAGCCAGAGCGGGCGCTTGCCGAAGCGGCGCGACGCCCACAGGAAGATCGGGATCGCCGCCAGCGCCGCGACGAAGTGGCTCATCACCCCGATGGTGGTCCAGAACACGACGTTCTCCGGCTGGATCACGTACTGGATGAAGAAGGGCAGGAGCGTCCCCGGGATCGCGGCCGTCACGCTGCCGACGGCATAGCTCGTGAGCAGGATGCGGAAGGGCCGGTTCGTGAGCGAGCGCCGCACGCCGGGCACGATGGGATTGCTCTCGCGCGTGGCGAACTCCGGACGCTCGCGAATACGCACCGCCGTCACCATCGAGGTCACGATCAGGCCGATGCCGCAGCCCACGCCGAAGACGATGTACGCCAGGCGATAGTCGAGCTGCGCGGCGAGCAGGCCCGGGATCCCCGCGCCCACGATGGTGCCGAGCAGCGCGAAGGACTCGCGCCAGCTGAACACGCTCGAGCGCTCGTGATAGTCGAGGCTGAGCTCCGGCCCGAGCGCGTTGTACGGGATCCCGAAGATCGTGTGACACAGGAAGAAGGACAGGAAGCACGCGCCGAACCAGACCGTCGCCGTACCGGGGTCGAGCCGCTCGGGCGGGCTGAAGAGCAGCGCGAAGGCGAGCGCGAGCATCACCGAGCCGAGGGCGATGTAGGGACGCCGGCGGCCCCAACGGCTGCGCGTGTGGTCGGAGAGCCAGCCCATCAGCGGGTCGGTGACGGCGTCGAAGCTCCGCGCCAGGGCGACGGCCAGCGCCAGCCAGGCCAGGGGCGCCAGCACGACGTCGGCGTAGAACTTGCTCATGTAGAGCGAGACCGGCACGAACATGGCCGAGACCCAGAGCGTCGGTCCGCCGTAGAGCACCTTCCGGCCGACGCTCAGGGTCTCGGCGGCGGAGGTCGCGGGGGGCGACTCGTCGGACACGGCCGCGGCGCTGCCGACCGAGGGCGGCGCCGGCCCTGGCGCCGGCCCTTTTGCCGGCTGGGTCGCCGGCCCTGTTGCCGGCTGGGTCGCCGGCTGGGTCGTCGGCTGGGTCGTCGGCTGGGTCGTCGGCTGGGTCCCGTCGACGGGCTCTGTTCCCGTCACTGGGGACCTCCGGATCGAGCGCTCGCCGAAGCTAGCAGCCCGACCGGGGGTCCGAGAAGGAGCGCTCCCTACTCGAAGCGGGGCTCCTCCCACCAGGGATAGAAGTCGGGCAGATCCTTTGAGACCTTCATCTGGAAGTCGGCGGGCCGCTTCTCGAGGAAGCTCTGGACGCCCTCGTAGGCGTCCGGCGAGGCGCCCATGGCGGCGATCCCGCGGGAGTCGACGCGGTGGCCCGCCATGGGATGGTCGGCCCCGAGCATCTTCCACAGCATGTTCCGGGCCAGGCACACCGAGACGCCGCTCGTGTTCTCGGCGATCTCCCGGGCCAGCTCCTCCGGG
>JASJCN010000358.1 GCA_030065975.1 Myxococcota bacterium
TACTGGGAGCTCTGCCGCAAGCGCGAGGCCCAGAAGGGCGCCGCCTGGATCCGTGAGCTCGAGCGCCTCGCCGCCGAGATCGAGGAGCACGCCGGTGTTCCCGTGTTCTTCCTGAGCCTGCGCCTCGACGGCGATCCCGGCTGGGGCTACGAGACCGGCGGCCCGATCTTCGAGGGCCGCGCCCGGCTGCTGAACGCCTGGGAGCCCGGCGCCGGCCGCATCCGTCCCAAGCCCAAGCCGCGCAAGCGCAAGGAAGCTGCGGCTCCGGTCGACGAGATCGTCGAGGCGGATCTCTCGCGGCCGATCCGGCCCTACTCGATCAACGAGCAGTTCGTGGCCGGTGATCGCATCGAGCACCCGACCCTCGGGCTCGGCGTCGTCCAGGGCGCGGCCGGCCCCAACAAGATCCGCGTGCACTTCGACGACAAGAAGAGCCTGCTGGTGCACGATCGCGCCTCCCAGGGCGCGACGCCGTAGCCCGAGCCGCGATCCGGGTGAGGACCCGCCGGCACGCTTCGGCCCGCGTCTCGAGGTTCGCGGCCCGGCTCTCCGTCGGCTTCGCGGCCTGTGGGCTCGCGCTCGCCTGTGCGGTGAACCCCGTGACGGGCGAGAGCGAGGTCTCCCTGCTCTCGCCCGCCCAGGAGATCGCGCTCGGGCGGCAGGGAGCGGCCGAGGTCGAGGCCTCGATCGGACTCGTGCGCGACCCGGTGGTCGCGGGCTACGTGCAGGCCATCGGTGAGCGGCTCGCCCGCCACTCGCCGCGCCGAGACGTCGCCTATCACTTCGCAGTGGCCGACATGGCCGAGCCCAACGCCTTCGCGCTTCCCGGGGGCTGGATCTACATCTCGCGGGGTCTGCTCGCGATCTCGAACTCCGAGGACGAGCTCGCCGGAGTGATCGGCCACGAGATCGGCCACGTCGCCGCTCGCCACGCGGCCCAGCGCGAGACCCGACGGGTGGGCGCGCAGGGCGGGGCGATGTTGGGCGCCCTCCTCGGCGGCGTGCTCGGCGGAGCGTCGGGCGCGCAGCTCGGCGCGAGCTCGGCGCAGGTCGCCGGCGCGGGCTGGATCGCGAGCTACGGGCGCGACCAGGAGCGCCAGGCCGACGAGGTGGGCCAGAAAATGGCCGCTGCGGCCGGCTACGACCCGGCGGGCATCACCCTCTTCCTGAGCACCCTGGCCCGCGACTCCGCGCTCAAGCGCGGCGTGAAGACCCGTACGGGATTCCTCGACTCCCATCCGCTCACCGAGGATCGGGTCGCGGCGACCCGGGCGCGCGCCCGCGCGATCGCCGTCCAGCCCGCGCCGGCGATCGCTCCCGATCGCGAGGCCTTCCTGCGCCGCATCCAGGGGATCGCCATCGGCCCCGACCCGCGCGCGGGCGTGATCGACGGCCGGCGCTTCCTTCACACGGGCCTCGACCTTGCGGTCGTCTTTCCCGAGGGCTGGCCCATCGAGAACCGGCCCGAGGTGGTGGTGGCCCAGTCGCCCCAAGGGACGCAACCGGCCGGGATCTTCGCCGTCGAGATCCAGGCCGGCTCCCTCGATCCCGCGGCGGCGGCCGCCCGCTTCGAGCAGGAGTCGGGCCTGCGTTTCGTGCGCTCCGGGTCGACACCCGTCGCCGGCGCGCCGGGCTTTCGCGCGCTGGCCCAGTCCCCCGACGGGCGGACGGCGTTCGACCTGCGATTCGTGGCCCACGGCTCCCGGATGCTGCGCTTCACCGGGGCCTCGGCCGTCTCGAACCACGCGGCGCTCGAGCGGCGCTTTGCCGCCGCCGCGGACAGCCTGCGACGCCTCGACGATCGCGAGCACCGGCTGCTGGTGCCGCTCCAGCTGCGCGTGGCGCGGGCGCGCCCCGGGGAGACGCTCTCCGCTCTCTCGGAGCGGGCCGGCAACCAGTGGGGCGTGAGCGAGACCGCCGTGGCCAACGGGATCCGCGAGGTGATCCGCTTCCAGGGAGGGGAGCTCGTGAAGGTGGCGGTTCGCGCCGCGGGCTCATGACCGCGAAGAGCCCGCTCGCTCTGCTGGCCGCCGGGGCTCTGCTGCTGGCCCTGGTCTTCCTCTTCCAGGCCTGTCGGACGCTCCCGCCGAGGAACCCGGACGACGCCTGCGCGATCTTCGCCGAGCGCCCCGAGTGGCGTGAGGCGACCGCGAGCAGCCGGGAGCGCTGGGGGGTGCCCGATTCGCTGGTGCTGGCGGTGCTGCATCAGGAATCGAAGTTCCGTCCGCGGGCGCGTCCCGGCTATCGGCGCTTCCTCGGAGTGATTCCGATGGGACGGCTCTCGTCGGCCTACGGCTACGGTCAGGTGAAGGACGGCACCTGGGACGACTATCGCCGGGACACCTCGCGCGACGGGGCGAGCCGCGAGCGCTTCGCCGACGTCGCGGACTTCGTCGGCTGGTACGGCGGCGTGATCGGCCGCGCCACCGGGATCGCGCCCGACGACGCCTATCACCTCTACCTCGCCTACCACGAGGGCCCGGCCGGCTTCTCCCGGGGGACCCACGAGGAGAAGCCCTGGCTGCTCGGCGTGGCCAGGAAGGTGGCCGACCGCGAGCAGCTCTACGCCGATCAGCTCGCGACCTGCGCGGTGGCTCCGGACCCGGGCTAGGGGAGCGGGCTAGGGGAGCGGGCTAGCCGAGCTCCGGCTCCAGCAGGAAGAAGGCGCTCTGGTCGCCGGCGTAGACGAGCTTGCCCTCCTGCTCGAAGCGGAACTCGAGGCGCAGCACCACCCGCTTCGGCCCGACCCGGGCGCGGGTCTCCTGGCAGCGCAGGCGGAGCGGTGGGCCCAGCCGTGCGAGCTCCTTGAAGTCCGCGCGGTGGATGCGGCTCCCGAAGGCGGTCCAGCCGGCGTCGAAGCGGACGTCGTGGAAGAGCCAGCCGTGCACGCAGCCGAGGCTGCCCGTCGCCATCACCAGATCGCCGGCGGCGACGTGGGCCGGATGGGTCGGGCCCACCCGCTGGTGGGAGGCATAGGGGAGGTTGCGGGCGCCGGTGTCGAGCTCGGCCTCCAGGGTCTTCGACTCCGCGTCCGCGTGGACGACGCGATCCACCAGGAAGGCGTCGGGCCCGTACAGGAACCCCTTCCGGAACGTCTCGAGCGCCTCGGCATCCGGGATCGGATTCGCCACTCTTCTGCCTCCTGTCTGCCCCTCGCGCCTGCCCACGGCGCTGGGCCACCCCTCCAGTGGGGCCCGACGGGCGACGATACACCTTGCTGCGGCCCGCGAATGCACCGGGCGGCCCGCGGGCGGAGGACACAGGACCCGAGATGGCTCCCAAGATGGATCCCACGGCGGATCCCGACAAGGATCCCAAGGCGGCTCCCAGCGCAAACGCCGGGCGGCGGCGCAGCCGCTACCAGCTCCGGGATCCCGAGCTGCAGGCGTCCCTGGACGCCTTTCTCGAGGAGGTGGGCACCGAGGGGCCGCGCGCCGACTACGTCCGCCAGCTCATGGTCACGGCCGTCCGGCTCTGGAAGGACGGCGCCGGCGGGGGCGATCTGCGCCTGCTCAACAACGCCCTCAAGGAGCTGCGCCACGCCCTGCGCGTCTTCGCGCCCTTCGCCCACGCCCGCAAGGTCGCGGTGTTCGGGAGCGCCCGCACCGAGCAGGGGCACCCCGAGTGGCAGGCGGCCCACCGCTTCGCCGAGCGGATGGTGGAGCGCGGCTGGATGGTCATCACCGGGGCCGGCGACGGAATCATGGGAGCGGCCCAGGGAGGCGCCGGCGCCGAGCGGTCGTTCGGCGTGAACATCCGCCTGCCCTTCGAGCAGTCCGCCAACGACGTGATCGCGGGCGACCACAAGCTCATCAACTTCCGGTACTTCTTCACGCGCAAGGTCACCTTCGTGAAGGAGTCGCACGCCATTGCGCTCTTTCCCGGCGGCTTCGGCACCCTCGACGAGGGCTTCGAGGCGCTGACCCTGATCCAGACGGGGAAGAGCGAGATCGTGCCCGTGTTCTTCGTCGACGCGCCCGGGGGCACCTATTGGAAGGACCTCGAGGCGTGGATGGATTCGCACCTGCGCGAGCGTGGCCTGATCAGCCCCGACGACCGGGCCCTCTATCGCATCACCGACGATCCCGAGGAGGCCGCCCGCGAGATCGCGCGCTTCTATCACAACTACCACTCGAGCCGCTGGGTCGGGGACGAGCTGGTGCTGCGGGTGCGTCGCGCGCCCGACGCGGAGCGGCTGGCGTCGCTCTCCGAGGAGTTCCGCGAGCTCATGGACGGTGACGAGCTGCGCCTCTCGGGTCCGCTCGACCCCGAGGCCGGAGAGGTTCCCGAGCTGCCGCGTCTGGTGCTGCGCTGCGACCGGCGCCGGGTGGGGACGCTCCGCACCCTGATCGATCGGCTCAACGACGTGCCCGAGAACGATCTGCCGGGCGCCCGGCCGAGCCCCCACCAGATCGTCGCCCTCGAGCTCCCCGAGCGGGCCCGGGACGAGGAGCAGGAAGAGGGCGACATCTAGTCCTGCGCGTTTCTGCGCATTTCGCTCCGGAATCCGCCTGCGCCGGCCGATGCATCACGCGTGCGCAGGATGGGCGGACGAAGGTTTGGGCTCGCGTGCTTCGGGGTGTCGGTTGCGTCCCTGCTGCTGGCTGCGGGAGTGCAGGAGGCGACGTTTCGGAGAGGGCCGAATGCCCCATTTAGGGATCCCGTGGTCCTCGGCGCGCTGTCTGCGCCGGTCGCGGGCGAGCTCGAGCCGTGGCAGGCGTTCGGGCCCGATCCGGCGCCCGCGGACGAGGGCCCGGTCCGGGTGATGGCGATTCCCGAGGACGTCCGGCTCGAGAGGCCCCGGTCGACCCCCGAGCCCGGCGGGCTGCTTCCCGGAGCCCTCGTCGGCTTGTGGGGGCTGCGGCGGCGGGGCCGCCGGGCTGAAACCCGGGGAGCGGCGCTGCATCCAATGCGGCAATGAAGAACCGAACGACTCCGATCCACTCCTCGATCCGCTCCTGGCTGGCCGCGTGCCTGCTCCTCATCTTCTCCGCACCCGCCATGGCCATCGATCTCGACGCCTACGCGAAGTTCCTGGAGACGCACACCCGCGACGTTCCCGACATCGCC
>JASJCN010000054.1 GCA_030065975.1 Myxococcota bacterium
GCGCTGGCCACCCACCTCGAGACGCAGGCCTTCACGCCGGACTTCGACTACGCCCAGCTCGAGTTCGGGGGCCTCGCGGGGTTCGTCGCCGCCTGTGTGGGGGCTCGAGGGCCGGCCTACACCCTGTCGACGGCCTGCTCGAGCGGCGCCCGCGCGCTCGCGAGCGCGCGCTCCCTGCTGCGGCTCGGGCTGTGCGACGCGGTGGTCGCCGGAGCGGCCGACACCCTGTGCGGCCTCACCACCGGAGGCTTCACCGCCCTCCACGCCGTCGACCCCGACCGCACCAATCCGATGAGCCGCAACCGCCGGGGCCTGAACCTCGGCGAGGCCGCGGCGATGTTCCTGCTGACCCGCGACTCCGAGGGCGTGCAGCTCCTCGGCGTGGGCGAGTCGAGCGAGGCCCACCACATGTCCGCGCCCGACCCCGAGGGCGCCGGTGCGGCCGCGGCGATGCGCGCCGCACTCGCCGACGCCGGGGCCGAGCCCGAAGAGATCCTCTACCTGAACCTCCACGGCACGGGCACCGAGCAGAACGACGCCATGGAGAGCGCGGCGGTGGCCCAGGTGCTCGGCACCGCGACCCCGTGCAGCAGCACCAAGCCCCTGGTCGGCCACACCCTGGGTGCCGCCGGCGCGGTGGAGGCGGCCGTCTGCTGGCTCATGCTGGAAGAGGCGTCGGCGGACTCGCTCGCGCTTCCCCCGCACTGCTTCGACGGCGAGCGCGATCCCGCCCTGCCGGAGATCGCGCTGGCGACGAAGGGTCAGCGCGTGGCGCGCCGTGGGCGCGACCTGCTGATGACCAACTCCTTCGGCTTCGGCGGCAACAACTGCACCCTGGTGCTGGGCCGCGAGCGAGGCGACGGATGATCGGGCTCGACCTGCTCGGGGTCGCGGCCTGGGCGCCGGGGCTGGAGGACGAGGAGGCGTGGGACCGCTGGTCGCGCGAGCCGTCCGCGATCGGCTGCGAGGGCGTCCCGGCCGTCGACTTCCTGCCGCCCATGGTCCGGCGACGCTGCACGCCGCTCACGCGCATGATGATGCGCGCCGCGTTCGACGGCTGCCCCGAGGCGCTTCGCAGTGAGGTCCGGACCGTGTTCGCGTCGCGTCACGGGAGCATCAACGAGTCCCTCGAGCTGCTCCAGCGCGTGGTCGCGGACAAGCCGCTCTCGCCGGCCCGCTTCTCCCACACCGTGCACAACGCCCAGGCCGGGCTCTTCTCCATCGCCGCGGGGAATCGCGCCGCCTCGAGCTCCCTGGCCGCCATGGAGGACGGCGTGGCCGCGGCGTTCGTCGAGGCCGCCACCCACCTCGACCGCGAGCCCGGGCGCCCCGTCCTCGTGGTGCTCGGGGATGCGCCGCTGTCGGAGACCTTCGCGCCCCTGGTCGACGAGGTGCAGGCGGCCTACGCGGTGGCGTTCGTGGTGGCCACGCCCGAAGGCGAGCCCGCGCTGCGC
Source organism: Myxococcota bacterium (assembly GCA_030065975.1). Classification (GTDB taxonomy): domain Bacteria; phylum Myxococcota_A; class UBA9160; order UBA9160; family UBA6930; genus JASJCN01. The sequence goes on from JASJCN010000054.1 coordinate 1,455, forward strand.
GTCGACTTCGGCCCGGGAGATCCGGACACGCCCCCGCCGCCCTGGCCCCAGGCGCTCGAGCTCTTGCGCTGGCTCCGGGGGGCCGAGCCCGAGCTCGAGCTGCGGGGCCCGCGCAGCGCCCTGCGCTTCGTCCGGGGAGCCGGGCCCGAGGCCGAGCCGGCTCAGGTCTGATCCGTCCGGGCGAAGGCCCCCGGCCGGAACAGGCCGCGAAGTCCGCGAGGGCGCAGGCCCTGCTCACGCGCCTGTCGGCTGAACGCCGCCGACCGTCGGCCCGCCGCCGTGTTCTGCGCGGGCAGCAAGCGCGCCCACACCCGGTCCAGCGGGTTCTCGGGGATGTAGTAGCGGAACCACGACTTGCGAACGAAGTACTCGCCCGTCGCCATCACGGCCATGGAGATCCAGACTCCGCCGCCCGCGAAGGCCGACCACCACTCGAGCGGAGCCAGCAGGGCCAACGCGAGGATCACCGCCGCGTGGACTCCTTCGAGGCCCGCCCACAGCGCCGTCACCTTCCGGCAGTAGGGTCGGATGAAGGGGGGCGCGTGGGGCTCGATGATGCGCGCGCCGCGTTCGATCAACGAGTCCTCGTCGCGCAGGCTGCGTGCGAAGAGCCAGCTCACGAAGGCGTGGACGAAGGCCGGTGCCGCGCGGAGGTAGCGCGGGTCTCCGTCGATCGCGGCGGCGAGCAGCGGGAGGAGCAGGAGGGCCCGCACCCAGCGCCCGGGTGTCAGCCCCTCGAAGCGCGGCAGGAGCAGGGTGAGCAGGCTCAGGGCGACGAGGGCCAGAGCGAGCCCGCGGGTGCCGAGCGCGTCACCGGCGATGCCGGCGCCCAGGGGGTAGGCGACGAGCAGCACGAAGATCAGGCTGCCCGCTGCGATCCACGCTGCGATCCAGGAGACGATCGAGCGCGGCGCAGCCACGGGGTGATCCGACACGAGCTACTCCGTCGGCGCTTCCCAGAGCGGCCGGGGCACCATGAAGGCCGTCAGCGGGAGCTCGCCCACCTCCTGGCCCAGGAGCGCCAGCGCGCGCTTGCGGACGGAGTTGAAGATGCGCCCGGTCGCCTCGAGACCCTGCCGCCGGGTGCGCGGCAGCCCCACCTCCTCGACGAAGTCGATGTGCTCGAGGCCGTAGGTGAACTCGCCGCGGTTGGCGCGGTGGTACTGACCGCGCGCCTCGAGCTCTCGCCCCACGTGGGTGAAGAGCTCGGCGAAGTTGGCCAGCGCCTGGAGCACGAAGCGCTTCTGACGCAGCTCGCGCCGGAGCCAACGCTCGTCCAGGTACTGGCCCTGCATGTAGGGCGCGACCCAGAGGTTGTAGTAGCAGCCGAGATCGAAGTCCCACTTGAGGCGCATCAGCTCGGCGCTGCCGATCACCGGGTACTGATCGCGGTAGAGGCACAGGGCGGCGTCGTGACGGAACTGCAGGAATTCGTCGTAGAGGGCGGCCCGGTCCTTCGGATCCTCTCCCCCTTCGTGCTCGCGGGCGATCAGGTCGCACACGAAGTCGTTCTCGAGCGCGATGAAGTCCGTCCCGGGGCTGTACAGCGGGTCGGTGAAGCTCGCGGCGTCGCCCACCAGCGCGAAGCGGTCGGCCCCGTCGACGAAGCGCTCGGTTCCGAATGCGAGCCGGGCGAAGGCCCCGACGTCCACGGGCTTCGCATCCTCGAGGAGCTGGGCCAGCGCCCGGTGTCCGCGCAGGAACTCCTGGAAGCCGGCGAGGGTCCGCAGGTGCTTGTCGTTGCGGGCCGGGTCACCCACCACGCCGACGCTGGTCAGGCCGCCGCGCAGGGGGATCACCCAGATCCAGTAGCCGCGGTAGCAGAAGTGGAGTGTCGAGAGGCTGCGGCAGGTATGCCGCACGCGCTTCCGGTAGGCGTCGTCTCCCAGCTCGTCCACGTCGCGTACGTTCTCGAAGCGCGCCCAGACGCCGGCGACCTGGTGACCCTCCTCGCGCGTCCGCAGCCCCTTGCTCCGCGCGACGAGGCCCTGCCGGCCCGTGGCATCGACGATCCAGCGCGCCTCGAAGCGTTCGCGCTCGCCGCGGCCTTCGGTCTCGAAGCGGTGGGGCGCGCCCGCCTCGCCGAGCTCGAGCCGTTCGACGCGGGTCCCGCAGCGCGCGTCGACGCCCGCGCGAAGGTTCATCTGGAAGAGGTCCTCCTCGATGCGCGCGCGGTCGATCTGGAAGGCGGGGTGGAAGGGCAGGTTCCAGCTGCCGATCTCGCTCATGCCGTCGACGGGTGTGCTTCGCTCGGGGTCGTCGAAGAAGTAGCGCAGGCCGTTCTTCGGCAGGTGCTCGTCGTAGAGGTAGCGCTGGAGCCCGAGGCGGCGGATGAAGTAGTGGCTCCCGAGCTCGACGGTGGACTCGCCGACCTTGTAGCTCCGCTCGGTGTCCTTCTCGAACAGGCCGATGCGCAGCTCGGGATGTCGGCGGACCAGCTGGCGCGCCAGCAGGTTGCCGGCGAAGCCACCACCGAGGATGGCGACGTCGAGTGCGGTGGTGGACACGTCCTCTCCGAGGCGCGGCATCATAGCATTCCGCCGTCTACGGAGACGACCTGACCGGTGACGTAGGAGGCGCCGTCGCTGAACAGGAAGGCGACCACCGCCGCCACCTCCTCCGGGCGCCCGAGGCGCTGCATCGGGATCGTCTGGACCAGGCCCTCGGGCAGGCCCTCGGTCATCTCGGTCTCGATGAAGCCCGGGGCCACGCTGTTGACCGTGATGCGACGCTTGGCGAGCTCCTTCGAGAGCGACTTGGAGGCGGCGATCAGTCCGGCCTTGGAGGCGGCGTAGTTCGCCTGTCCCCGGTTCCCCGCGAGCGCCGAGACCGACGAGAGCGAGACGATGCGTCCGCCCTTGCGCGCGCGCACCATGGGCATGACCAGCGGCCGCACCACGTTGTAGAAGGCGCCGAGATTCGTCTGGATCACGCGATCCCAGGCGTCCTCCTTCATGGCCGGGAAGGGGCCGTCCGCGGTGACGCCGGCGTTCGAGACGACGCCGTAGAAGGGGCCGTGGCTCTCGAGCTCCTCGGCCAACAGGCGTCCTGCGGCCTCGCGGTCGGCGACGTCGAAGCCGAGCGCGCGGGCACGCTGCCCGGCCCGCTCGCACAGCTCGACCGTCTCCTTGGCCGCGTCGCTGCCGCTCCGGTAGTTGACCACGATCTCGTGGCCGGCCTCGGCGAGGGCGACGCAGATGGCGCGGCCGATGCCTCGACTGCCCCCGGTGACCAGGACGCGGCGGGTCTCTTCGCTCATGAGGCTCCTCCGCCGACGAGGGCTTCGAGGCTCTCGGCGACGTAGACGTTGAGTCGGGCTTCGGCGATCGGCTGGCCCTCGTGCCCTTCGTCGCAGCGCTCGACCGAGCAGTCGAAGGTCGAGAGCCCGACCTCCCGCAGACGGCCGGGAGCGGCGTGGATGCGCAGCTTGGCATCCGCGGGGAGGGAGTCCGCGTGGAGCGCGAGACGTCGCGTCCCGAGGAGCAGGCCCGGGCGGGGCGGGAGACCGCGTCCGCGGGCCAGCAGGCCGCCGTGGGCGGCCACGCACTGGGCCATGTGCTCGAGGGTCACGAGGGCGGGCAGCTCGCCGGTCTCGAGCGCGAGGACCGAGGCATCCCGGCCGTGGGCCTCGCAGGTCGTGCCGCCCTCCTCGTGCGAGACGACCCGGTGCAGCAGGCACATCGGGCCCGCATGGGGCAGGAGCTCGGCGATGGGCGGGAAGTCGCTCACGGCTGCGCCGCCCCTTCGGGCTCGTCGTCGAAGAAGTCGAAGAAGTTGAACCACTGATACGGAGCCTGCAGGCAGGTGCGCTCCAGATGGGCGACGAAGCTCTCCGCCAGCTCGCCGGCGATCTTGTGCTGCTCGCGGCGACCCGGGCGGTCGCCCGGAACCGGGGGATCCAGCGGTCGCAGGGGCTTCACCTCCACGTGATAGGTCGCGCCCTCCCGGCGCAGGCAGGTGGCTCGCAGGATCGGACAGCCGAGCACCGCGGCCAGGGAGAAGGGCTGCAGGGGGATCGCGATCCGCCGTCCCAGCAGCTCGGTCTCGTGCAGGGCGGCGTTTCGGAGCAGCCCGCGTCGATCGCCAAGGATCCCGACGAACTCCCCGCGCTCGATGCACGCGCGGATCTCGAAGGCGGTGCGCACCGACGTCGGGTCGATGGCCAGCACGCGGATCGCGCTCTCGGGCGAGAGCTCGCGAAAGTAGGCGCCCAGCCGCTCGGCCTTGTCGGTGAACATCAGAACGTTGACGGGCACGTCGTAGCGCGCGGCCAGCACCCGCATCATGTCGAAGCTGCCCTGGTGGGCGCCGAGCAGGATGCCTCCCCGGCCTTCGTCGCGCAGCCGCCGGAGGTGCTCGTCGCCCTCGTACTCGAGGGTCACGTCGCTGTTGCCGCTCCACAGGAGCGCGCGGTCCACGAGCTGGAGCGCGAACTCGTAGAAGTGGCGCAGCACGTGGCGCAGCCCGGGCCTCGGCCCGAGCTGGCTCGCGCCTTCGGGGTGCGCGGCCAGCACGCGCAGGTAGGCCGCCGACCCGCGTCGCGCCGTCCGGTCGAGCAGCACGAAGTACACGACGATGGGCGCGATGACGAGCACGCTGTAGGCGCGCCGTCCGATCAGGCGCAGCACCCGGCCGCCGAGGCGCATGGCGAGCAGGGTGCCGCGCTCGCCCTTCGTCCAGTCCGTCATCGCACGGGCTCCCGGCTCCGCCGGTCATTCGGGCGGCGGCCGGCGCGGCGGCTGGCGCGGATTCCCGCGAGGTGCCGCGGCATGCCGAGCAGGAGCCTCGCGTAGAGCGCGGCCAGGCGCGGGTACTCGCGCCAGAAGTCGAAGTGCGAGCGCCCGTGCTCGGGATACACGATCGGGGTGGCGAGGTTGCGGACGGGCACCCCGTCCCAGACGAGGCGCACCGCGATCTCGGGCTCGAACTCCATGCGGTCGCCCGTCGCGTCGCGGTCGATCACGCCGAGGGCGGCGGCGAGGGGGATGCCGCGGAAGCCGACCAGCGGATCGGCGATTGCGAACGAGGCCGTGGCTCCCCAGACGAGCACGCGCGAGATCTGTCGGGCGGCCAAACGGGTCCGGGGCACGCTGTCGTCGAACACCGGGCGGCCCAGCACCAGGGCGTCGGGCCGCTCGCGCAGGGCGGCCAGGAAGCGCGGGACGTCGGCGGGGTCGTGCTGCCCGTCGGCGTCGAGATGCACCACGTGGGTGAAGCCGCGCTCGGCGGCGCGGCGGAACGCCGTGCGCAGCGCGGCGCCCTTGCCGCGATTGGTCTCGTGACGGAGGAGCTCGAGCTCCGGCACGTCCTCGGCGAGCTCTTCGAGGATCGCGCGGGTCCGCTCGCCGGAGCCGTCGTCGACCACGAGGATCGGCAGGGCGTGCTTGCGCAGACCCTCGACCACCGCGCCGATGGTGTCGCCGTGATCGAAGATGGGGACGACGAGTGCCGCCTTCATGCCTCGGGCTCCTCCGCGCCGAGGGCCAGGCGGCCGCTCGACGAGAGGACGGGCTCGCCGTCCTCTCCGGTGCGCTCGAAGCGGAAGCGCAGCGAGTCGCCCTCCGGCCCGCGCTCGAGGTGGAGCCGGAACTCGTGACCGGGGAGCAGCGGCTTTGCGAACTTCAGCGCCTCGACGGCCCGGAGCTCGGGTGCGCGCCCGAGCCAGCCCGCGGCGGCGTCGCGGACCCACACGAGCTGGGCCACGCCCGGGACGATCGGATGGCCCGGGAAGTGGCCCTCCAACGCGGCCAGGTCCTCGGGCACCCGCCCGGCCAGCACGAGCCGCGACGCGGAGCGTTCCTGGACCTCGAGGTTGGGAATCCGGGGCCGGGCCCGGGACTCGAAGAGCGCCTGCAGTGCGGGCGTCGGCAGCTTCCCTTGGGCGTCCCGCGGGAGCTCGTCGACCAGGCGCCAGGCGCGCGGGAGGAGCACCCGGTCCCAGTCCGGCGCGAGATGCTCGCTGAACGCCGCGAGCACCGAGCGGCGATCTCGCTGCGCGGCCTGACGCGCCGACTCGTCCAGCACGACGACGGCGCCGACGCGGGTCTCGCCCGCCTGCTCGAGGGGCACGAGGGCCACCTCCTCGATCCAGGCGTGGGTGCGGAGCGCGCTCTCCATCTCGGGGAGCGAGAGCCGCTTCTCGCCGACCTTGATCACGCGGTCCGCCCGGCCGCGCAGCGCGAAGGTGCCGTCGGCGGCGATCTCCACCCGGTCGCCCATGACGAAGCCTTCGCCCGAGCCCCCGTCGCTCACGAAGGGAGAGCGGACCCGGAGGCGCCCGTCGCTCTCGAGGGCGATCTCGACCCCGGGCAGGGTCGACCACGGGGCCTCGCCCTCGGCGTGCTGGCGTCGCCAGGCGACGCCGCCCGTCTCGGTGGATCCGAAGATCTCGATCGGGGCCGACCCCAGGCGCTCGGTCACGCCGAGGGCGGTCTCGCGGTCGAGCGGCCCGCCGGACGAGAACACGGCGACGAGCCGGCCGCGCAGCTCGCCGAGCTCGGGGCGGTGGATCATGCGTCGCAGGTGGACCGGCGTCGCGACGAGGAGACAGCGCTCGGCACCGGCCATGCGCGGCAGGAGCTCCTCGGGGTGCAGAGGGGTCTCGGCGGCGAAGGGCCGCCCGGAGCAGAGCGGCCACAACACCCGGAAGAGCAGTCCGTACAGGTGCTGGTGGGAGACGGTGGCGAACACCCGGGCGGGCCCGCTCGCGAGCATAGGGCCGAGCGTCTCCTCGAGGGTCCGGACCTCGCTCTCCAGGTGGGAGAGCGCCTTCTCGAGGTGCTTGGCCTCGCCCGTCGATCCCGAGGTGAACAGCTCGGCGACGACTTGGCTCGGGTCGAGGCCCGCGTCGTCGCCGCGCGCCGCGAAGGGCAGGGGGTCGACCTCGCGCGGGTCGAGCACCGGCAGACCCGCCGCCTCCTCGCTCGAGAAGTCTCCCACCAGGGCCGTCACCGTCGGGAGCAGCCGGGCCAGGCTCCCGGGCTGGCGGTTGGGGGGGAGCAGGGCCACGCCGCCCGCGCGGGCGATGGCCAGGAAGCCCGTAGCGAAGTCGTAGCTGTCGCGTGCGAGCAGGAGGAAGCGGCTGCCGCGCTGCCTTGCGATGTGGTGGCGCAGCTGGCGCGCCAGGGCCTCCACCCTTCCCACGAGGTCGGCGAACGACTCCTCGCGCCCGCGCGCGAACGCGACCGGCGCGCCCTTGGCACGCGGCGCGATCAGGAGCTGCGACAGCGAGACGGAGGGCGGGAGCGCTCCGTCGGCGGCGGGAGGTCGCGAGTCGCTCACTTCACCCGATGGCGGGCGACGAACTCCCCCAGGCTGCGCACGGACTCGAAGATCTTCTGGTTCTCCTCGGGGTCCTCGCTGATCTGGACGCCGTATCGCTCCTCGAGGGCCATCGCGAGCTCGAGGGCGTCGATGGAGTCGAGCCCCAGGCCTTCCACGAAGAGCGGAGCCTCGGTCTCGATCTCGGCCGGCGTGATGTCCTCGAGCATCAGGGCCTCGATGATCACGTCCTTGAGCTCGGCCTCGAGCGCGGCGGGGCTGATCTCCTCGTTCTCCACTGAAACGGCCTCAGGATTCACCACAGAGCAACCTCTTCTCGTAGTACTCGCGGAGCGCACGCGTGATCTTCCGTGCCGCGACCGAGCGGCTCTCGGATCCGTCCAGCGGCTCCTTGGGCGAGATGGGATCGCCGACGCTGAACGTGAAGCGGATCGTGGATTCCGGCACGTGCCACCAACGCTGGCCCTTCATGAGTGACGGGGGCTCGACCCGGATCGTGATCGGGAGCAGGTCGCACCCCCCGTGCAGCGCGATGTGCGCCGCACCCCGATAGAAGTGGCCGAGCCCGCGCTCCGGCGAGCGAGTTCCCTCGGGGAACATCACGAGTGTCCGGCCCTCCCGCAAGCGGCGGGCTCCCTCCTCCACCATCTGGCTGCCCTCTTCGGCAACGAGGTAGTCCGCCGCGCGGACGGCGTGCTGGAGGTACGGATTCGCCGCCCAGTCGGACTTCACCACGCAGTCGGCCTGACGCAGGCGCGCCACGATCAGGGGGCAGTCCAACATGGTCGGGTGGTTCGCCACGATGAAGTGCGGGCCGGGGGCGTGGAGCCGCTCCTCGCCCTCGAAGCGCACCTCGATCAGGCGCAGCGACGAGGCGAACCACTCGAAGAACCGGTAGGCGTGGTGGATCCAGAGCTGGCCGCGCCGTGCGGCGGCCTCGGACGAGTCCGCGCGCCGCCCGGCCCAGGTGAGGGCCAGACCGATCAGCAGTCCACCCACGCCGAAGACGGTGAAGGCGAGCCCCGTGCGAAGGACTCTCCAGGCTCTTTCCAGGGAATCAGGCATTCGATGGAAGGGCCCGGCGGTCGGCGATTCGAAGCCTGCGGGCCTGACCCATCATACCCGATCGGATGGGGTCTCCCGAGGGTGTCGAGCCTCTACCGCCCCCTCTTCGACACCCTTCGACACCCAATCGGGGGACACTGGGGGACACTGGGGGACATCGGGGGGCGGATCCCCGCCGGACAGCCGCTCGGCGCCCGGGTAGACTCGGCTCCTCATGGCGAGCGGGTCCGAAACGTCGGCGATGACTGGGGAGTCCGGCGCGGGCGCCCGTGATCTGCGAGGGGATGCCCGGCCCGGCGAAGCCGCTGGCCACCGCGCTCCGTCGGTGATCGAGATGGGCCGCCCGCTGCGGCTGGCCGACGTGCTGGCCCTCGCCTCGGGCCGCGTGAAGGCCCGGCTCTCGACGGATCCGGCCTGGCGGGATCGCATCCGGCGGGCCCGCGCGGTGATCGACGACCGGCCGGGCGCGGTCTACGGCGTGACGACCGGCGTCGGGGCTTCCGTCGACGTCGAGATTCCCGCGGAGCTTCGCGACGAGATGCCCCACCACCTGCTGCGCTTCCACGGCTGCGGCACCGGGGCGCTCTTGAGCGAGCGCGAGTCGGCGGCGGTGGTGGCGGTGCGTCTCGCGACCCTGGCCACGGGCCACTCCGGGGTGCGCCCGGAGCTGCTCGAGCGGCTCTGCGAGCTGCTCAACCACCGGGTGCTGCCGGCGATTCCCGAGGAGGGCAGTGTCGGCGCCAGCGGCGACCTGACGCCGCTGTCCTACCTGGCGGCGGTGCTGATCGGGGAGCGCGAGGTGCTGGGCGGCCCGGCCGGGACGCGCTCGGCCGCGGAGGCCCTGGCCGAGGCGGGCATCGAGCCGCTGACCCTGGCGGCCAAGGAGAGCCTGAGCCTGATGAACGGCACCACGGTGATGACCGCCGTCGCGTGCCTCGCCACAGCGAGGGCTCGCGAGCTCTCGCGCCTGGCGGCGACCGCCACCGCGATCCTCAGCGACGTGACCCACGGCAACCCCGAGCACTTCGACGCGCGCATCTTCGAGTGGAAGCCCCACCCGGGCTCGGTGACCGCGGCCCGCTGGATTCGCGAGGGGCTCGAGGGCGCGGGGCAGCGCACGCCCGCACGCCTCCAGGACCGCTACTCCCTGCGCTGTGCGCCCCACGTGATCGGGGTGCTGCTCGACGCGACGAGCGCGGCGGAGTCGATCCTCGAGATCGAGATCAACGCCGTCGACGACAACCCCCTGGTCGATCCCGACGCGCGGGACGTGCTGCACGGCGGGAACTTCTACGGCGGCCACGTGGCCATGGCGATGGACGGCCTGAAGGCGGCGGTCGCCAGCCTGGCCGATCTCTTCGACCGCCAGCTCTGCCTGCTCTGCGTGCCCGAGACGAGCGACGACCTGCCGCCCAACCTCGTGATCGGCGAGGGCCCGGAGCGGGTGGTGCACCACGGCTTCAAGGCGATGCAGATCAGCGCCTCGGCGCTCACGGCCGAGGCCCTCAAGCTCACCATGCCGGCGTCGGCCTTCAGTCGCAGCACGGAGTCCCACAACCAGGACAAGGTGAGCATGGGCACCATCGCCGCGCGCGACGCGCGACGCGTGCTCGAGCTGTGCGAGAGCGTGGGCGCCATGCTGCTCCTGGCACTCGGCCAGGCGGTCGACCTCCGCACGCCCGAGGCCTCGCTGCTGCCGAGCGCACGCTTTCACGCGGCGCTTCGCAAGCACGTCCCGCCCGTGACGACCGATCGCCGACAGGACCGCGACATCGACACGCTCCTGCGACTGCTGTCCGCGGGGGAGCTGCCCCTGCTCGGGGAGTCGGACTCGTCGGCGCAGGCATGAGGGGGAGGTCGCGCCCGCGAAGGAGGACCGCAGGCGCTGCGGCCCTGCTCGGCAGTGCCCTCTGGCTGCAGGGGCCTTCTGCGACGGCGAGTGAGGCGGGGTCCGAGATCGAGGCCCTGCTCTCCGGGATGGCGGGGACGCGGGGCGTGGTCGCTCGCTTCCACGAGGTGAAGGAGCTCGGCCTCCTGTCCGAGCCGGTCGAGAGCCGCGGGGTGCTCTACTTCGTGCCGCCGGATCGGATGGTGCGCATCACCGAGAGCCCGCTGCGCACCGCACTCGTCGTGGACGCCGACCAGATCGCGTTCCACGACGGCGGCACCGCGCCCGTGGATCTCTCGGGCGAGCCCACCGCACGCCAGTTCGTCGAGAACTTCACCGTGCTCTTCCGGGCCGATGTCGGGGCGCTTCGAGAGCGCTACGAGATCCGCTACGAGCCCGTGGCCCGGGACGCGTCCTGGGAGATGCGGCTGGTTCCGCGCTCGGCACTCCTGAAGCGCGTGATCACCGAGGTGCGCCTGCGCGGCGACACCCGGGCCATCCGCGAGATCCGCATCGAGGAGAGCGACGGCGACTCGACGCTCACCCACGTGATGCCGGTCGACGTCGATCGCGCGCTCACCGAGGCCGAGCTCGCGGCCCTGCTCGAGGCTCCCCTCGACCTCGCGACCCTGCCCGGGATGCAAGACGAGCCGGAGCCGCAGCCCGCCCCGTGAGTCCGCGCACCGCGCGCTTCGTGCTCGTCGCGACGATCGCCGCCCTGGTGGCGTTCGGCGCCCTCAATCTGCAGATGCGCACGGACATCACCCGGTTCCTGCCGTCGGCCGAGGCGGTGGAGCTCGGCGCGATCTCGCGCCTGCTGACGGAGTCCGAGCTGGCGCGGACCCTCGTGATCACCGTCGCCGGAGAGACCCCCAGGAGCTCGGTGGCCGCTGCCGCCGCCCTCGCTCGCGAGCTCGAGGCGCACCCCGCCGTGCGCGAGGTCCGTCGCGGGCTCGACGCCGACCTGCCGCGTCAGGTGTACGAGCTCTACTTCCCGCGCCGCCACGGGCTCCTCTCGGCCGAGCCCGAGCGCGAGATCCCCGAGCTCACCGGCGACGAGGCTCTCGCGGCCCGCGCCGAGCGGCTCCGCGCCGAGCTCTCGCTGCCGAGCTCGACGCTTCGAAAGCGCGTGCTGCCCGAGGATCCTCTCGGCGCATTCGAGCGCGTCCTCGAGCGCTTCCGCTCCGGGGCCGGGGCGCTGCGTCCCCTGGACGGGGGGCTCGTCTCCGAGGACGGCTTCGCCGTGCTCTTCGTGCGCACCCACGAGGTGCCCTTCAACGTGAGCGTGCAGGCGCCCTTCCTGGAAGACCTCTCGGCGGCCGTCGCGCGCATCTCCGAGGCCCGCGGTGAGCCGCTGCGGCTCGAGCGCAGCGGGGTCAGCCTCTTCGCCGTCGCCGCCGAGGAGGCCGTGCGGGGCGACGTGGTCGCGATCGCGTCGCTCTCGGTGCTCGGGGTGAGCGCGCTCTTCCTCGTGGCCTTCGGCTCGATCGGCGCCTTCGGCATGGCGATGCTGCCCGGCATCGTCGGCATCCTGCTCGCGATCGACGTGGCGCTCGCGCTGCGGGGCGAGATCGACGGCCTCACCCTGGCCTTCGGCACGTCCCTGATCGGCGTCGCGATCGACTACCCGATCCACCTGCTGCTGCATCGGGGGCTCGCCCACGGCGTCGACGGGGTGACCACGGCGCGTCGGCTGCGCCCGAGCATCGGGCTCGGTGCCGCCACGACCATGGCGAGCTTCCTGGGCCTCGGTCTGACCGACTTCCCGGGCTTCCGCGAGATCGCCCTGTTCTCGGTGGTGGGGATCGGTGGGGCCGTGATCGTCACGCTGTTCCTGATGCCGCCCCTGCTCGGCACCCGCCTGGTGCTGCCGCCGCGCTCGGCCGTGCTGGCGGAGCGCCTCGGACGGGCCGTCGGCGTGCTGACGCGCCACCCGCGCGCGCTGGTGGCGCTGCCGCTCGGCGCACTGCTGGTGGCGGCGACGGGCATGCCTCGCCTCCAGTGGAACGACGACCTGCAGGCCCTGACCCGCTTCGATCCCGCGCTGCGGGCCGAGGACACCCGGGTGCGCGAGCGCGTCGCGCGCCTCGAGTCGAGCCGGGTGGTGCTGGCCCTGGCCGACTCGGAGCAGGCGGCCCTCGAGCGCAACGATGCGGTGTACGCGCGGCTGCGTCCCTTGCTCGAGGACGGGTCGGTCGAGGGCATCCAGTCCCTGCACACCCTCCTGTGGTCCGAGGACCTGCAGCGCCGGAACCACGCGGTGCTTCGCTCCCAGCCGGATCTCTCCGACCGGGTGGAGCGCGCCTTCACCGAGGCCGGCTTTCGCGCGGGGGCGTTCGCGCCCTTCGCTGCGGCCCTCGAGTCGGAGCCGCCGCCGCCGCCGCTCGCGCGACGCGATCTCCTCGATTCGCCGCTCGGCGAGCTCGTCGAGCCGCTCTTCTTCGAGCTGGGCGAACGGCGAGCCGCCATCACCTACCTCCGCGGCGGGGGCGACCTCGAGTCGGTCCGGGAATCCATGGCCGGACTCCCGGAGGTGCGCGTCTTCGAGCAGCGTCAGTTCATCAACGAGATCTACGCGAGCTTCCGCGGCCGCACCCTGCGGCAGATCGCGCTCGGGAGCCTCCTGGTCGTCGCGGTGCTCGCGCTGCGCTACCGGCGGGTGAGGCCGGCCCTGGCCGCGTTCCTCCCCTCGGTCCTGACCGCCGCGACGCTGCTCGGCGGGTTCGCCTGGTTCGGCATCGAGGTCCACCTGGTCCACGTGGTGAGCCTCCTGATGGTGATGGGCATGGGCGTGGACTACGGGATCTTCCTGGTGGACAGCGCGGACCACCGCCCCTCCTTCGAGGCGACGCTGCTCTCGCTCGCGGTCGCGTGTGGGACCACGAGCTTCGTGTTCGGCTCCCTGGTGGTCTCCTCCCAGGAGGCTCTGCGGGCGATGGGAATGACCACGGGCCTGGGCGTCATCCTCTCCTTCGTGCTCGCGCCGGCGGTCTTCTGCGTGCTCTCGCCTTCGGCCGAGGCGGGCGAGGCGCCGTCCCGTTGATGCGATCGATCGCCGGATTGCTCGGCGTCGCGCTCGTGGCGTCGCTCGCGACCCCCGGCTGCGCGGCGTTGCGGACGCGCGCCGTGCTGCGCGACTGCCCCGACACCCTCGCCGGGCCCAACGCGCTCGGGCCGGGGGAGCGCCTCGAGGGGACCTACCGCTCGCGCGACCCCGGCGGCGAGAGCGTGCTGCGCGTGATCCTCGAACGACGCGACGAGCGTCTCGTGGTGGTGGCGCTCACGGCGATCGGCGCGCCGGCCTTCGAGATCGTGCAGCGAGGCGACGAGGTCGCGATCGACGCGCCGCTCGCGCGCTTCCTGGCCGTGCCGCCGCCGCTCGTGCTGCGCGACCTGCACCGCATCCACTTCCCGGGCGAAGTCGGGGAGCCGCCTCCGGGAGTGCTCGTCTCCGAGTCGGAAGGGCGGGTGCGCATCGAACGCCCGGCCTGCGGTCACGAGGCGGAGTACGAGGCGGCGCGGTGAGCCGGCTTCGCCATGCCGGCGTCTCGGTCGCCACCATGAGCTTCTTCTCCGTCATGTTCTTCGGCGTGATCCCGGCGATCATCCTGCTCTCGGCGCGTGCCCCGATCCGCGTGCGCGACACGCCGGCCGGCTTCCTCGGCGGCCTGCTCGCCGCCGCCTCTCTCGCCGTCGTCGTCTGGCTCACCGTGCAGTTCATTCGCGAGGGGGACGGCACGCCGGCACCCCTCGCCCCGCCCGGGCGCCTGGTGCGCCGCGGCCTCTACACGCGGCTGCGCAACCCGATGTATCTGGCCTACGTCGGCGTCGTACTGGGCGAGGCGCTGCTGATCCGCTCGTGGCTGATCGCCGCCTACGCCGGCGTGCTCCTGGCCATCGCCCACGCCTACGTCGTGGGCATCGAGGAGCCGACGCTGCGCAGCCGGTTTGGCGCGGACTACGAGGCCTACTGCCGGCGCGTGCCGCGCTGGTGGCCGCGCCTGCGAGCGCCCGAGCCCCGGGCCCTCCCTTGAGCCCGGGGCGCTGCTGAGCGATCGCTCAGCACGCGTTTCGCCGCCGAGCCGAGGCGACGTAGACTCTCCCGCCAGGGGGGCCACGGCCCGCTTCGAAGGAGACGCGCGTGCAGCAGCTATCCGGCCTCGACAACAGCTTCCTCGTGATGGAGGCGGGCGGGAACCTCGGCCACGTCGCCTCGCTCTCCACCTTCGACACCACGGGGCTCGGCGGAAGGAGCTTCTACGAGAGCGTGCGCCGCACCATCGAGGAGCGCCTCCACCTGCTGCCGCCGTACCGCCGCCGACTGGTCGAGGTGCCCTTCGACCTCGACCGTCCCTACTGGATCGAAGATCCGGACTTCGACCTCGACTTCCACATCCGACACATCGCGGTGCCGCCTCCCGGCGACGAGCTGCAGCTGAGCGAGCTGATCGCGCGGATCCACTCGCGCCCCCTGGACCGGGCGCGACCGCTCTGGGAGTCCTACGTGATCGAGGGGCTCGCGGAGGGTCAGGCCGCCCTCTACATGAAGATCCACCACTGCACCATCGACGGCGTGTCCGGAGCCGAGATGGGACAGGTGCTGCTCGACCAGTCGCCGGACGGTGCCGTCATCGACCCGCCCGAGAAGCCCTGGCAGGCCGACCGCCTGCCCAGCGGTGGGGAGATGCTGCTGCGCGGGGCGGGAGGGCTCGCCGTGCAGCCCGGGCGAGCGGTTCGCATTGCCGCCCGGACGGCGCGCGGACTGTGGGAGAGCGACGAGGCACGCGGCGCCGCGATGCGGATGGTCGGCATCGAGAAGCTCCCGATCGTCGGCCGCATCCTGCGTGGAGGTGGCGACCAGGTGGACGCCGACGAGATCCCGCAGACGCCCGCTCCGCGCACGCCCTTCAACCGGGCCATCACGCCCCATCGCCGATTCGCCTACTTCTCGCTCTCCCTCGACTCCTTCAAGCAGGTGAAGCGCGCGTTCGGGACCACGCTCAACGACGTGGTGATGGCCGTGTGTGGCACGGCACTGCGCCGCTACCTGCTCGAGCTGGGTGAGCTGCCCAAGGATCCGCTGGTGGCGATGGTGCCCGTCTCGGTGCGCAACGACGCCGAGAAGCGCGCCTACGGCAACCGGGTGACGAGCATCCTCTCGGAGCTCGCCACCGACATCGAGGACGGCCCCGCGCGCCTGCAGCGCATCCACCAGGCGATGGCGTCGGCCAAGCGCATCCAACGCGCGACGCCCGCCACCCTGCTGACGGACTGGACCGAGGTCGCGACGCCGGCGCTGCTGGCCCAGGCCGCGCGCATCTCGGCCCGCACCCGCATCATGGATCGCATGCGGCCGCCCTTCAACGTGGTGATCTCCAACGTGCCGGGCCCCCGCGAGTCGCTCTACTGCGGCGGTGCCGAGATGCTGACCTACTACCCGGTCTCGGCGGTGGCCGACGGCATGGGGCTCAACATCACCGTGACCAGCTACAAGGACCACCTGGACTTCGGGCTGATCTCGTGCCGCGAGCTGGTGCCGGACATCTGGCGCTTCCCCGACCTCTTCGCCGAGGGGCTCGAGGACCTGGTGAAGGCCGCGGAGCTCGCGACCGCGCCGAAGGACTAACCGGGCCCGGGCCGGCGCCGCAGCTTGCCGGTGACGGTCTCGTCGAGGCTCGCCACCACCCGGACCTCTCGCGGGATCTTGTAGGCCGGCAGCCGTCCCTTGCAGAACGCCGCCAGGTCCTTGCGCCCGGGCGCGGCCGCTCCCTCGGCCACCACGACGTCGACCACCGGGATCTCGCCCAGATGGGGGTGGGTTCGGGCATGGACGCGGCTGCGCTCGATGGCCGGGTGCTGCTCGAGGACGGCCTCCACCTCCTCGCAGAAGAACTTCATGCCCGCCATGTTGATGCGGTTGGCCCGCCGCCCCACCAGGTGCAGATCGCCGTCGGCGTCGAAGTAGCCCTGGTCTCCGGTGCGGAAGCCGTCGGGCTCGAGGATCTCGGCGGCCGGCAGCCACGGGTCGAGATACGCGTCGAGGAGACCCGGGCCGCGGATGCAGACCTCGCCGGTTTGGGTGGCGTCGCCGGGGCCGGCCAGGGGCTGCCCGTCCTCGCCGCGCAGCCAGACCTCGTAGGCCGGAAGCGGCCGGCCGAGCGCCGTGGGCTTGCCCGCCGGGTCGCGGTCGTTCCACACCGGGAGCCCCACCTCGATGATCCCCAGGGCCTGGGTCAGCGGGATCCCGAAGCGGCTGCGGAACGCCTCGGCGATCTCCGCGCGCAGCCCCTCGGCCGTCGAGATGGCGAGGCGAACGTCGGGCAGGGTGCGCTCCGACGCATCCCGCGCCAGCAGGTTGTAGTGATAGGGCGAGGCGTAGAGCACCGTCGCGTGCCCTTCCCCGGCGAGGGACAGGATGTCGGGCGCCAACGAGCTCGCGGGGAGCAGCAGCGTGGCGCCCCGACGCAGGTAGAGCAGGATCGACACCACGAAGTGGTGGGCCATGGGGAGCAGCCAGAGGATCGCGTCGTCCTCGCCGATGCCGAGGGCCTCGTTGGCGGCGCGCAGCCGCGCCTCGATGCTCGCGTGGCCGAGCACCACGCCCTTCCGCGTGCTCGTGGTTCCCGAGGTGAAGCGCAGGTAGGCGGGGCCGAGGGCGCGGAAGGCGCGCTCCTCCGCGTCGCCGAGGGGGCCCTTCACGTCCGGTGTCTCGACGGCGAAGCCCTCGCTCTCGCGCACCAGCCGCTCGATCCCGGCCCGGCCCAGGAAGGCGTCGAGGACGGCGTCCCTGTGGTCGTCGGGGATGGGAACGAGGCAGCCGCCGGCCGCGAGGATGCCGAGGGCGTGCTCGACGAAGGCGGGCCCCTGGCGAGCGACGAGCCCGCAGCGTTCGCCCGCACCGACGCCGGCCTCGCGCAGCCGCGCGGCATGGGCCTCCATGCGCTCCACCAGCTCGGCGTAGCCGAGCGTCTCGGTGGGCGCGCCCCGGCGTGCGGTCCGGATCGCCGGGTGATCCGGCGCCCGTCGGGCGATCTCGCGGATGGCGTCGACGACGTTCACGCTGCGGTTGTCGCTCTTCCGGGCGTGCGCATCAAGGGGCCGCGCTCGCCGTGATCCGGCGGCGGACCTCGGCCGCGGGGGCGTCGCCGAGGGCGTGGCCGGCGTCGGCGGCGAGGGCCGCGGCGACCCCGACGGCCTCGCCGGTGGCGAGGGCGGTGCCGATCACGCGTACCGCGCCCAGGGCTTCGTGGCTCGCCGAGAGACAGCGCCCGGCGAAGCCCAGTCGTGGCCGTCGCTCCGACACGAGGCATCCGAGCGGGATCGAGCAGCTGCCCTTGGGATGCTGGAAGCGCGCGCGCCGATGATCCTCCCACAGCTCGATGGGCCAGCTCGAGCGGGCGACCTCCTCCGGGTGGGAGCGGCCCTCGAGCACGTCTTCGGCGCCGAGGACGATCCGTCCCTCGGCGCGGGCCGTCTCGCGGACGCCCACGCGATGGGGCCAGGCGGACACCCGGGCCCCCCGGAACGGAGCGCGCTCGCGCTGCAGGAAGGCGAACACGCGTTCGGCGAGCTCGCGGCCCTCGGCACAGTGCGCTGCCACCACCGCCGGATTGGCGAGGTCGCCCTCGTCGGTCTGCGAGGGGAGCGTCAGGGTGACGAAGGCGTCGCCCGACGCGACGCCGGCACGCACCGTCACCGACTCGCAACGCGCGGGCAGAGCGCCCTCGCGGACACCCGTCTGGACCGACACGCTGGTGCGCACCCGCTCGAAGCCGGCGAGCGCAGCGGTGTCGACGCCGGACAGGCGGAACACGTAGCTCGGGCGCTGGGGTCGCTCGGCCCTTCGGGTACCGCACCCGACGCGGGCCGCGGTGGTCGCATCTCCGCTGGTGTCGAGCAGGATGGAGGCCCGGGTCGCCCCGGCCTCGCTTCGAACCACGAACCCGTCGTCGCGGCTCTCCACCTCGTCGATCGCGACGCCGAGCCGCACCACGAGGCCCGGCGCTCGCTCGCACTCGCGGGCGGCGAGCCGCGAGAAGCCCGCCGGGTCGATCGGGAGATAGAAGACCTTGCCGGCGCGCTCGGGCGGGCCGGCATCCCCCGCATGGGTGAGGGCGCGGGCCACGTGGCGCGGCAGTCCGGGATTGGTGAAGACGGGCGTCCCGTCCTCACCCTGCTCGAGGCCCTCGTACAGGCCGCACACGGTGTGCACGAAGGCGTTGGCCGCGTTCCCGCCGAGCCGGGGCTCCCGCTCGAACAGGAGGGTGCGCGCTCCCTCTCGTGCCGCTGCCAGCGCCGCCGCGATCCCCGCCGGCCCGCCCCCGACGACGGCCACGTCGACCGCTTCCTGGGGGCCCCGCGCGGCCACTCAGTCCGGCTCCGCCAGCGCGCGCAGCAGGGTCTCGCGCAGCACCTCCTGCTCTTCCGGCGCGAGGGCGCCCTCCTGGTACACGTGGGTCAGGCTCAGGCGTCCGCGGTGGTGCGAGAGCGCCGTGCTGCTGCCCGGCGACGGGGGAACCGGAGCCGCGTGGAAGCCGGCGCGGATCGGCGCGCCGCACAGGGTGTCCGTCCCCGCGACGAACTCCCCCGTGAACGCGAAGAAGAAGGAGCAAAGCTCGCCCGCCAGATCGCGGCGGGCCATGTGGGCGTACAGCCGCTTGGGCGCAAAGCGGGCGTAGTCCATCGCGTAGTGGCCGTCCTCGACGAGGCCGTCCCGGATCGACTCGCGTCGCTGCTTCTTCAACGCTTCGATCAGCGCCTTGCCGTCGCGGGCCAGCTCGGGCTCGACACGGAACCAGAGCAGGGAGACGTGGGTGCGGAACGGGCTCGGGTCACCGCCCTTGGGTCGTCGGTTCACCGGGAGCGGCACCAGGTATCCTCCCGGGTCGGTGCCGCGCATGCGGAAGACTTCGTCGTGAGCGCGGATCGACGCGGCGAGGTAGTGGAGCATCGGGGTCAGGAAGCCGGCCCGCTCGGCGGCGATCTTCGTGATCCGCTCGCTCTCCCCCCGGTCGAGGGTGTCGACCGTGTAGCGCAGACGTTGCCGCACGCTCCGCACGGGCCCCGCGAGCGAGTGGATGGGCGGGTCGGTCAGCGACGCCAGGTGACGTTGCCAGCGCGTCGCGCGCTGGCCCCGCTCCCGCGCGCCCAGGGGAGCGCCCGTGGGCTCGGGCGGGAGATCGGCCGGGGCGTCGGAGGGGAGGCGCCTCTCCTGGTGCACGGCCTCGAGCCACTCGACGAAGGCCTCGCTCCCCGCGCCGTCGAAGAGCATGTGCAGCCAGCTCATCACGAGCTCGCTCGTGCCGTCGTCGTAGGGCAGGACGTCGAAGCGCAGCAGCTGGCCGCGGCGGCCGTCGAAGGGCTGGTTCATGCGTGCGGCGCACAGCGCGGCCACCCGTTCCGGGTCCCGCGGCCCGGGCTCGTGGACCTCGACCACGGGCAGCGGCGTGCGGGAAGCGGCACGGAGATCGTAGATGGGTGCGCCGAGCCCGCCCGGTCGGCGGATCGGCGCGTGCAGGATCGGCTGTGCGCGCGAGACCCGCCCGATCAGCTCGCGGAACGCGTCGGTGTCGAAGCCTTGTCCAAGCCGGAGCACCAGCTGGGAGACGTGGCTCGCTCCGCAGCGGCGCCGGATCTCGTCGTCGAAGGCCCGCAGGAAGCCGTCCGCTCCCGTCAGCGGCAGTCGCTCCGGGCTCGCGAGCTCAGCCTTGCTGGACGAGCTCATGGACGCAGGCGGCCAGGGTCTCGGTGCTGGCGAAGGTCTCCGGGGTGAGCAGGCTCTCGTCGACCCAGACTCCCGTGGCTTCCTCGACGGCGAGCATCAGCTGGGTCACGGCCAGCGAGTCGAGCCCCGCCTCGATCAGGTCGGACTGGGGCGTGAAGTCGGGGGCCGCCTCCAGCAGCTCGTCGCGCAGGATCTCGAACACCTTGTCGGTGAGGGCTTCGCGGGTCCAATCGCTCATGGCCCCTGGGGTTTCGCACCACAGGTGGCGAGCGTCAAGCGCTCTCGGAGCGCGTTGATCCCCTCGGGAGCGTCGCTTAGGATCCGGTCCATGAAGTCGCAGATCCAGCGCGTGGCGATTCTCGGTGGCGGACCCAGCGGCGCGGCGCTCGGCGCCTGGCTGGCCCGCGAGGGTGTCTCGGTGGTGATCTTCGACCGGGGCAAGCGGCCGCCCATCGTGGTCGGCGAGTCCCTGGTGCCCGCCATCGTCCCCTACCTGCAGGACCTCGGCGTCGAGGACGAGGTGGCCGCCTTCAGCATCTGGAAGGGCGGCGCCACCTTCATCTACGACACGGACTACCGTCTGAGCCTGCGCTTCGACGAGGTGCGCCACGCCCGCACCACCTACTCCTACAACACGCCGCGCGACCTCTTCGACCGCGCGCTACTCGGCGCCGCCAAGAAGGCCGGCGTCCACGTGGTGGAGGACTCGGCGAGCCTCGAGCGCGACGCCGCCGACGGCGTCCGGCTCGTGGGCGAGAGCGCGGAGACCGCGCGCGACCTGCTCGGCGGCGAGCCCGACCTCGTGGTCGACGCCGGCGGCCGGACGCGCACCATCGCCCGCCTGCTCGACCTCCCCACCGTGACGGGCGATCGCAAGGACGCCGCCCTGCACGCGCACCTCGAGGGCGTCGAGGTGGAGGTGGAGGGCAACGTGCACACCGACC
>JASJCN010000359.1 GCA_030065975.1 Myxococcota bacterium
GAGCGGGTGGTGCCCCGCTTCGCCCGCCCGCCCCGGATCGAGAAGCGCTTCGCGGCGGACCTGCCGGCCGTGAGCGTCGAGGCCGAGGGAGTCGTGCTGGCGCTCGCGAACCTGATCGCCAACGCGTGTCAGGCCCTCGAGGACGCCGGCACCCCGGAGCCCTGCGTCGTGCTCGAGATCGCGTGCGCGCACTGCCAGGGCGAGAGCGCGGTGCGACTCGATGCCGAGCCGCAGCCCGAGACCAAGGCGCTTCGCGAGCTGGTGATCCGCGTCGCCGACAACGGTCCGGGCGTGCCGCCCGGCCTGCGCGAGAAGATCTTCTACCCGTTCTTCACCACGCGGGAGTCGGGCTCCGGGATCGGCCTCGCCACGGTTCAGAAGGTGGTGGCGAGCCACGGCGGCACCCTGGCCCTCGAGAGCCGTCCCGGCTGCGGCGCCTGCTTCGGCGTCCACCTGCCGCTCGAGTCCGGAGGTGGGGCGTGAGCGACACGCTGCGGCTGCTCGTGGTCGAAGACAACGACGCGCTTCGCCAGTCCCTGTGCCTGGCGCTGGCCGATCATCACGGCGAGGTCGTGGGCGTCTCACGCGGCGACGAGGCGGTGCGGCGGCTCTCCGACGCGGCGGAGCCGCCCTTCGATCTCGTGCTGACCGATCTGCGTCTGCCCGGCGTCGATGGGCTCGGCGTGGTCGAGGCCGCGCTGGACCGCGATCCGCGCACGCCGGTGTTGGTGATGACGGCCTACGGCTCGGTCGACACGGCGGTCGACGCCATGCGGCGGGGCGCCTTCGACTTCCTGGAGAAGCCCGTCGATCTCGATCAGCTGGAGATGCGCGTGCGTCGGGCGGCGAATCACCGCGCTCTGCTCGAAGAGGTCGGGACCCTGCGGGCCGAGCGCGACGGGCGCCGGGCGGCCCAGGAGATCATCGGGGCCAAGGGGAGCCTGCGCGAAGCCACGGACCTCGCCCTGCGCGTCGCGCCGACGCGCTCGACGGTGCTCGTCACCGGCGAGACCGGAACCGGTAAGGAGCTCGTCGCCGAGCTGGTGCACCGCGCGTCGGACCGACGCGACGGTCCGCTCGTGAAGGTCAACTGCGCGGCGCTGCCCGAGCCGCTGCTCGAGTCCGAGCTCTTCGGTCACGAGCGGGGCGCGTTCACCGGCGCCGATCGCCAACGCAAGGGACGCTTCGAAGAGGCCTCCGGCGGAACGCTCTTCCTCGACGAGGTGGGCGATCTCACGCCCGGAATGCAGGCCAAGCTGCTCCGGGTGCTGCAGGAGCAGGAGTTCCATCGGCTGGGCGGCGAGCGGACGCTGCGCACGGACGCCCGTATCGTGGCGGCGACCCATCAGGACCTCGCGGCGGCCGTCCGCGAGGGGCGCTTCCGCGAGGATCTCTATTTCCGCCTTCACGTGGTCGAGATTCGGCTGCCGCCGCTGCGCGACCGTCCCGAGGACCTGCCGAGGCTCGCCCGCCACTTCCTCGCCACGCTTCCGCACGAGGGGGCCCGCCCCGCCGACCTCACCACGGCGGCGATCGCGAAGCTCGCCGAGCACCCGTGGCCCGGAAACGTGCGAGAGCTTCGCAACGCCATGGAGCGGGCGCTGCTGCTGGCTCGTGGCTCGAAGGTGGAGGCCGGCGACTTCGAGCTGAAGCCTCCCGTGCTGCCCGCGCCCGTCCCGGGGCTGGCTGCGGGCTGGACCCTGGCGGATGCGGAGCGCGCGCTGGTGCTCGATGCGCTGGAGCGCACCGGCTACGTCCAGAAGGACGCCAGCGAGCGCCTCGGCGTGAGCCGCCGCAAGCTCAACTACATGATTCGGCGGATGGGCATCACGCATCCCAGCTGGCGTCGCAACCGGGGACCCGAACCGGACGAGTGAGGGGCCCTGTCGGGACCCGGGCGCGCCGCGGACCGCGAGACACCGAAAGGGCTTGATTCTCGGCGCGCTTGGTTGAACCCTTGCCCCCCGAGACCACTTCCCATGCCCTGCCGGTGAACCGTCCCGCGGCGGACGGGTTCTCATGCTGGGGCGGTGTGCGGACACCGCAAGAGCGCGGATCCGATCCTGGATCCGATCGAAAGGCCACTTCGAATGCGAAAGTTTCTGATGATCTGCGTCCTCGCGCTGGCGGGGGCCACCTTCGTGGCCTGCCAGTCCGACGAGGCGAAGCTGGCGGATCACCTGGCCCGGGCCGGCGAGTACTACGACGATGAGAGCTGGAGCGAGGCGATCATCGAGTTCAAGAACGCCCTCCAGATCGACCCGAACAACGCAGAGGCCCACTACAAGCTCTCGCAGGCGTACCTGAAGACGAAGAAGACCAAGGAGGCCTTCTGGGAGCTGCGCGAAACGGTCCGCATCGACCCGTCGAATCACGACGCGAAGCTGCAGTTCGCCCAGATCTCCGTGTATGCGGGCGAGCTCGAAGAGGCGCTCAAGCGCGCCGACGAGGTGATCGCCGCCGACCCGAACCGGGCCGACGCCTACATCGTGAAGGCCCAGGCGCACGAGGGCTTGAAGCAGCTCGACGAGACGCTCGCCGCGCTCGAGAACGCGATCCGGGTCGAGCCGGAGAACGGCGGCGCCTACCTGCTGATCGCGACCTTCGTGCGACGGCAGGGCGACCGCGAGTCCGCGGAGAAGTACTACAAGGAGGCGGTGCGGGTCGACCCGAAGGCCGTGAGCTTCCTGGCCCTCGGCGGCTTCTACGCCGAGGAGCGCGAGGACGAGGAGGCGGAGGCCGCCTACCGCCGCGCGGTCGAGCTCTCGACCGAGGACGAAGACCTCACGCGGTCCTACTCCGTGCTCGGCAGCTTCCAGTTCCGCCGCGAGCGCTTCGACGATGCCGTCGCCACGCTCGAGGAGGGGATCGAGAAGGCCGACGACTCGCTCGAGCTGATCTACCTGCTGGCGCGCATGTACCGGGAGCAAGGCAACATCGAGAAGGCGGACGAGCTCGCGCTCCTGGCGACCCAGGAGAAGCCCGACGACCCGGCCCCCTTCCTCGTGCTGTCCGCGTACCGCGGTCAGGTCGGGGATCTGCGCGGCGCGCTCGAAGCGGCCGAGAAGGCGATGGAGGTCACCGCCGACGGGGACCCGGCCGCCGAGCTGCGGGTGGCCGAGATCGAGCTCGAGATCGGCTTCAAGGAGAACGAGCCCGACCGCGTGCAGCGCGGTCGCGAGATCGCGGAGCGCATCCTGGCCGAAGACCCGGCCAACGCGGCCGCCCTGTTCGTGAAGGCGAAGCTCGACATCGCCGAGAAGCGCCTCGACGAGGCGGTGACGGGCATGCGCGCCGCCATCGACCTGCGACCGGACTGGGCGAAGGCCCACTTCCTGCTGGGCACGGCCCTCGCGCTGACCGGCGAGCGCACCGCGGCTCGAACCGAGCTCGCCCGTGCGCTCGAGATCGACGCCTCGATCCTCGAGGCGCGACGCCTGCTGGTGGACGTGCACGCCGCGCTCGGCGAGCACGAGTACGCCGTGGAAGAAGGACGCCGCTACCTGACGCAGAAGCCGGAGGCGGCCAAGACGCGCATCCGCGTCGCCCAGAGTCTCGTGATCCTCGGTCGCGTCGACGAGGCGCTGCGGGAGGTGCAGAGCATCCCGGAGGAGAACCGGGACGTCGAGGTGAACTACGCCATCGGGCGCATCCACCTCGGTCGCGGCGAGAACGAAGAGGCCCGGGCGTTCCTCGGCGCCGCCCTCGAGCAGCGATCGGGCAACGCGGACATCCTCCGCAGCCTGCTCGACCTCGATCGTCGCGAGGGCCGGCTCGAGGAGTCGGTGTCGCGCATCGAGGCGGCGGTGGCGGCGACGCCGGACGACGCGAACCTGCAGCAGCTCAAAGGCCAGCTCTCGCTGATGCAGGGCGACGGCGCCGCCGCGGAGACGGCGTTCAAGCGCTCGATCGAGCTCGACCCGAACCTGGTCTCGAGCTATCGGCAGCTCGCCAATTTCTACGCGGCCACCGGACGCACCAGCGAGACGATCCAGACCTACGAGGAGTCGCTCAAGGTCCGGCCGAACCAGCCCCAGATCCATCACTTCCTTGGCGTGCTCTACGAGTACGGGGGGCAGCCCAAGAAGGCGATCGAGCACTACGAGACGGCCATCCGCTACGAGCCGAATCTGGGCGAGGCGAAGAACAACCTCGCCTACATGTACGCCGAGAAGGGCGAGAACCTGGATCGCGCGCTCGACCTCGCCCAGGAAGCCAAGGCGCTGATGCCGGACAACCCGAACACGGCGGACACGCTGGGCTGGGTGCTGTTTCGGCGTGGCGTGCCCTCGGCGGCCATCGGCTACCTCAAGGAGGCCGTGGCCGGCATCGAGGCCGGCGACGCCAGCAAGGGGCTGGTCCGCCACCACCTGGCCCAGGCCTACGAGGCCAGCGGCGACACGGCCAACGCCAAGAGCACCGCCGAGGCCGCGCTGGCCGACCATCAGGCCTACGCCGAGGCCCGCCAGGCCGCGGGCGGTACGGTCGAGGAGCCCGGCTGGTACGGCGAGGCGAAGGCGCTGATCGAGCGCCTCAACTAGCGAGACGAGACGTCCGAGGGCCGATCGGGGCGGAAACGCATCGATCGTGCCCCCGGGGCTCGGGTCTTCGGTCAAGGCCCTCAAGGGGCCGGCCGATACCTCCTGCGGTGCGTTCTGCTTGGGACGCCGGATGGGGGGAGACCATGAGTCCCGCGAAGCTTCTGTGGATCCACGCGATCCTGTTCCTGCTCCTGGCTGCGCCGGCGCTTGCCGACCAGCACGAAGGGGCGCCGGCGGAGGTCCCGATCGAGGACGCCGCCGCCGCACTCGACGAGGGGCTCGCCGAGGGCGAGGCCGCCATCGACGACGGCATGGCCGCGGCCGAAGCCGCCGCGGACGAGGTCGCCGAGACCGCCGAGGCGATGGCGGACGCCGTGCCCTCCGAGACGCCCGAGCTCGAGGAGTGGGCCAACGATCCCGCGCCCGCTGCGATGGCGCCGGCCGTGGATCCCGAGAACCCGCCGGCGCTGGGCGCGGTTGGATGGGACTCCGAGGGACGTCAGGGCCGCATCCACATCGTGGTGGGCGGAGACACCCTCTGGGACATCTCGAACGCGTACCTGGGCACGCCCTGGGTGTGGCCGTCGATCTGGAACGACAACGGCGA
>JASJCN010000055.1 GCA_030065975.1 Myxococcota bacterium
ACTCACGCCCTGGCTCGCGAGGACGCGGGCGCCCCCGTCCGGCAACGCGAAGATCGACGTCGAGACGATCCCGTTCGGGTCGAGGATCTGCTCGTACGCGCGAGCCCATCGCTGGTCGGCGCCGATGGCGGCCGGCGCCGTGGCGGCGGGCGCGAACAGTCCCGGTGCCGTCGCGGCCACCGCAGCCGCGGTGCCACCGGTGCGTTCGTCGGCGCCCGGCGTGAAGAGCGGTTCGGTGTCGAACGCGACCAGCGGGAAGCCGAGCAGCTGGAAGTCCAGACCGCCGGTGAGCTCGGCGCCGTGGTGCATCCGCCAGGCGGGCGTCTGCAGCGGCGTCACGTCGAGTGCGCCGTACGCGTGGGCGTTCAGGAACGCACCGACGCCGGTGTTGCAGTACGGGTAGCGCGCGCCGATGCGGAGCGTCGCACGCACGTCGCTGCCGACCTGGATCCCGGCGCCCACCGCCGTGCCGAGCGTCGGCGGCGTGAACGCGACCGGATGGCCGTCGCCATGGCGATGCTCGCGGATGAAGGGGTCTGGCTCGGCCGAGTCGTAGCCGACGGTGACACCGGCGTCGAAGCGCTTCTGGAACCCGACGACCGCGCCCGCCGCGAGCCCGCCTTCGAGGGACACCTCGTGCAGCAGCTCGAGGTTCATGTTCAAGTTCATCGGGCCCATCGGCAGGCTCGGCAGCGGGAAGCACAGATCGTAGAGAGCTCGTGAGTCGCCGAACGTGTCGCCGACGCCCGCGCGGATCTCCGCCGTCATGCTGAGCTCCGTGTCGAGGCTCGCGAGGATCTTCTTGCGACCCGGCCGCACCTGCACCTGCAGCCGCGGCTTCAGCACGTGGCCGGCCATCTGCCCCGAGATCGTCACGCCGCCGAAGTCGATGCCGTTGAAGCGGATCGGCTGGCCCTGCTCGTCGCGCTCACGATCGAGGAGGGGCTGGAGATCGGGCAGGAGACTCTCTCGATCGATCCGCGTCACCTGGACCGGGTCGTCGACGTCGCCGCCGTTGCCATTGCAGAAGCTCGCGCTCTCGTAGATCGACTCGATGTCGTCGGCATCGGAGCGCTCGACGAGCAGGTCGTAGCGAACGTGATCGGGCGGAAACGGGATGTAGCCACGAGACAGGCTGATGATGCGAACGAAGTGGGCAGACTCCGGCACGAACCACAGCGGATCACTCCCCGCGGCCAGGTAGATCGTCTCCGACGGCGAGCACCCGACGGGACTCGGGCAGATCTCCGTGTCGTCGATCAGGTGGTCGAGGGACTCGAAGGTCTCCCCGTCCCCGTCGTAGATCGGGATGTCGGGGAAGGCGGGCTCGATGGCCGCAAGGCGGAGCACCAACGAATACCTGGCTCCGGGCTCGTACGGAGGCACCGACGGAGCGCCAGTCGCGGTCACGCCCCAACGATTGTCCCCGAACTCCTGCTCGGCGACGCCGTACGCCCAGTCGAGGCCGCCGCTCCACATCGCGAAGCGGATCCCGTCGCGGACGACCGGCTCCTCGTCCGCATGCACGGTCGTCTCGATCCTTCCATCGGCGAGTCGAGCGAGCAGCTCGGCGACGTTCGCGTCGGGCAGCTCGAGCGAGAGCGTCTCGACGCTCGCCGCCGTGCCGCTCGTCGGGATCGCGTCGAACTCCGCCGGCCACACCGAACCCTCGACGACATCGAGATCCTCATGCCCGGCGAGATCGGGGAACGCACTCGCAGCCGCGAAGCGCACGCCGGCGACGTCGGTCACGTCGGTCGAGAGCTCGACCCGCACGCGCCCGTCGATCGTCGGCGTCCGACCGACGAGCTGGAACGCGCCAGGCACGAGCTCGTCGGCGTAGTCGAGCACGCCGTCGCAGCTGCCGGGGCGCGCGCTCGGTTCACGCACGGCCCGGACCTGGGCGTCGGCGGCTTGGGCGAGGACGAGCGCGGTCATCAGGACCCCGAGTGCGCGAAGCGAGGGCCATCCCGCGCGCACGGAGGTGCCGGGAGTTCGAGTGGAGCGTCGCCGGTCGGAGATCGATGCGGATCGCATGGGGGCTCCTTGTCGATGGAGCCCGAAGCCTATGGGCGACGCGCGCTCCGGGACATGGCGAGTTTGTCGCTCGATCCGTTCCGCGCGCTCCACGGGGGCCTGATTCGCCGTGCCCCGTCCGGCCCATGGTCACTTTGTCGCATGCCGCCTCGACCGGGCCGCTGCGCTGCTAGCCTGTCGGTCTGCGGGGTGATCGGGTCGGAGGCGGAGCGCCATGGGCGATTGGGTCGAGCTGATCGAACGCTGCTACGACCTGTCGGGGAGCGATGCCGACTGGGGCCATCGGATCGCGGAGGCGGCGGTGCCGCTGTTCGGCGCGGAGCTGCCTGTCGGTCTCTTCGTGGCGGGAACCGACACGGGGCGGCCGGTGATCGAGCAGGTCGAGACCTCCGGCTCCGCGGGCGCGCGGGCGCTGGCGAGACGCATCCACGACGGCGCGCCCGCGCACGTGCTGGATCTGGTCTGGCGCACCGGAGGCGTCGTCAGCTCCTTGAGCGAGCGCGTCTTCGCCGCGGCGCCCGAGGCCCGGGCCGAGCTCGCGAAGGCGACCGGGCGCGTCGGGGCCGACTTCGTGAACGTTTCGGGCCACGTCGACGCGGACCGGATCGTGCTGCTGTCGTCGGCGCGGGTCCAGGAGACCCGCACGTCTCCCGCGGAGCGGCGCTGCTGGCACCGGGCGATCGCGCACGTGGCCGCGGGTTGTCGGCTACGCCGACGGGTCAGCGAAGTCTCGTTCGAGGGCGTCTTCGAGCCCGACGGCCGGGTGCGAGAGCTGCGCGGTCGGGCGCGCACCGGGAGTGCACGCGATGCGCTGCGCCACGCCGTCGCGGCGGTCGACCGCGTGCGGACCTCGGCGGGCCGCAGCGACCCCGAGGAGGGCCTCGCGCGTTGGCAGGGGCTCGTGTCGGGGCGGTGGAGCCTCGTCGATCGCTTCGACAGCGACGGCCGTCGCTTCCTGGTCGCGATTCCGAACGAGCCGCACACGCTCGACCCGCGCGGCCTGACCCGGCGGGAGGCGCAGGTCGCCGAGCTGGTCGGCACCGGACGATCGACGAAGGAGATCGCGTACGACCTCGGACTCTCGCTGTCGACCGTGACGATGGCGGCGACGCGCGCGGCGCGGAAGTTCGGCCTGCAGTCGCGCGCCGAGCTCGCGGCCTTCTTCGCGCCGGGCGGCGTGCGGAGCCGCCTGCGCGAGGCGCGAATCGGCGACCAGCCGGTGCTGGTCGGCTGTCACGCGGTGCTCGATCCGGCCCTGGCCGCCCGGCTCACGCCCGCGGAGCGCGAGGTCGCGACGCTGGTGATCTCGGGCCGCTCGAACGCCGAGATCGCGCGCCGCCGCGGCACGGCGTCGAACACCGTCGCGAACCAGGTCGGGTCGATCTTCCGCAAGCTGGGGATCCAGTCGCGCGCCGAGCTCGGCGCGGCCGCGCACGACGCGCTGGAGTCCGGATCGCGCTGAGCCCTGCTGCGCCGCGACTCGGGGAATGGGCCGCCGAACCCGGTGCCGCCGAACCGGGCCGCGCACCTTGCTGGTCGCCTTCCTGACGAAGGTCAGCCGGCGAGCGCCTCGATGCGGCGCCGGTGAAGGCATCCGCGCCTCCCGGAGGTCGGATTCGCTGGAGATCCGGCAAGGATCAGGCATTCGACGCCGGGTCCCATCAGGATCGGGCCTCCACGAGGAGGAACCACGATGAGATTCCGACGAGGCGGGGTCCCGGGTGCCGGGATTGCCCTGCGGGGGCAACTGCTCCTGGCCCTTGGCGTCCTGGCAGCGAGCGCACCCACCGCCGCGGGCGACGGCGTATTCGAGATCAACCAGGTCTGCGCAACCACCACGGGGTGCTTCCCCGGGGACGACCCGGGGTTCCCGGTCACCATCACGGGCGCCTCGGGCGCGACCGGGAGCTACCGCCTGACGGGCAACCTCACGACGCTCTCACCTGCGCAGAACGCGATCCAGGTCTCCCGGGCCGGAGCCCGGGTCGACCTCGGAGGCTTCACGATCACTTGCTTCCGGGTGGGCTTCCCCGGTGGCCCGTGCGAGCCCGGGAGCGGCTCCGGGGCGGGCGTGGCGGTGGTCCAGGACGCGTTCCGGAACGTGAGCGTGCGCAACGGCCGCATCTTCCACATGGCCGGTGACGGCGTGTCCCTGGGCGACGGGGCCCGCGTCGAGCAGGTGGACGCGCAGGAGAACGGCAGGGGGATCCGGGTGGGCGCCGCCTCGATCGTCCGCGAGTCGACGGCGACCTTCAACGGGTCCGACGGCATCGCAGCGGGACGAGGCAGCGTGGTCCTGCGCAACCTCGTCGCGGGCAACGGGAACGATGGCATCGATGCCGGCTCAGCCGTCCGTGTGGCCGAGAACTCCGCCGTCGACAACGACGACGACGGAATCGTCGTCGGGAGCGGCAGCATCGTCAGCGGGAACGTCGTCTCGGGCAGCGGAGACGACGGGATCAAGGCCGGCTTTCGCGGCTCGTTCGTCTCACAGAACACCGTGAGCTCGAACGCTGGCGACGGCATCGTCGTCTCCGTGAGCGGCAGCGTGCGCGACAACAGCGTCGACACGAACGGCGGCTTTCAGCTCTCGCTGGGAGCGAGCGTCGCCTACGGCGACAACTCGATCGACGGAGCTTCGACCGTCTTCAACGGGACCGATACGGGGGGGAACGTCTGCAACGGAGGGCCCTGCCCGTGATCCGGCGCGGTCGGGAGCCAATGGCGAAGAGGGTGGGATTCGAACAGGTCGGGCGGCCCGCCCGCCGTGTCGGCACCCATCAGTCGCCTCTTGGACGATGTCCGCCTCGAAGAGAGACCATGAACGCCACGAGGGCTGCGGCGCTCGAGAGCGGCATGCCGGGATCAGGCACCGTCGTGATCCCGACTTCGAGAGTCACGAACCCGGGTCCGTAGATCTCGAAGGGCTGTGCCCCTGGCTCACCTGCCCCGAGCCAGACGAAGTCGACGACGAACGTGATGCCGAGACTCGCCCCGTCCACCAGGGCCAGCGCGTCGTAGATGCCATCGTCCGGGAGTCCCGGGTCGGGTTGCAGGACGAGGATGTCCCAATCGGGCGATAGGGGAGCTGCGGGCAGCTCGAGCTGCGAATAGAGGGACCGGTCGAACTCGATCGTGAAGCCATGGTCCACGTCGAAGTCGAATCCCGAGACGCGATAGCGAGCCTGCCAGAGGTCGCTTCCTGCGATCTCATCGGGCAGATCACTAGCGGTGGACAGGATCGTGGTGGCCGAGGCCGACGTGCCGAGTACCGGCCAGCCAAGGAGCATCAGTATCCAGACGCGATGAAGCCGGAGCATGGCAGACCTCGGTGGTGCGGGGACCCTAGGATCCCGGGAACGTGGCCGCCAGCGTGCGGAGATGGATCCGATCCACTAGGCATTAGTCGATCGCGATTGCTCACTGGGGGGTGGGGATGCGAACGCATCGCGGGTCTGTGGCTTTGTGCCTTCTTGCCCAGCTGACCTGGCTGGTGGCGTGCGAGCCGTGGCAGCAGGTCGTGCTCGGCGAGCTCACGCTGTCGTTCCAGCAGATCGAGAAGGTACGTCTGGGGCGGACGGAGTACGCCTACCGATACGCGGTGCGGGTCCGCAACGGCTCGAACGCTCCGCTGGGCGGCTTGCGGATCGACGTGACCAGCAGCGACCCGGCCACGCGACTGCTCGAGAGCGAGATCGAGGTCCCCTTCCTTGCGGCGGGGGAGAGTGTCTCGGCGAGCCAGGGATTTCGGCTCGCTCACGACCGCGCCGTACCCTTCGACGCGAGCGCCCTGGCCTTCCAGGCACGCAGCGTTCCTCGCGTGCGCGAGATCGACCCGGCATGGGGCGCCCTCGGTGTCTCCCCTACCGCCTGGCCCACGCTGAGCCTCGAGTCGCTTCCGACGCGAGAAGGCCAGCTCGCGTCCCTCGCCCTCACCTGCCGCGACGAGGTGCTCTCCGTGGACGTCCACTCCACCCCGGACGGCCGGGTCGCGCTCAATCCGAGTCCGGCGCTGCGCGGCGGCAGCACCTGCCAGATCTCCTGGCTCGGTGAGTCCGGTGTAGAGGTGCACCCGTTCCATACCAGCACGGGGATCAGCGCGCGGGTGCTCTACGACCGTACGGATCCTGCACGCCTCGACCCCCTTCCCGACGACTTCCTGACCGCGCCCTCCCCCTCCAACGCCACGGGCCTTCGCCTTGCCATTCCGACGCCGGCACGAGAGCCCGATGTGGCCAACGTCTTTGCGAACCTGCTCCAGGAGACGCAGACCCTCGACGGGTGGAGCCCGCTCGGCGCCATCACGATCCAGCTGAGCGAACCCGTCGACCCCGCCACCCTTCCCGAGACGGCAGCGGCTTCGACCGACGACCTCTCGCCCATCTGGCTCGTCGAGCTCGCCCCGGGCAGCCAGTCCATCGCGCGGCGCATTCCCTTCGTCGCAACCCCCACGACCACGAGCGTTGAGAGTGCACCCGATACCCACGCGCTGGTCCTGCACCCATCCATTCCCCTCACGCCGGGAAGACGCCACGGCCTCGTCGTCTCCCGTCGTGTCCTGAGCGATCGGGGCCGCTACTACTACCCCTCGGACTTCCAGCTGCGGGCGCTCGAACCGCCCCGAACGTTCGAGCACCCGTCCATCCCCGCGGCCCGCGCACTCGCGACGGAGGTCCTCGGCGCCCTGGCGTCACCCCCTCTTCCCGCAGAGGACGTCTCGTTGGTCCTGCGCTTCACCGTGCGTACGATGGACGAGATCCCGGACGACATGCTGTCCATCCGGGCTCAGATCGACGCGATGGACGATCCGCCGTTCCAGATCACGGACACGCGAGTCCTTGGCAGCCCGCCTCGGCTCCAGGTCAACGGCACCTTCCAGGTCCCGTCCTGGCGCGACTTCAACGTGCTCGCCCGGGATCCCTGGGGCCGGCCGCGCTCCACCGGCTCGCACACGGTGCCCTTCACGCTGGTGTACCCGGACGCGGAGCCAACTCCGGTCCCGCTGGTCATGTACCAGCATGGCAACCCGGGCTCGGCGCGCTTCGATGTTCCGTCGCAGGGGCACCTGCTCGACGCCGGCTTCGGCGTGATCGGCTTCACGGACGCCCTCAACCGGGAGCTCGGGGACGTCCCCAACCAAGTCTTGTCCGTCCTCCTCTCGCTGACGGTCTTCGGCGAGATGCCGGACATCTGGACGCAGACCTACGCCGACCAGCTCATGCTGCTGCGGCTGATCTCGGCACTGCAGGATCTCGACCTCTCCCCCTCCGGCGCTCCGGACGGGATCCCGGATCTCGCGGTCGATGAGCCCATTTCGTACCTGGGCACCAGTCAGGGGGCCAACCACGGTCAGGCGTTCATTGCGTACGCCCCCGAGGTCCGAGCAGCCGCGCTGGTGGCCGGCGGCTCGCGCCTCACCGAGGTCCTCTTCCACCAGGACCAAGAGTTCCCGGAGGACTCGATCCTGGACTTCCTGCCGGCCGTCGCACCCAATGCCGGCCCCATGGATCTATGGAACGGCTTCGTGCTGATGCAGCTGCGCTACGACGCCCAGGACCCCCAGAACCACGCGGCCTTCGCGTACGCGAACCCCGTGACGGTCGCGGGAACGACGCGAAAGCCCAGCGTGCTCGTCACGGAGGGCGTGGGCGACCGCCTCGTTCCCAACAACGCGACCCGCTCCCTCGCCGCGCAGCTGGGCTTCATCCCGCAGCTCGCGCCGGCGCCCGCTCCCGTCTCCTTCCTGCCGATCGCATCGGGGCCTCTGGTCGGAAATGTCGACCCGCAGACGACGGCTGCGTTCCAGCAGTTCGTCCCGCTCAACGCTCCAGGCCTCGATGCCACGCTCGGCTGCCTGCGGCAAGGCGAAGGACACTACTGCGCGCAGGGCGCCGTGGAGAGCCTGCGCCAGCAGGTGGCGTTCTTCCAGAGCGCCCTGATCGATCCCGTCCCTCGGATCGAGTCGCCGCTGGTCGATCGCGACGGCGACGGCGTGCCCGACGTCGACGAGCCCGACTTCGGAACGGACCCGGACGAACCCGACAGCGACGGCGATGGCCTTCCCGACGGCAAGGAGATCCGCATCGCCTTCGATCCGCTCGACCCGAGCGACGGCCTGGGCGACGACGACGGAGACGGCCTCACCAACGGCGAGGAGATCCTTCTCGGCACCGACCCGGCGAAGACGGACAGCGACGGGGACCTGCTCAGCGATCGCGACGAGGTGGTGCTCTACGGCACCGATCCGCTTCGAGCCGACACCGATGGCAGCGGCCGCGACGATGGGGCCGAGATCCTGGTCGATGCGACGTCGCCCACGGACCCGACGGATGACCGGCCGCAGCCTCGCCTGCCGGTCGACCTCGTGGACGGAGACGGCTTCCTCTGGAACGTGGCTACCGACGGCGGGCTCCAGAGCGGCGGCGACGGCGCGTTGTCGTCGGCCTCACGTCTCTCGGTCGGGCCAACCTACTTCGATGCCGCAAGCGCCGCAGCCGACCCGACCGGACGCGAGCTGACCTTCGGGCCCGACGCCCTCTCGGGCCTGCTCGTGAGCCGCAGGGTCTTCGTGCCCGAGAACGATGCGTTCGTTCGCTACCTGGAGATCCTCGAGAATCGAGGAGACCAGGACATCGTGGCCCAGGTCGTGATCTACGACAGCATGGGCTTCCTCGCGGCGCGGATCGAATCAGAAGATGGCCGAGTCCCGCCCTTCGAAGAGCGCGACCAGGTCGTCATCGCGGACGACGGCCCGGTGGACGAGGCTCCCGTCGTTGCCCACGTCTTCCGCGGGCCCTTCGTCTCCACCCCAGTCGTCCCGGAGCTGAATCAAGGCGCCTCTTCCTCCCACGGCAGCTCGCGCGCCACGTTCGTCGTTCCCGCTGGAGAGCGACGGATCTTCATGCACTTCGTGACGCGGCAGCTGACCTTCGAGGATGCGGCGGGCCAGGCCCGGCACGTCCTCGAGCTGCGGGGCGACACCCGCGAGGGCCTCTCCGCCGACGACCAGCGCGACATCGTGAACTTCTTCGTCGTGGACGACTTCGATCGAGATGGCCTGTCCGACGCCGACGAGACGGCGCTCGGTACGGACCCGCTGCTCGCGGACACGGACGGGGATGGACTCCTCGACGGCTTCGAAACGCACGCCGGATTCGATCCGCTCACCGCCGGCGACGGCGGCGCAGATCCGGACGGGGACGGCCTGACCTCGCTCGAGGAGCAGGATCTCGAGCTCCTCCCCGACGATCCGGACAGCGACGACGACGGCCTGCTCGACGGCGACGAGATCGCAGCCGGCACGCGCCCGCTGAATCCCGACACCGACCTCGACCGCCTGCTCGACGGCTTCGAAGTCGGTCTCGGTCTCGACCCTCTCGACTTCAGGGGCGACGCCGACGGCGACGGGCTCGAAGACCGGGATGAAGTGCCCCGAGGCACGGACCCGACGGACCCGGACACGGACGGAGACGGGCTCGATGACCGACGCGAAGTGATCCTGGGAACCGATCCCCTCGACCCGCTGGGAGACCGGGACGGCGACGGCCTCGTCGACGCCGACGAGGAGTTCATCTACGGAACCGATCCGCGCACCAACGACAGCGATGCCGACCTCTTGTGGGATGGGGAAGAGCTCGCGGTGGGCACGAACCCGCTGGTGCGCGACAGCGACGGCGGCGGACGCAGCGACGGCGGCGAGGTGCTCTTCGATGGCAGCAACCCGTCGGTGCCGGACGACGACGTGGCGGTCACGACGACACCCTTCGAGGGCGGACTGGATCTGGTGGATGGCCAGGGCGCGAGCTGGAGGGTCGAGTTCGACCGCGTGTCGATTCCCGGCACCCAGGCGCGGATCATTCCCGCATTCTGGTCCGCTACGCCGGGAGCGTTCGAGGCCGTGGTTCTCGACGGCGGTCGCACCATCCGCACGAATCGAAGGACGTACGACGGCCTGCTCGTGACGCGAGAGAGCTTCGTCTCGGACACCGACGGCTTCGTTCGGGTGATCGACACCGTGGAGAACCGCAGCACCGAGGCCTCCAGCACGACGCTGCTGCTACGGAGCCGGATCGACCCGAGTCACGCAGTGCAAGCGACTTCGAGCGGTGACGCGGTGGCGAGCCTGGACGACGACTGGATCGTGTGGACCGGATCGGGCGCAACGGTTGCCCATGCCTTCTCGGGACCCGGAGCACTTCTCGAGCCGACCCGAGTCGAGCAGGAGAATCCGCGCTTCTCGGAAGTGAAGTTCGACTTCGACCTGCCTCCGGGAGGCAAGGCAGCGATTCTCCAACTGCTGGCCCAGCGGGCGACCGTCGAAGAGGCGACGGATGCGGCCGACTCCCTCTTGGGAACAGCCGCGGCGTACGAGCACCTCACCCTCGAGGAGCGGGCAGAGATCGTGAATCTCGTCGTGCCCTCGCCTTGATCCCATCCACGGGCGCACGAAATGGCGGAGAGGGTGGGATTCGAACCCACGGTACCCTTGCGAGTACACCTGATTTCGAGTCAGGCACGTTCAACCGGACTCCGCCACCTCTCCGCGGCGGCCCGAAGGCGGATGGGGAGGGTACCCACAGGGGCCGGCGGCGTCACGCGCGGCGCTGGAGCTCCAGATGCCACCTGAGGGCTCCTCATGGCCACTTGGACGAAGATGCCTGCCTTCCGATTTCGCCCCCGAGCTGGCGCGCTCCTCGCTTGCCTCGGGCTCGCCCTCCCGCTCCCCGCCCTCTCCTTCTCCTTCCTCTCGGATTTCGGCGCCCCGGCTCAGGCCGCGGCCGCCGAGGCGGCCCGCTGGGCGGCGCCGGGAGGCGGGCCGGTCGAGATCCCGGTGGCGGTGGAGGCCGACCTGATCCAGCGGCTGATCCCCGTGGACCTCACGGCCGCGGAGCGCACGCGTCTGCGGGAGGCCGTGGTGGACGCCTTCCGCGCCTGGGAGTCACCGGCCCTGCGCTTCGAGGTCACCCTCGACGGGTTCGACGTGGGCTCGACCTCGCCGGACCCCCTGCGCTTGTTCGCCGTGGAGACCGCCGAGTTCCCCTTCCCCGGCGTCACGGGCGTGGCCATTCCGGTGAGCGTCTTCGATCCGGCTCGCACCCTCACGAACGGGATGGGGCTGCCGGGCGATCGCATCACCGAGGCCGAGATCTACTTCGACATCGACCGCTTTGCGCTCTTCGCCCAGTCCTTCGACTTCGGCATCGAGGCCGCAGCGGCCGCGATCCAGCGCTTCTTCATGCACGAGATCGGCCACGCCATCGGGCTCGGGCACCCCAACTCCTTCGAGTTCAACACCAACTACGACACCGACTTCGACCCGCTGAACCCGATCGTGATCGATCCCGCCGATCCCTTCGCGGGGCTCCTCGTGTCGGGACAGCGCAACGATCAGTCGATCATGTCGAACCGCCCCTGCGGGCCCAACGTGGACGACGTGTGCGTGGCGCTGCTCTTCACGCAGCTCACGAACGACGACGCGGGCGGGCGCGACGTCCTCTACCCGTTCGCCGTCGCGGAGCCCGGGGGACTGGCGCTCGCTGCCGTGCTCTGCTTCCTGGCCCGCAGGCGACGCTAGGCGGGCCGGATTCCGGGAACGCCCACGTCCGCCACGAAGCTGGCCTCGGTCTCGATGTCGGCGCCGGGCGTACGAACCGTGAGCACGCGGCGCAGATCGGCGCGCCACTCGGTGCGCCCCACGTCGTGGCGCACGTAGCCCTGGCTCCGGCCGTTCACGTACTCGACGTAGGAGAAGAAGCCGAAGGCGCCGTTGATCAGGTCGGGGGAGCCGTTCACCGAGGAGATGCCGGGCGCGACGAACTCGGCGCCGAAGAACTTCTCCGCGTTGAAGTCGCGCACGATCGAGGCGGCGCCGGAGGCGTGGATGTCGCCGGTCAGAACCACCAGGTTCTCGACGCCGCGGCTCTCGACGAAGTCGAGGATGCGGTCGCGCGCCAGGGGATAGCCGTCCCACTGGTCGAAGTTGGGGCCGAGCACCGGAGTGAACCAGACCGACTGGGCGAGCGTGTTCCAGAGGCCGCCCCCAGCGTCCAGACCGTCGAAGAGCCAGGCCTCCTGGACGTCGCCGAGCATGGTGCCGTCGGGGTTGGGGAAGCCGGCGCAGAGCTGGCCGATGTTGTCGTTGCAGTCCTGGTTGGTGCGGTACTGGCGGGTGTCCAGCACGAACATCGAGAGCAGGTCGCCGAAGTCGAGGCGGCGGAAGATCTCGAGATCGGGCCCCTTGGGCGGCAGCACCCGCAGCGGCAGGTGCTCGTAGTAGGCGGCGTAGGCGGCGGCGCGCCGATCGATGAAGTCCTGGGTGATCGGCGGCTCGGTCGCGACCAGGCCCGCGTAGTTGTTGCGGACCTCGTGGTCGTCCCAGGTGGTGACGAAGGGGAAGATCCGGTGGGCCTCCATCAGGTTGGGATCGGTCTTGTAGAGGGCGTAGCGGTTGCGGTACTCGGGCAGGGTGAAGACGGTGCCGCTGTTGTGGGGCCGCACGCCGCTCCCGACGCCGCCCTCGTAGATGTAGTCGCCGAGGTGCACCACGAGGTCGAGGTCTTCCTGGGCCATGTGGTGATAGGCGGTGTAGAAGCCGCTCGTGTAGCTCTGGCACGAAGCCGTGGCGAAGCGCAGCCGTTGGTTGTTGCTGCCCACGGCGGCGGCGGTCTTGGTGCGACCGACGGGGCTCGTCCAGCCGGGAACGTGGAAGCGGTAGTGGTACCAGCGCTCCGGCAGGAGGCCCGGGACGTCGACGTGGACGCTGTGGCCGAGGCTCGGGTGGGCCACCGCGACGCCCGAGCGCAGCCCCTGGCTCATGGCCTCGTCGTCCGCGATCTCCCAGATCACGGTGACGGGGGTGTCGGGCATGCCGCCGCCGTTCAGCGGGTCGGGCGCCAGCCGCGTCCACAGGATCACGCGATCCGAGAGGGGATCGCCCGAGGCGACGCCCAGGGTGAAGGGATACTCGGGGATGCTCAGATCGCAGCCGAGCCCGAGCCCGGTCCCGAGGCCGGCGGCGGCCGTGAGGCTGGCCTGCAGGAAGCGACGGCGGGTGAGCTCGACGCCGAGCGGGCTTCGCGGGGAGATCGCGAGGTCGGAGAAGCGCGGACGCATGGCGGGCCCATTGTAGGGCGAATCCCCCGGGTCTCCTAGCGGCGCGTTCTGCGGGCTACGTGCAGATTCCCTGCTCGCGGAGCTGCCGCTCGGCGGCCTCGCGCCAGCCGCGGTTGGCGGCGGGGCTCGCGGGGCTCGGGTGGAGGACGCAGCCGATCCGCGGGCCCTCCTCGCCGAGAACCTCCCGCGCGCGCTGCTCGGCGAAGCGCCCGACGCCCACCACCCACTTCGGCTCGAGCAGGGCCACGCTCCGCGCCAGGTGCCGGTCGCACGCGGCGTAGAGGGGGTCGCGCTCGGCGGCGGGCAGCTTGTCGGGCGTGCGGTTGCGGCCGCTCTCCTCCATGAACACGAGCGGGCAGTAGTTCAGCACGAACGAGTCGGCGAAGAAGCGCTCGGGCTTCCCGAAGTGGTCGGCGATGGCGCCCCACAGGCGCGCGCCCGAGACCTCGCTGCGCGTGCACGCGAAGCCGTCCACCGGGCGCTTGGGGTGCTCGGGCTCCGGGCGGTCGACGGGCGCCTCGATCCCGAGCCAGTCGCGAACGAGCGCGACCTCGCCGAAGGGCACGCCCGTCTGCACCATGCCGTAGGGCCCCGGGTTCATGCCCAGGTAGACCACGCGCTTCGTCGTTTCCGCGTAGCGGCGCAGGAATTGCGCGTGGGGGCGCCGGGCATGGACCAGCGGGTTGTACACGTGGCTCGTCGGCGCGGCGAAGCGCAGCGCGTCGAGCTCGCGGCAGAGCCTGCGCTCGGCCGCCAGCAGCCTGTCGGCGAGCCCCATGCTCAGGCCTCTCCCGCCACCATCCAGGAGTGGGCGTCCTCGAGCACGGGCCGCCCGCCCTCGGACAGCATCCGCGCGTGCGGGTCGCAGTAGCGCAGGAAGAGCGCCGGCCGTTCGACATCGCCGTGGTTGGGGCCGGAGCCGTGGAGCGTGAGCCCGCTGAAGGCGATGGCCTCGCCGGCCGCGAGGTCGACGGCGACGGTGTTCTCGGGCTTGGCGGTCTCGATCAGCACGGGGTTGATGCCCGAGCGGTCGTGGGGCAGCACGCCTCCGAGGTGGGAGCCGGGGACGATCTGGATGCCCCCGTTGCGGGCGTCGGTGTCGATCAGCGGGATCCAGACCGTGACGTCGGTCATGGGATCGAGGGGGCCGTAGCCGTCGTCCTGGTGCCACGGCACGTCGCTGCGCTGCTCGCCGCGATCGGGGAGCTTCGTCACGAACTGCTGGTGGGTGAGGCAGAGGTTCGGCCCGGCGAGCGCGACCAGCGCCGGGATCTGCGGGCCGCGGATCGCAAGCTCGCGGATCGCCTCGGAGCGGTGGCAGAGCTGGACGTTCACGAAGAGGCTGGCGTTGTCCGGGCCGCCGTACGCCTGGGGCAAGCGAAAGCGCCGCTCCTCGGCGCGCAGGGCCTCCACCCGGTCGGCGTCGAGCAGGCGCCCCAGGTGCGCCCAGCCCTCGCGCGCGTATCGCTCGACCTCGGACTGGGGAAGGGGCAAGGGAGCTCCGCGCCGTCGCCGGGCCTCCTGCTCGCCCGGATGCTGCCGGCCATCCGGCCAGCCCGTGCTGCCGGAAGGGTAGACCGCAGGGCGACCCATCCACCATCGGTTGCCCACTACCGCTGCTTCCTTCCGGACCTGACGGGGTTCGCAGACCCCCGACGCGGGCAGGACCCTGCGATCCTCCCTTCCGACAGCAGGAGGGAGACGCTAGCGAATCCCCTGGCGGCGTCGGCAGGGTCAAACAGCGTCTCGATCCGATCCGGGGTGGCAGCAGCGCGGCCCCCGACGCCGTGCGCTCCCTGCGGCGTCGAGCCGGGCCCCCTACCCTCCCCGGATCCATGACCTACCAGGTCCTCGCACGGAAGCTCCGGCCCCGCACCTTCGACGAGGTGATCGGCCAGTCCCACGTCACGACGCCGCTGCGCAACGCGATCCGCTCGGACCGCGTGCCCCACGCGATCGTGCTGACGGGCCCCCGGGGCACGGGCAAGACGACCCTGGCGCGAATCCTCGCCTGCTGCCTGAACGCCGAGAAGGGGCCGACCGACAGCCCGGATCCCGATGATCCGATCTGCCGGGAGATCGCCTCGGGCATCAACACCGACGTCCAGGAGATCGACGCCGCCAGCCGCACCAGCGTCGACGACGTGCGCGAGCTGATCGAGGCGGTGCGCTATGCGCCGAGCCCGGGCAAGCATCGCATCTACATCGTGGACGAGGTCCACATGCTCTCGACGGCGGCCTTCAACGCGCTGCTCAAGACGCTGGAGGAGCCGCCGCCCCACAGCCTCTTCGTGTTCTGCACGACCAATCCCGAGAAGATCCCCTTCACCGTGCTCTCGCGTTGCCAGCGCTACGACCTGCGGCGGGTGGCGAGCGGTGAGGTCGCGGCCTACCTCGGCGACGTCGCGAAGAACGAGGGCATCGAGATCAGCGAGGCGAGCCTCCACGCCATCGCCCGCGCCGGCGAGGGATCCCTGCGCGACTCGCTCACCCTCTTCGACCAGCTGCTCTCCTACGGCGGCGGGAGCGTCGCCGACGATCAGGTGGCCGAGGTGCTCGACCTCGTCGACACGCAGCTCGTGCTGCGCATCGCCCGCGCCTGCAGCGAGGGCGACGCGCCCGAGGCCCTCACGGCGGCTCGGCAGGCCTTCGAGCAGGGCATCGACGCGAAGCGCCTGGCGGGCGCGCTGCTGCAGACGCTGCGCGACCTCGTGGTGCTGGCGGTCGCACCCGGCCAGGACGGCCTCGTCGACGCCGCGGAGGCCGACCTGGCCGAGCTGCGCGCGATCGCCGAGGCGGCCGAGACGGCCCGCCTGCGCCGCATGTTCCGCGCCCTGCTGAAGGAGCAGGAGGATCTCGCCTGGGCGCCCGAGCCCTTCGCCGTCCTCGAGATGGCGATCGTGCGCCTCGCGACGCTTCCCCCCGGCGACGAGGTGGGGCCGCTCCTCGCGCGACTCCAGGCGTTGGAGAAGCAGCTGCGCGGCGGCGGCGGCGGAGGCGGAGCAGGCAGCGCGGCAAACGGATCCGGCTCGCGCGGCCGCGGTGGCGCCTCTTCGGGAGGCCGGAAGGCGAGCGCGCCGGAGGCCAAGGCCGCGCCGGTGAGCGCGGAGCCGGCGGTCGTCCCGGCGAGCCCGGCTCCCGAGCCTGCGGCGACCAACGGGCACGGTGCGAGCGAAGAGCCGAGCTGGGCCTCCGAGCCCGTGCCCGATTCCGGCACGAGCCCCGCGGCCCCCCCCGCGAACGTTCCGGCAGGCAGCGCACCGCTGCCGGTGGTCTGGGATCGCCTCCACGCCTTCGCCCTCGAGGCCGATCGGATCGGCTTCGCCGCGCTCGAAGGCGGACGCCTCATCGAGCTGCGCGAGGACGGCCTGCGCATCGCGCTGCCGACGGGCATCGCCACCCGCCGCATGGAGGCCCGGCGCGAAGCCTTCGAGGCGGTCTGCTCGCGCTTCTTCGACCGGCCCATGGTCGTCGAGGTCGAGGGACACGAGGCCGCGGCGCGCCCCGCTCACGGCGCGCCCGCGGCGCCCGAGGGCAAGGCGGCCAAGCAGGACGCCCTCTCCCACCCCGCCATCAACGCCGCGCTCGAGATCCTCGACGCGGAGATCGTCGAGATCCGCCCGCTCGGTCCGGGCGGCGGCCCAGGAGCCCCCGCGTGAGTCAGCCCCCGAACCTGCAGGACATGCTCGCCAAGGCCCAGGAGGTGCAGCAGCGCCTGGCCCAGATCCAGCAGGAGCTGGCGCGCAAGAGCGTCGAGGGGAGCGCCGGTGGCGGCATGGTCACGGCCGTGGTCACGGGCGAGCTTCGCGTGCTCGAGGTGAAGATCGAGCCGAGCCTGCTCGAGACCGGCGACCGCGAGATGCTCCAGGACCTGGTCGCCGCCGCCGTCAACGCCGGCCTCGCCCGCGCCCGGGAGATGGTCCAGCAGGAGATGCAGAAGGCCGCCGGCGGCGTCTCCATTCCGGGACTCGGCGCTACGTGAAGGCCCTGCCGGCCCGCTCTCGATCGGCGCGCGTGAGCCCTCCGTCGCCCGCCGAGATCTCCGCGTGAAGACCCCGCCGCCGATCGAGCGGCTCGTCGCAAACTTGAAGCGGCTTCCCGGGATTGGAGAGAAGTCCGCGACACGGCTGGCTTTCTTCCTGCTGTCGGCTCCCGACACCCTGGTCACCGAGCTGGCCGATGCGATGACGCGGATGAAGCAGGAGATCGTGCTCTGCTCGGAGTGCTTCGACCTCACCGAGGTCTCCCCGTGCAGCCTCTGCCAGGACGAACGCCGCGACCCGGCGCTCTTGTGCGTCGTCGAGGAGCCGGCCGACCGCGCGGCGGTCGAGCGCACCGGGGGATGGCGCGGACGCTACTTCGTGCTCGGCGGGGCCCTCTCCCCGATCGACGGGATCGGGCCGGAGAACCTGCGAATCGCCGAGCTCGAGGCCCGGGCGCGCTCGGGGACCCTCAAGGAGGTGGTCCTGGCCACCAATCCCAACGCCGAG
Source organism: Myxococcota bacterium (assembly GCA_030065975.1). Classification (GTDB taxonomy): domain Bacteria; phylum Myxococcota_A; class UBA9160; order UBA9160; family UBA6930; genus JASJCN01. The sequence continues at coordinate 17,640 of JASJCN010000055.1, forward strand.
GGCGACGCCACGGCCCACTACATCGCCGAGCGCCTGCGGCCCACGGGGCTCCGGCTGACCCGGATCGCCTACGGCATGCCCATGGGTGGCGACCTGGAATACGCCGATCACGTGACGGTCGGGCGCTCGCTCAAGAACCGCCAGGAGCTCTCCTAGCGGGCGATTCTCCGCATGGCGGAGCTAAAGCGCTCCCGCGTGCTGGCCGAAGCAGGGGAGGCCGGAGCGCCAGCAGCTTGCCCGCCCCGGGGGCCTGGGGTAGAAGCCCCGACAGGGTTACTCGAACACGGCCCTCGATTCGGGACCTTGCACAGCCTCCTGCGGATCCTCTCCTAGACGTAGGAACCACCCTGAATGATGGACAGCCAGCTCGTCATGTACGAGGAGGACTTCAAGCGGGTCCTCGCCGTCATCCAACGGTTGGTCCGAGACGCCAACGCCAAGGGCGTCTTCGTGGTCGACAAGAACGGTCAGCTGATCGCCGAGGCCGGTGAGGTGCGCGGCATCGACACCACGAGCCTGGCGTCGCTCACCGCGGGCAGCATCGCCGCGACCGGCGGGCTCGCGAAGCTGATCGGGGAAGAGGACTTTCCGACGCACTTCCATCAGGGTGTGAAGGACAACCTCCACATCACGATCGTCGCCAAGCGGATGATCCTGGTGGTGATCTTCGACGATCGCAGCTCCCTCGGCCTGGTCCGCCTGCGGGTCAAGAAGGCCAGCGGAGAGCTGGGCAAGATCTTCGAAGAGCTCCAGAAGAAGTCGGAAGCGGATCAGGCGGGTGCTCCCGGAAGCCCCTTCTCCGAGATCACCGACGACGACATCGACAACCTCTTCTCCGACTGACGCAGGGCCATGTCGTTCATCAACTACTCGTCGCGCGAGATCAACTGCAAGATCGTCTACTACGGGCCCGGCCTGTGCGGCAAGACGACCAACCTGCAGTTCATCTACAACAAGACGAACCCCGACCTGAAGGGCAAGATGATCTCGCTCGCCACCGAGACCGAGCGGACGCTCTTCTTCGACTTCCTGCCGCTGGCCCTGGGCCAGATCCGTGGCTTCAAGACCCGCTTCCACCTCTACACGGTGCCCGGGCAGGTCTTCTACGACGCCAGCCGGAAGCTCATCCTGAAGGGCGTGGACGGCGTGGTCTTCGTGGCCGACTCCCAGGTGGAGCGCATGGAGGCCAACCTGGAGAGCATGGACAACCTGCGGATCAATCTGAAGGAGCAGGGCTACGAGCTCGACAAGATGCCCTTCGTGATCCAGTACAACAAGCGCGACCTCCCGAACGCGGCGCCCCTCGAGGAGCTGCGACGCCAGCTCAACACCACGGGCGTGCCGGACTTCGAGGCCTGCGCGACGGACGGCGGCGGCGTCTTCGAGACGCTGAAGGCCGTCGCCAAGGGCGTCCTGTCCGACCTGAAGCGCCTCTCGCGCTAGCGCCCTCTCCGCTTCGCCCGCTGCATCGAGGCCCTCGCCCCGAAGCTCGAAGCCTCTCGCGGCGCCCTTCGAGCCCGTGCCGTTCCCGGCGCGCACGGGCCCTGCGAGAGTGGGTGGCTATCCTCCCACGCCGTGGCGACACCCGCGTGCGACGACTCCCGGCAGTCTCCGCTCCGCCCCGGCGGAGCCTCCTCGCTTCCTCGGCTCTCCCTGCTCGTGGTGGCGTGGCTGCTGCCGCCCGGACTCGCCCACGCGCAGCCCGCCCCCACCGCGTGCTCGACCCTGCTCCAGCAGGGGGCCGACCACTGCGAGGACTTCCAGAGCGCCGGCCTCGGCGTCTCCTGGTGCTGCCGCGACGCGGACAACTGGAACCAGTGCGTTCCCGAGACTCCCGAGAACGCCGACGGGGTGCTGGCCTACGGCGGCAACAACGACGAGTGCCGCGACTTTCCGTACGCCGACAGCGGGGTCGGAACCTACGCCGGGATCGATCGCGGCCCCTTCCCCGAATCGAGCGCTCCCGACGGCTCCCATCACTTCGAGGCCGTGGAGGTCGGAGAGGGCCTCTTCGCGCTGCAGGGCAACCTCGACGTGCACCACCGGGAGATCGGCATCGTCCACGAGGCGCCCCCCGAGACCGGCGGCTCCTACCTGATGCAGGGCTGCATGCGGATCGCCGCCGAGAACGTGGACGACGGCGACAGCTGCTCGATGATGGCCTTCCGTGACGATCCCACCGCCGAGACGGGCGACTACGACGGCGTCTTCTTCCACAAGGACGGCACCACGCTGCGTCTCCAGAACGAGCTGCGGGAGGACTGCACGGAGCCCGAGGCGGTCCTCGAGGTCGGGCAGTGGGTCGACCTGGCCTTTCGCTTCGACGACTTCCGGGTGGCGAGGAAGGGCGACCTCCGGATCTTCGTCGACGGGACCGAGCTCACGTCGTGTGCCCTGATCGACCATCGGAACATCGAGGTCGCCAACGTGTTCCGCGCCGGGGTGATGAAGCTCTCCAACTCGGAGCCGTGCCGCCCCAGCGTGAATCCCGGAGGCGGCTACACGCTCCAGCTGGAGCGCTACGTCGTCGACTCGGGGCCCGACCCGATCCCGCCCTACGACCTCGGCTGCGATGCGATCGAGCCGGCTGCGGAACCGGACGAGGACGGCGACGGGGTCGCGGACCCGGCGGACAACTGCGTCCAGGTGTTCAACAGCGACCAGGCGGACGCCGACGCGGGACAGGACGACGACAGCTCGCTGCCGGGCGTCCAGCAGTACGGAGACGTCTGCGACGCCGACCTGGACAACGACGGCACCGTGGGGGCCTCCGACTTCTTCGACGTGTTGCGGCCCTGCCTCGGAGCCGACATCGATACGCAACCCGAGTGCAGCTCTTCGGATCTCGACGGGGACGGCGTGGTCGGATCGTCGGATTTCTTCGAGGGTTTCCGACCTGCGCTGGGCTCCCCCCCGGGCCCCGGGATCACCGTCCCCTAGGGCTCGCCAGGAGCGTGGCGTAGAGCGCGCCGTCCCTGGCGCAGCTCCGGATCCCGAACCGAGACCCGAACCGAAAGGCGATCTCGCGTTTCGGACCCGCCCGTAGGTTCGCTCAGAGTGGTGAGCCGAGTCACGTAGGGATCGCGGGGGCCTCCGATGAGGCAGCCAGACACCGGGGGGGTTGTCGATGCGTTGCGAGGGATTCGTCCGGCTGCTGTGGCTGGGCCTGCTGTGTGCTGGAGTGATGCCGGTCGGTGCTTCGGCCGTGGAGCTGCGCGGCGAGCCGATGCAGTGGCACGGCGTGGAGCTGCTGTTCCGAGGCGACACGTACGCCGAGGACGGCACCGCTCCCAATCCGTTCCTGGACTTCCGGCTCCAGTGCCGTCTGACGGGCCCTTCGGGGCAGGTCTACGACGTGCCCGGCTTCTTCGATACGGACGGAGAGGGCGGCGTGGCGGGGGATGCCTGGATCTGCCGCTTCTCGCCCGACGAGCCCGGGCGCTGGCGCTTCGAGGCCTCGTTCCGCGAAGGCGCCGCGGTGGCCGTCTCGACGGATCCCGGGGCGGGAACGCCGCTGCTGTTCGACGGCGAGACGGGCGGCTTCGACGTCGCGCCGAGCGACAAGGAAGGGCGCGACTTCCGCAGCCCGGAGAAGGGGCGGCTCGAGAACGCCGGCGCGCACTATCTGACCTTCGCCGGAAGCGGTGAGCCGTGGGTCAAGGGCGGCCCCGACATCCCGGAGAACTTCCTCGGCTACGAGGGCTTCGACAACACGCCGAACGGCAACCACTCCTATGCGGCCCATCGGCGCGACTGGCGCAGCGGCGACCCCGACTGGGGCAACGGAGCCGGCCGCGGGATCATCGGCGCGCTGAACTACATCGCCCAGAAGGGCTCGAACACCATCTACTTCCTCCCCATGAACATCGGGGGCGATGGCAAGGACACCTTCCCGACGATCGGGGAGCAGGACCGGACCCACTACGACACGAGCAAGCTCGCGCAGTGGGAGGCCGTCTTCGCCCACGCACAGAGCCTCGGGATCTTCCTGCACTTCCAGCTCGCCGAGACCGAGGGGCGCAACGAGAACTATCACGACGACGGCCAGCTCGGCGTCGAGCGCAAGCTCTACTACCGGGAGCTGGTGGCGCGCTTCGGCCACCACCTGGGCCTCGAATGGGATCTCGGCGAGGAGAACGACTACGGCACGAGTCGGCGCCGGGAGTTCGCCGCGTACATCAAGTCCGTCGATCCCTACGACCACCCGCTGACGACCCACATCCGCACGAACCAGATGGAGTCGTTCTACGGGCCGCTGCTCGGGAACGACGACTTCGACATGACCGCCTTCCAGGTCAACTTCCAGGGTCTCGATCGGGGCGCCTCCGTGATCGAGTGGCGCAAGCGGTCGGCCGCGGCCGGCGTCCCCTGGGTGGTCTCGGTCGACGAGCCGCAGACCATCGAGAACGATCCGTTCGATCAGGCCCGCGGGCTGCCGCGAGGCCGCCGCGAGTACATGTGGCCCACCTATCTCTCCGGAGGCGGCGGCTTCGAGTGGTACGTGCAGGACGACGGCGGGGGCCACTCACTGGACCAGCGCATCGACGACCTGCGCGAGCTCGACCTCGCTCTCGAGTGGACGGGGATCGCCCTCGAGTTCCTGGCGGAGCTTCCGCTCCTCGAGATGTCGCCGGACCCGAGCCTCGGGTCCTCGAGCGAGGGCGGCCGCACCCACGTCCTGGCCGCGGAAGGTCGTGCCTACGCGCTCTACCACGAAGACGGAGGCGTGCTGAGCCTCGACCTCCGCAAGGCGACCGGAAGCTTCGCCGTCCAGTGGTTCGATCCGGTCGAAGGGGGCTTCACCGACGGCCCGGTCGTCGAGGGCGGCGCCTGGCGCGAGCTCGGACGGGCACCCTTCGATGGCGACGTCGCGGCCCTCGTGACCACCACGGACGCGCAGGCGAATCGCGCGCCGGTCGC
>JASJCN010000360.1 GCA_030065975.1 Myxococcota bacterium
GACCAGCGCCTGTCCCGCCACGTGATCGGCGTCGTCGCTGCGGCCGGCCCCGATGGCCTGGGAGATCGTCGTCTGCACGCCCACGCCGAGGCCGAGCATCAGCATGAATACGATCTGGCGGATCGACTGGTTGGCCACGATCACGCCCGTCGTGGCCTCCTCGCCCAGGCGGCTCACGAAGCCCAGGTCGACCAGCTGGTATACGACGCCCGCGAGGCTCGTGGCCAGGATCGGCAGGGCCAGCACGAGGAGGGAGACGGACAGCCGGCCCCGGGTGTGGTCCCGGTTGCGCCAGCCGCCCGAGGCGGGAGAAGACAAGGGGCTAGTCCGAGAGCCGCTCGAACTCGGCGAGGATCCGGGCGCCGTCTGCGTGGGCCAGGATGCGCTCGGCCAGCACCTTGCGCGTCTGCTCGGCCTGGAGCTTCGGCTGCTCCACGGTGGCCCAGCGCACGATGCCCTCCCAGAGCGGGTCCACGATCTCGTGGCCCGGCACCGGCCCGCCGGGCGTGTCGAAGTGGGCCTGGCGCAGCTCTCCGAGGTAGAGGCGCAGGGAGCGGACGTGGATCTCCTCGTCGGCCCGGATGCGGCCCACGATGTCCGCGGCCCGCTCCGCCTCCGCTCGCCGATCCGTGAACAGCTCCGGGTCCCGCAGCATCGCCTCGGTCATCCGGAAGCCCCGCTCGGCCCGGAACTCGATCATCAACAGGTTCAAGAGGAAGTACAGCGTTCGGACGTGACCTTCCCGGATTCCCTCAGGAAATACGATCTCTTCCTCGGGTCGCGCGATGTTGTCCGGGACCTCCGGCTCGGGGTACGCGCCCGCGCCGAAGGCCAGGTCGCGCAGCGCGAACCACATGATGTCGTGGCCGCCGATGCCCTTCTCGGGCTCGCCGCCTTCGTCGATCCCGTGGGCCTTGAGCAGGCCCCGGTTCAGGTGGCCGATCCCCATCTCGGCCGTGTCCTCGACGAGCACGTCGGAGAACTCCGGGAAGGTCATGTCCGAAAGCAACCGCCCGCGCGCCTCGATGTGCCCGGTGATGGTCAGCGTGTTCCAGAAGGTCTGCCCCAGCCCTTCCTGGAGGAGCAGCTTCTGCTGGGCCTCGTTCGGCATGCGCAGCCCGTCGAGGAGCGAGGAGTCCGCGGCCAGCAGGTCGCCGCCGCGCGCGCGCAGGGACTCGGTCCAGGCGTCGATGGCCGGGCTGCGCACCGCCATGCGCGGCGGGACGTAGCGGCCCTCGGCGTCGAAGCCGCCGTGCAGCCGGCGGCCCGCCTCGACGTGCGGGCGGGCGTAGTCGTCGGAGCGCAGGAGCTCCGCCTCGCTGAAGCGAAGCCGGTCGGGGGAAGGCGCTGCCATCGCGTGGATCCTCGCGCGTCGCCGCCGCCACCGCGCGCGCAGGCGACGACGATAGGGGCAGCCGCGGGGCGCGTCGAACCACGCCGAACGACGCGTGATGCGCGCCGTTCCATAGCGCCGGCGTCGCGCCGGGATCGCGCTGGGGCCGCGCCGCTCGCGCCGGTCGCGCCGGTCGCGCTACTGGGAGCGATCCTCGGGCTTGCCCTGCTTGCCGACGGGCCGCACCAGGCCCTCCTGGGCGACCGAGGCGACCAGGGTCCCGTCCCGGGCGAAGATCATCCCTCGCGCGAAGCCGCGCGCTCCGTGGGCGCCCGGGCTCTCCTGCTGGTACAGCAGCCAGTCGTCCACTCGCGGCGGCTGGTGGAACCACACGGCGTGGTCGAGGCTCGCCACCATGACGGGCCCGAGCGGCCCCTTGCGCCCGTGATGACGCACGATGCTGTCCACGAGTCCCATGTCGGTCACGTAGGTGAGGATGGCCTCGTGGGCCGGGTCGTCGGCCGGGAGCGGCTGCTCGATGCGGAACCAGGAGAGGGTGGGGCCCGGCTCGGGCTTTCCGCCCAGGAAGGTCGGCGGGTGGACGTGGCGCATGTCGATGGGGCGCGGCCGGGGCGCCCAGGCGCGCACCTCCTCGGGTAGCCGGTCGAGGTTCTCCGCTACGCGTTCGGCCCAGGTCGGGAGCGTCTCGGGGTCGGGGGATTCCGGCATCGGCGCCTGGTGCTCGTAGCCCGGCTCGGCGGCGTGGAACGAGCACGCCATGTTGAAGATCGCCTTCCCGCGCTGGACGGCGACCACCCGGCGGGTCTGGAAGGAGCGGCCGTCGCGGATCCGGTCCACGGTGTAGAGCACCGGGACGGCGGGATCGCCCGGGCGCAGGAAGTAGCCGTGCAGGGAGTGCGCAGGTACGTCGCCCACGGTCCGGCGCGCGGCGACCAGGGCCTGGGCGGCCACCTGGCCTCCGAAGAGCCGTCCCTCGCGGCCCGGCTCGTTCTGCCCGCGATAGACGTTCAGCTCGATCTCCTCCAGATCGAGGACGCCGAGCAGCTCCTTCAGGCGGGGATTCACGGCGCCAAGTTCGCACTCGCGAACAGGTGCGACAAGCGCACGAGCCCCGGTAGCATCCCCGGTTCGCCGATCGCCCCGACCCGGTCGGGGCGATCGAGGAGGACGCGATGAAGACCCGAGCCGCCATTGCCGTCGCCGCCGGAGCGCCGCTCGAGATCGAGGAGGTCGATCTCGAAGGGCCCAGGGCGGGCGAGGTCCTGATCGAGGTCAAGGCGACGGGGGTCTGCCATACCGATGCCTTCACGCTCTCCGGTGACGATCCCGAGGGCCTCTTCCCCTCGATCCTGGGCCACGAGGGCGCGGGCATCGTGCGCGAGGTCGGCCCCGGCGTGACCCACGTGGCGGAGGGCGACCACGTCATCCCGACCTACATCCCCGAGTGCCGCACCTGCAAGTCGTGTCTCAGCCGCAAGACCAACCTGTGCACGCGGATCCGCGCCACCCAGGGTCAGGGGCTGATGCCCGACGGCACCAGCCGCTTCTCCCACAAGGGGAGCCCGCTGCATCACTACATGGGGACGTCGACCTTCTCGAACTTCACCGTCGTTCCGGAGATCGCCGTCGCGAAGGTCCGCTCGGACGCTCCGTTCGAGAAGATCTGCTACGTCGGCTGCGGCGTGACCACCGGCATCGGCGCGGTGCTCTTCACCGCCAAGGTGGAGGCGGGCGCGCGGGTCGTGGTGTTCGGTCTCGGCGGGATCGGGCTCAACGTGATCCAGGGCGCGCGCATGGTGGGGGCCCGGCAGATCGTGGGCATCGACGTCAACCCGTCGAAGCGCGCGCTGGCCGAGTCCTTCGGCATGACCGACTTCGTGAACCCCACCGAGCTCGAGGGCGACCTGGTCGAGCATCTGGTCGAGCTCACCGACGGCGGGGCCGACTACAGCTTCGAGTGCATCGGCCGCACCGACACCATGCGCCAGGCCCTCGAGTGCTGTCACCGCGGCTGGGGCGAGTCCGTGATCATCGGCGTGGCCGGGGCCGGCCAGGAGATCGCGACGCGCCCCTTCCAGCTGGTCACCGGGCGCGTCTGGCGGGGCACGGCGTTCGGTGGCGCCCGGGGCCGGACGGACGTTCCGCGCATCGTCGACTGGTACATGGAAGGGCAGGTGAAGATCGACGAGCTGATCACCCACGTCCTGCCCCTCGAGCAGATCAACGACGCGTTCGAGATGATGCACGAAGGTCGCTCGATCCGTACCGTGATCGCCTTCTAGCCCATCCCTCTCCCCCTTCCCGGTGTCCTAAAGCCCATGCCTCCGATGGTCGTTGTTCCAGGCTCATGATCCGCCCGATCGCGCTGCTCCTGACCGTGTTGACGGGTTTCAGTGGCCTCGTCTACCAGGTCACCTGGCAGAAGTGCCTCGCCACGCTGCTGGGCTCGCATAGCGAGGCCACCGCGGCCGTCCTGGGCATCTTCCTGGGCGGGCTCTCGGTGGGGTACTCGCTCTTCGGCCGCATCACCCGGCGCTTCGTCGAGCAGGCGGAGGCCGAGGGGCGGCCGCCCCGGCTGCTGCTCCTCTACGGCGTGGTCGAGGCCGGGATCGGACTCTGGGCGCTGGCCTTCCTGCCGCTGCTGCAGGTCGTCCAGGCCCTGTCCCTGACGCTGCCGGACACGGCCCCCGGGCTGGGCTTCGCCATCGACGTCCTGCTCACCGTGCTGCTGATCGGGCCGCCGACCGTCTGCATGGGCGGCACGATCCCGATCCTGACTCAGGCCCTGGCCCGGAGCCTGGACGACGCGACCCGCGTGCACGCCTGGATCTACGCCTTCAACACCGGCGGGGCCTTTGTGGGCGCCTTGTCGGCCGGCTTCGTGCTGGTGCCGGTCCTCGGCCTGCAGGGCGTGCTCCACGCCATGGGCGTCGTCAACCTGGCCGCGGGAGCCGTCTTCCTGGTCCTGGGCCTGCGCGCCCGGGGCGGAACGGCGCTCCCGGCGGAGGAGGGCGAGGCGCGCATCGAGGGCTTCGCCCTCTACGGGCTCGTCGCCATGCTGCTCGGCTTCGCGATGATGTCCATCCAGACGGTGCTGATCCGGCTGGGCGGGCTCTCCTTCGGCGCGTCGCACTTCACCTTCGCGATGGTCGTGTCCGTCTACGTGCTGTGTCTCGCGATCGGGGGCTTCGCCGTCTCGCTGCTGCCGCGCATCCGCCCCATCCATCTGGTGGCGAGCACCTGGCTGCTCGGCGCCAGCTTCCTGCTCTTGTACCTGCCGCTCGACGACGCCCCGTACTACGCCCACACCCTGCGCGTCCTGTTCCGCGACAGTGAGGCCGGCTTCTATCCCTACTACCTGAGCGCCTTCGTGGGCGTGCTCTTCGCCATCGGCATCCCGGTGATCCTCTCGGGGGCGTCGTTGCCCCTGCTCTTCGATCACCTGCGGGGGCAGGTGGGCGACCTGGGTGCGATCGCCGGGCGCCTCTACAGCCTGAACACCCTGGGCAACCTGCTGGGTGCCCTCCTGGGCGGCTACGCGCTGCTCTTCTGGGTCGATCTCGACGACGTGTACCGGCTCGGGGTGCTCTCCGTGGGCATATCGGCGGCCCTGCTCACGGTCCGTCTCTACGGCCTCCCTACTCTAGGTGCAGCGGCGCTCCTGGTTCCCGTGGGGCTCGCCCTGGTGCAGCTAGAGTAGGGAGGCCGTAGAGACGGACCGTGAGCAGGGCCGCCGATATGCCCACGGAGAGCACCCCGAGCCGGTACACGTCGTCGAGATCG
>JASJCN010000361.1 GCA_030065975.1 Myxococcota bacterium
GCGACCACCGGCTCCAACCGCTTCGCGATCCTGGGACTGGTCGTGCTCTTCGCGTCGGGAGCACTCGTGCTCTCACGCCTCGACGTCGAAGGGAGCTCCGTGTCGTCGTGAGCCCCTCCCCCCCGACTCGGTCTTGGCTCGGCTCCGGACGGGTTCCGCTCTGGATGAAGATCCTCTACGGCCTGTTCCTGTGCGTTCTCGTGCCCGTCTACTGGCACCACTACGGCCCTGCGAACTTCCTCTGGGCCTCCGACATCGCGCTGTTCCTGGTGTTCGTGGCCTTGTGGTCGGAGAGCCGACTGCTCAACAGCATGATGGCCATCGGGGTCCTGCCCTTCGAGATCGCCTGGACCGTCGACTTCCTCACCGGCTCCCAGCTGCTCGGCATGGCGAGCTACATGTTCGAGCCGGAGCGGCCCCTCTACCTGCGCGGCCTCTCCCTGTTCCACATGCTCCTTCCGCTGGTCATGATCTTCCTGCTGCGCTCCCTCGGCTACGACCGTCGCGCCCTGCCGGCGCAGGTGCTGCTGATCTGGATCGTGCTACCGGTGACCTACCTGGTCACCGACCCTGCGGCGAACATCAATCTGGTATTCGGTCCAGGCCTCGAACCGCAGACCGCGATCCACCCCCTGCTCTACCTCGCCATCGAGATGGCCCTGCTGCCGGTCGCCGTCTGCTGGCCGACCCACATGGTGCTGCGACGCCTGTTCGGCGAATAGGACGAACGAGCGGCTCTTCCCAGGCCGGTCCTGCGGGCGCAACGGCCCGACTCGGCGGACGGCACCAGCGCCCCTTCTGGACGTCGGAGCTGGGACTCTGCGCCTCGGAGGCCGGTCACATCACCCCACCGAGAGGGCTCGGCGGGTCGTCAGCGCGCAGCTTGCGTTGGCCGCCGAATTGCACCGCTCGGGGTCCTGCGACCCGACGCAGGGAGGGCCGGTCTTGGCGTGGAAGGATCTCGACTTCAAGGAGCGCTGGAGCCTGGTCGCCGCGACGATCCAGGCCACTGCGACGCTGGGTGCGTTCGCGGTCGCGCTCGTGGGAATCTGGCGTGTCGCTCCGATCATTACGTACCAGGTGGAGAAGCAGAAGGCCGACCCCGTGTCGGTCGGCCTCGCCCCGATCTCGGGCTCCCCGCTGGCACGGCGATTCGCCAGACAGACCCTCGAATGGTGGAACCCGCGAGTCGCCGACTACGCGCGGATCGTGGAGCTGATTCGCACACGCGAAGACGAGGGAGTCGAGGTCGACTACGAGCTGATCCCGGGTCGCCCGGACGGCGGCCAGGGGAGCGCCGACCTGCTCGTGGTCGCCTCCCGACGGCCCGGCGAGGAGGAGGAGGAGGTCCTCCGGATCGAGGTCAACGCGCGGGCGCTGCGGCTCGGCCACTTCGTCCAGCGTGAGATCAACCGAGGCTTCTTCCAGGACCTCGAGCCGGAGGTCCGAAAGAGGGTCGAGGTCGCCGTCGAGCACTACGCGAAGACCCACGTGCTGCCGCAGATTCCACCCCTCCACATCCGCGAGGGCATGTCGCTGGACCAGATCGCCGAGGAGATCAGCCACCATCAGGACGACCGCGTCACGGCGGCGCGGCAGATTCCGGCTCTCGTCGAGATCATCGAGGGAGCGATCCGGGGCTGACGCGGCGCTCGGCCCACCCAGCGCGCGGTCCCGAGCCCGCGGCCGCACGCGCTCGGCACGCGGGGCCGAAGTTCGACGGCAGCACGATCGACGTTTCGCTGGTCGAGCGGGGCCTGCCCTCGGAGATCGCGCACGTCGATCGCGAGCAGGTTGCGCAGAACACGGCTGCACTCACCCCTCGACGAGTTCCCCGGGCTCCCGAAGCACCGAGTCGGATTCTCGCCCGAGCGGGAAGCGATGCATCATGAGCGCGATTCCAAGGCCGAAGACGGCCGGGTAGGCGAAGAGTACGGTGCGGATGCTCTCGGCGGAGCCGCCGGTGTCGGCAGCCCGAGGATCGAAGCCCAGGAACGCGAGTGTGGAGAGACCCAGCCCCACGGCGAGGGCCATGCCGGACTTGTACGTCGCGGTCAGCAACGCGAAGTACGCGGCCTCGTGGCGACCGCCCCCCTCGGCCTCGGCCTGATCGATGATGTCGCTGAGGATCGATCGGGGGAGGAACTGCAACGCGCCTCCCGAGAGTCCGACCAATGCCATGGCCGCCGCGGCGAGGAAGAAGTCCCCGCTCGGAACGACGAGGAACAGCGAGTGGGCGATCGCCGCGTAGGCACCCGCGAATGCCATGGTTCGGCTCTTGCCCAGCCGGCCGGAGATCCAGATCCATGCCGGGATGAAGGCCAGGTTGCTCGCGAAGCTGACGAGCAGGAGGAGGCTGCCCTGACTCCCCAGCCGGAGCGTGTGCGTCGCGTAGAAGAGCAACAGCGATGCGCCGAGTCCGATCATCAAGCCGGCGAGGAGGTCGGACAGGATCAGGTGGCGGAGCGGCGCGCTCTCCCACATCGCGCGAGCCGTCTTCGAGAAGTCGAGCCGCGGCCCCGGTCGAGCCTCTCGTTCCGGAACGACCCTGACCATCAGCGCGACGAAGAGCGGCAGCATGACGATCACGCACCACGCCAGCGTCTCCGCGCGCGCGACGGCATCGCCTCCGCTCACGCGATCGGACAACGCGGCGAGGGCCATGATCGCGATCATTCCCGTCACGTTCGCCATCTGGACGGCACCCATGACGCGGGATCGCTCGTGGGAGTCCTGCGACAGCTCGGAGGCCCAGGCGAGGAGGGACAGGAAGATCATCGTCCAGCCCGCATAGAAGACGACGAGCCAGAACATCAGGTAGGCGGCGCCCGCGTCTTCGGCCGGAACGAAGATCCGGTAGACCGCGAAGAGCAGGACGGGCACGGACAGGACGATCCAGGGGCGGCGGCGCCCGAAGGGCAACCGGACCGTCTCCGCCGCATAGCCGAAGAGCGGATCGCTGAGCACGTCCCACAGCTTGGCCACCATGAAGACGGTTCCCACGAGCCCGAGCTCGAGCCCGACCTGCTCCGTGTAGAGCGCGGGCATGAACACGACCGTCGGCATCATCAGTCCGAAGAGGGGGACCGCGGGCAGAGAGACCCCGACGAGGTGAGTGAGCGAGACGGGGGAGCGTTCCATGGGCGTTCTGCTTCTCCTTGCAGCGATCTCAGCCAGTATATGACACATCTTCAATATTGACAGAATTATAATTCTGGATAGACTCAGGGTATGCCGAGTGACCCGGAACCCCGCCTGACCAGGGGCCACCGCAAGAAGGAGAAGACCCGCCGGCACCTCCTCGCCGCGGGGCTGCGCGTGCTGCGATCGAAGGGCGAGTCCCTCTCGGCTCGCGACGTCACCGAAGAGGCCGACGTCTCCAGCGGCACCTTCTACAACTACTTCGCGGACACCGACGCACTGATCGACGCGATCATGCGCGATCAGCTGCTCGGCATGAACGCCCACGCGGCGCCCGAGAGCACCTCGGACCCGGCGCTGCGGCTCGCGAGGACGGCAACCCGCATCCTGGAGCACGCGATCGCCGACCCGCAGTGGGCGCGCCTCGCGCTCCGTCTCGTCAATCGCCCTGGCGAGCCCAACCAGCTCAACGGGCACCTGCGAGACGACCTCCTCGAAGGGCTCGAGACAGGCCGCTTCACCCGCGGCGCCGACGAGACCACGCTCGATCAGTCGATCGGCCTTCTCCTCATGACGATCCGGCGGATCGTGGTGGGCAACGCCCCACCCCAGGTCGTGCCCCGCATGGTCGAACGACTGCTCGAGAACCTGGGAGTCTCGGAGACCGAGGCCCGGGACCTCGCGGCATCCGCGTCTTCCCAGTGACCTTCCGACGAAAGGGCGACCGTGGACCACGAAGAGAGCGAATCGACGACACCGTTCTGGCTCACGGGCAACTGGGCGCCGACGCAGGTCGAGGCCACGGCGACCTCGCTCGAGGTCGAGGGCCGTCTCCCGCCCGAGCTCGACGGGCGCTACCTCCGCGTGGGCCCCAACCCCGCCAACGGGTCCTCGCCCCACGCCCTGCTCGGTGACGGCATGATCCATGGCGTGCGGCTCTGCGGGGGGCGGGCCGACTGGTATCGGAACCGGTACGTCCGCACCCCCCATCAGGCGAACCCGTCGTCCCACTACTTCGAGAAGTTCGCGGAGCTCGACAACAGCCTGGCCAACACGCATGTGGTGGGCCACGCGGGCCGCATCCTCGCGCTCGAGGAGGCACACCTCCCCTACGAAGTGGACGCAAATCTCGAGACCGTCGGCCCCTACGATTTCGGAGGCCGGCTCGCCGGTTCGATGACGGCGCATCCGAAGATCTGTCCCGAGACCGGTGAGCTCCTGTTCTTCGGCTACGCGCTGTCGCCGCCCTACCTCACCTACTCCCGCGTGAGTCGCGATGGCGTGCTGCTTCAGTCGGAGCCCATCACCGTGAAGGCGGCGACCTTCATGCACGATTTCAACGTCACACGGAACTTCGTGATCTTCATGGATCTCCCGGCGCTCTGGGGTGGCAGCCTGACGGACGGCCTACCCATTCATTGGAGTGAGGACTACGGGGCAAGACTCGGGGTCATGCCTCGCGACGGCACCGACGCCGACGTGAGGTGGTTCGACATCGAGCCCTGCTACGTGTTCCATCCGATGAACGCGTACGAATCGGGCGACGAGATCGTCCTCGATGTCTGCCGATCGGAGTACAAGTTCAAGGCCGGCGCCCCGCAGTCGAAGCCGAGGCTCCACCGCTGGTCGATCGACACGCGCTCCGGGAACGTCAAGGAGACACCGCTCGATGATCGAGCCATCGAGTTCCCCCGTGTCCCCGACGACCGTGTCGGGCGCCACTATCGCTACGGGTACGCCTTCGAGTTCGACGACGAGATTCCCCTGGTCGCGAAGCGCTACGTGAAGTTCGACATGCAGAATGGAACCTCGGTGGCTCACGACCTCGGGGGCCGCCTCGGCGGCGAGGCCGTGTTCGTGCCGGCCTCCGGCGCAAGCGCGGAGGACGACGGGTACCTCCTCGCCTTCACGCGAGATCTCTCCGCGCAGAAGTCGGAGCTCATCGTGCTCGACGCGAGCCAGCCCGAACGGGATGCGATCGCACGCGTCCAGATCCCCGAGCGGGTGCCGTTCGGGTTCCACGGAAGCTGGATTCCCGACGCGAAGGAGGGCGAGTGACCGCCTGGACGGAGGCCTCGCCTACTCGGCCTTCTTGAACAGCAGCGTGGCCCGGTCGCTCT
>JASJCN010000056.1 GCA_030065975.1 Myxococcota bacterium
CTCGGCCAGACCCTTGTGGGCCTGCCGCGAGGTGATCGCTGCCGTCAGCGTCGTCTTGCCGTGATCCACGTGACCGATCGTCCCCACGTTCACGTGCGGCTTGCTTCGCTCGAACTTCTCCTTGGCCATGACGCCGGACTCCCTCTAGTAGGTCTTGACGATTTCGCCCGCCGCCTGGGGCGGGACCTGCGCGTAGTGCGCAAATTCCATGGTGTAGGTCGCACGCCCCTGGCTCATCGAGCGCAGGTTGTTGACGTAGCCGAACATGGTGGAGAGCGGCACGGTCGCGCGGATCGCCTGGGCGGCTCCGCGCAGCTCGATGCCGCTGATCTGCCCGCGGCGGCTGTTGAGGTCGCCCTGGATGCCGCCGACGAAGTCCTCGGGGGTGACGACCTCGACGTTCATGATCGGCTCCAGGAGCACGCTGCCCCCCTGGCGCAGGCCTTCGCGCATCCCGAGCGAGCCGGCGATCTTGAAGGAGCGCTCGGACGAATCGACGTCGTGGGCCTGCCCGTCGACGAGTCGCACCTTGACGTCGACCACCGGGAAGCCCGAGACCTCGCCCGCCTGGCAGGCCTCCTCGCAGCCCTGCTGGACCGGAGTGATGAACTCCTTCGGGATGGCCCCGCCCTTGATCGCGTTCTCGAAGACGAAGCCGCTGCCGGGCTCGCCGGGCGCGACCTCGAGCTTGACCACCCCGTAGTCGCCCGAGCCGCCGCTCTGCTTGACGTAGCGCCCCTCGACCGTGGCGGTCCGGGTGATGGTCTCCTTGTAGGCGACCTGGGGTCGGCCCACGTTGGCGGAGACGCCGAACTCGCGCACGAGGCGGTCGGTGATGATCTCGAGGTGGAGCTCGCCCATGCCCGAGATCAGGGTCTGGCCGGTCTCCTCGTCGACGTGGATCTGGAAGGTCGGGTCCTCGGAGGACAGCCGCTGGAGCGCCGCCGAGAGCTTGTCCATGTCCGCCTGGGTCTTGGCCTCGACCGCGATCGAGATCACCGGATCCGGGAAGTCGATGTTCTCGAGCAGGATCGGGTGCTGGCTCGCGCAGAGCGTCTGGCCGGTGGCCACGTTGCGCAGGCCCACGATCGCCACGATGTCGCCCGCCGAGACCTGCTCGATCTCCTGGCGCTTGTTGGCGTGCATCTGGAGCAGGCGCCCGATGCGCTCCTTCTTGCCGGTGGCCGCATTGAG
Source organism: Myxococcota bacterium (assembly GCA_030065975.1). GTDB lineage: Bacteria > Myxococcota_A > UBA9160 > UBA9160 > UBA6930 > JASJCN01. The sequence continues at coordinate 1,195 of JASJCN010000056.1, forward strand.
CACGGCATCGCCGGTCTTCGCGGTGCCGGAGTAGACGCGGGCGTAGGCCAGGTGGCCCACGTGCTTGTCGGTGGCCAGCTTGAAGACCAGCGCCGAGAAGGGCTCCTTGGGATCGGCCCGGCGCTCGACCTCCTTCTCCTTGGTGGGGTGGATTCCCTTGACCGGCGGGACGTCCACGGGAGCGGGCAGGAAGTCGATGACGGCGTCGAGGAGCGGCTGGACGCCCTTGTTGCGGAAGGCCGAGCCGCACAGCACCGGCACGATGTCGCGCCCGAGGGTCGCCTGGCGGAGGGCCTTGACCAGCGCCGAGAGCTCGATGGGCTCACCCTCGAGATAGCGGGTCATCAGCTCCTCATCGACGTCGGCGGCGGCCTCGACGGCGCGCTCGCGGTACTCGGCGACGGTCTCGTTCAGGTCGCCCGGGACCTCCTCCTCGTGGAACGAGACGCCGAGGTCGTCGCCCTCCCAGACCAGAGCCTTCTCCCGGAGCACGTCGACCACGCCGCGGAAGGCGTCCTCGGCGCCGATGGGCACCTGGATCGGGATGGGGTTCGCGCCCAGGCGCTCGCGCATCATGTCGAGCACGTTCGGGAAGTCCGCCCCCACACGGTCCATCTTGTTGACGAACGCGATGCGGGGGACGCCGTACTTGTCCGCCTGGCGCCAGACCGTCTCGGACTGGGGCTCGACGCCGCTCACCGCGTCGAACACCGCGACGGCGCCGTCGAGGACGCGCAGGCTGCGCTCGACCTCGACCGTGAAGTCCACGTGGCCCGGAGTGTCGATGATGTTGATGCGGTGGTCGTTCCAGAAGCAGGTGGTGGCCGCGGACGTGATGGTGATGCCGCGCTCCTGCTCCTGCTCCATCCAGTCCATCGTGGCCGCGCCGTCGTGGACCTCACCGATCTTGTAGTTGACGCCGGTGTAGTAGAGCACGCGCTCGGTGGTCGTCGTCTTGCCCGCATCGATGTGGGCCATGATGCCGATGTTGCGCGTCTGTTCGAGCGGCGTGGGGCGGGACATGACGAGTTCCAGAGGAGAGGAGAGAGGGCTCTTGCTGGCTCTACCAGCGGTAGTGGGAGAAGGCCTTGTTGGCGTCGGCCATGCGGTGGGTGTCTTCGCGCTTCTTCACGGCCTCGCCGCGCTCGTTGGCGGCATCGATCAGCTCGTTGGCGAGCTTCTCGCGAAGGCTCTTGCCGTCCCGCGAGCGGGCGGCGCCCATGATCCAGCGCATGGCCAGCGAGGTGGCGCGCTCGGGGCGCACCTCGATCGGAACCTGGTAGGTCGCGCCGCCGACGCGCCGGGACTTGACCTCGATGCGGGGGCGGACGTTGTCGAGCGCACGGCGGAACATCCCGAGCGGGTCGTTCCGGGTCTTGTCCTCGATGAAGTCGAACGCCCCGTACACGATGTGCTCGGCGGTGCTCTTCTTGCCGTCCAGCATCATCACGTTGGTGAAGCGGGCGACCATCTTGTCGCCGTACTTCGGGTCGGGAAGGATCTCGCGCTTCGGGACTTCGCGTCGTCGCGGCATGCTCTTCTCTCCGGCTACTTCGGGCGCTTCGCGCCGTACTTGGAGCGCCCCTGCTTGCGATCGGAGACGCCGGTGGAATCGAGGGTGCCGCGCACGATGTGGTAGCGGACACCCGGCAGATCCTTGACCCGGCCGCCGCGCACGAGCACGACCGAGTGCTCCTGGAGCGTGTGGCCGACGCCGGGGATGTAGGCCGTGATCTCCTTGCCGTTGGTCAGACGCACACGGCAGATCTTTCGCAGCGCGGAGTTGGGCTTCTTCGGCGTCTGGGTGTAGACGCGAATGCAGACCCCGCGACGCTGCGGCGAAGCCTGCAGGTCGGCGGCCTTGGAAGTCTTCCGCTTGTTGACGCGGCCCTTGCGGACCAGCTGCTGAACGGTGGGCATTCGATCTCCGATGGCGGGGCTTGCGCCCGACGCTCCATGACATTCGAGGCTTCGAAGCACCGGCTCGTGGGGGTTCGGCGAAACCCCATCGACGCACGCGAGACGGGTTCGAAGGTGAGCCCCGGAGATCCGTCGATCTCGCGGGGAGAGGACCCGGTTCGTGGGAACCACGCCTGCCCGTCGTGTGGAGACGGGCGGGCAACGGGCCTCAGGTGGAATCAACAACAACCGGCGACAGTTGAAACCAGAGACGAATGAGCCCCTCGGCGCGAACCCTCGGAGACGAAGAGGCCGGAGCCCGGGGGCTCAGGGGATCTCTCCGCAGTCCGGGGCGGCCGCATGGGACTCGCCTCTGACCGGAAAACCGCCGCATCGTAGCGGGCTTGCAACGTAAGTCAACGCGCGGAGGTGCCGCGGAACTTGCACCTCGGGGCGGGCCCGGCCAGAGCCGGACCCGCCCTCGAGCGGTGCCGAATCCCCCTGGGGGAATCAGACTCCTGCCATCGGGTCGGGCGGGGGCGCGATGTCCCCGTCCGCCACGGGCTCGACGGCGTCCGGTGCGGTGGGGGCGTCCCCCTCCAGCACCGGGGCCACGTCGGCCAGCGGGTCCTCGCCGAGCCCGAGCAGCTCCTCGGGCGCGTCGATCTGGATCCCGATGTTCTTGTAGCGGGCCATTCCCGTTCCGGCGGGGATCAGGCGGCCCATGATCACGTTCTCCTTGAGACCGTGCAGGTGGTCCGTCTTGCCCCAGATCGAGGCCTCCGTGAGCACCTTGGTGGTCTCCTGGAAGGAGGCCGCCGAGATGAACGACTCGGTCGAGAGCGAGGCCTTGGTGATGCCGAGCAGCAGGGGCTCGCAGGTCGCGAGGTCCTTGCCCTCCTCCTCCATCCGCCGGTTCACCTCGGCGAAGGTCACCTTGTCGACCTGCTCCCCGACCAGGAAGTCGGTGTCGCCCACGTCGTTGACCTTCACCTTCCGGGTCATCTGCCGGATGATCGTCTCGATGTGCTTGTCGTTGATCTTCACGCCCTGGAGGCGGTAGACCTCCTGCACCTCGTCGACGAGCCACTTGGAGAGCTCCCGCTCGCCCTCGATCTTGAGGATGTCGTGGGGGTTCGGTGAGCCGTCCATCAGCGGATCGCCGGCCCGCACCCGATCGCCCTCGTGCACGCTCACGTGCTTGCCCTTGGGGATCAGGTACTCGCCGGGCTCCGCGTCGTCGGGCGTCACGATCACCCGCCGCTTGCCGCGCGAGTCGGGGCCGAAGCTCACCACGCCGTCGAGCTCGGTGACGATCGCCGTCTCCTTGGGCTTACGCGCCTCGAAGAGCTCCGCGACCCGGGGCAGACCCCCCGTGATGTCCTTCGTCTTGGTGATCTCCCGGGGAATCGTCGCGACCACGTCGGCACCGGCCACGTCCTGGCCGTCGGACACCTTCAGGTAGGCGCCCACAGGCAGCAGCGCCGGCTTCGACTCCTCGCCCGCCTCGTTGATCACGATGATGCCGGGCCGCTGGTCGGGGTCCTTCGACTCCACGATCACCCGCGACGAGAGTCCGGTGAACTCGTCCACCTGCTCCTGCATCGTCGATCCCTCGACGATGTCCTGGAGCTTGATGGTGCCGCTCACCTCGGTGAGGATCGGGCTGGCGAAGGGGTCCCACTCGCAGAGGATGACCCCCGGCGTCACCTCCTCGCCGTCGGCAACCTTGATGTGGGCGCCGTAGGCGACGGGGTAGCGCTCGCGCTCGCGGCCGCTCTTGTCGAAGAGGCCGATCTCTCCGTTCCGGTTGGTCGCGATCGGGTTGCCGTCCCGGTCGGTCACCGTGCGCAGGTTCGTGTAGCGCACGGTTCCCTCGGTGCTGGCCTCGTGGTGCGACTGCTCCACGCGCCGGGTCGCCGTGCCGCCGATGTGGAAGGTCCGCATCGTCAGCTGGGTACCGGGCTCGCCGATCGACTGCGCGGCGATCACGCCGACGGCTTCGCCGAGGTTGACCATCTCACCGCGGGCGAGATCACGCCCGTAGCAGAGCACGCAGACGCCGCGCGGCACGGCGCAGGTCAGCACCGATCGGATCACCACCTTCTCGACGCCCGCGTCCTCGATGATCTTGACCCGGGCCTCGTCGATCTCGACGCCGGCCGGCACGATCACGTCGCCGCTGACCGGATCGAGGACGTCCTCGAGGGCCACGCGACCGAGGATGCGCTCGCCGATGCCCTCGATGATGTCGCCGCCTTCGACCAGCGCCGTCATCTCGATGCCCTGGAGCGAGCCGCAGTCCTGCTCGCGCACGATCACGTCCTGGGCCACGTCCACCAGCCGCCGGGTCAGGTAGCCCGAGCTCGCCGTCTTCAGCGCCGTGTCCGCGAGGCCCTTGCGGGCGCCGTGGGTGGAGATGAAGTACTGGAGCACCGAGAGCCCCTCGCGGAAGCTCGAGGTGATCGGCGTCTCGATGATCTCGCCCGAGGGCTTGGCCATCAGGCCGCGCATGCCGGCGAGCTGCCGGATCTGCTGGGCGGATCCCCGGGCTCCCGAGTCGGCCATCATGTAGATGGAGTTGAAGCTCGGGACCCGGACGTCGTTGCCTTGATCGTCGCTGACCGTCTCCACGCCGAGGTTGTCGAGCAGCTGGCCGGCGACGCGCTCGGTGGCGTCCGCCCAGATGTCGATGACCTTGTTGTAGCGCTCGCCGTCGCTGATCAGACCGTCGAGGTACTGGGTCTCGACCTCGTCGACCTGCTCCTGCGAAGCCTTGATGAAGCGCTCCTTGTCGGGCGGCATGGTCATGTCGTCGACGCAGATCGAGATGCCCGCCTTGGTGGCGTGCTGGTAGCCCAGCGTGCGCAGGCGGTCGGCCAGGATCACCGTCGCCTTGTTGCCGAGGCGCCGATAGGCCTGGTCGATGAGCTCGCCCAGGGCCTTCTTGTCCATCACCTGGTTGATGATGTGGAAGGGGATCTCGTCCGGGACGATCTCGCCGAGCACGATGCGCCCGGTGGTCGTATCGACCTGCTCCCCGTTCATCCGCACCTTGATGCCGGCGTGGATGTCGATGGCGCCGGCGTCGTAGGCCACGCGGACCTCGGCGGGGCTCGAGAAGATCTTGCCCTCGCCTTCCACGCCGGGGCGCTCACGGGTCATGTAGTAGCAGCCGAGCACGATGTCCTGGCTCGGGTCGATGATGGGTCGACCCGTCGCGGGGCTCAGGATGTTGTTGGTCGACATCATGAGCACCCGGGCCTCGATCTGGGCCTCGACCGAGAGCGGCACGTGCACCGCCATCTGATCGCCGTCGAAGTCCGCGTTGAAGGCCTTGCAGACCAGCGGGTGCAGCTGGATCGCCTTGCCGTCGATCAGCACGGGCTCGAAGGCCTGCATGCCCAGGCGGTGCAGGGTGGGTGCCCGGTTCAGGATCACCGGGTGCTCCTGGATCACCTCGGCCAGGATGTCCCAGACCTCGGGGCGCTCGCGCTCGACCATCTTCTTCGCGGCCTTGATGGTCGTGACGAAGCCCCGGCTCTCGAGCTTGGAGTAGATGAAGGGCTTGAAGAGCTCGAGCGCCATCCGCGAGGGGATGCCGCACTGGTGCAGGCGGAGCTCCGGACCCGCCACGATCACCGAGCGGCCCGAGTAGTCCACGCGCTTGCCGAGCAGGTTCTGCCGGAAGCGGCCCTGCTTGCCCTTCAGCATGTCGGAGAGCGACTTGAGCGGCCGCTTGCTCGGGCCGGTGATGACCCGACCGCGACGGCCGTTGTCGAAGAGCGCGTCCACCGCCTCCTGCAGCATCCGCTTCTCGTTGCGGATGATCACCTCGGGGGCGTTCAGCTCCTGGAGGCGCTTCAGGCGGTTGTTGCGGTTGATCACGCGGCGGTACAGGTCGTTCAGGTCGCTCGTCGCGAAGCGGCCACCGTCGAGCGGCACCAGGGGGCGCAGGTCGGGCGGGATCACCGGGATGACCTCGAGGATCATGTGCTCCGGCTTGTTGCCCGACTCGCGGAAGGCGTCGAGCACCTTGAGCCGCTTGGCGAGCTTCTTGCGCTTGGCCTCGCTGGTGGCCTCCTTCATCTCGGCGCGCAGGATCTTGCACTCGTCCTCGACGTCGAGGTCCTGGAGCATCTGGCGCACGGCCTCGGCTCCGATCCCGTAGTCGAAGGCGTCGCGGCCGTACTGCTCGCGGGCCTCGGAGAGCTGCTCCTCGGTGAGGAGCTCGCCGGCGCGCAGGTCCGTCTCGCCCGGGTCGGTCACGGCGTAGGCCTCGAAGTAGAGCACCTTCTCCAGGTCGCGGAGGGTGATCTCGAGGATGTTGCCGATCCGGCTGGGCAGCGACTTCAGGAACCAGATGTGCGCGACGGGCGTCGCCAGGGTGATGTGGCCCATGCGCTCGCGGCGCACCTTGGACTGGATCACCTCGACGCCGCACTTCTCGCAGACCACGCCCCGGTGCTTCATGCGCTTGTACTTGCCGCAGTTGCACTCGTAGTCCTTCACCGGGCCGAAGGTCTTCGCGCAGAAGAGTCCGTCCCGCTCGGGCTTGAAGGTCCGGTAGTTGATGGTCTCCGGCTTCTTCACCTCTCCGTAGGACCACTCCCGGATCTGGTCCGGGGAGGCCAGGGAGATGCGGATCCCGCTGAACGCGAGGGGATCCTTGGGCTTCTCGAAGAGGTTGTACAGATCTCGCATGTGGATCCCCCTTTACTCCCCAGCCTGGTCTTCGAGAAGCTCGACGTTCAGGCCGAGCGCCATCATCTCCTTCACGATCACGTTGAACGCTTCGGGAAGGCCGGGCTCGAGCTGGTTCTCGCCCTTGACGATGGATTCGTACATCCGGGTCCGTCCGAGGACGTCGTCGGACTTGACGGTCAGGAACTCCTGCAGACAGAAGGCGGCGCCGTAGGCCTCCATGGCCCACACCTCCATCTCTCCCAGGCGCTGTCCGCCGAATTGCGCCTTGCCGCCCAGCGGCTGCTGGGTGACCAGGCTGTAGGGCCCGATGCTCCGGGCGTGGATCTTGTCGTCGGCCAGGTGGTGCAGCTTCAGCATGTAGAGCACGCCCACCGTGACGTCGCCGTCGAAGGGCTCGCCCGTGTAGCCGTCGAAGAGCACCGTCTGTCCCGACTGGGGCAGACCCGCCCGATCGAGCTCCGACTTGATCTCGTCCTCCTTGGCCCCGTCGAAGACGGCGGACGCCACGTGGATGCCCGAAGCGACGTCCTCGGCGAGGGAGCGGATCGCCTCCTCGCTCGCGCCGTCCAGGATCCGCGAGATCTGGTCGGAGTGGTAGATCCGCTTCAGCCGCTCGCGCAGCTGATCGGTGCCCGCGTGCTGCTCGATCAGGTCGTTGACCTGCTCGCCGAGCCCGCGTGCGGCCCAGCCGAGGTGCACCTCGAGGACCTGCCCGATGTTCATGCGCGAAGGCACGCCCAGCGGGTTCAGCACGACGTCGACGGGGCGGCCGTCGGCCATGTAGGGCATGTCCTCTTCGGCCAGGATGCGGGAGATCACGCCCTTGTTGCCGTGGCGGCCGGCCATCTTGTCGCCCACCGAGAGCTTGCGCTTGATGGCCACGTAGACCTTGACCATCTTGAACACGCCCGGGGGCAGCTCGTCGCCCTTCTTGAGGCGCGCGATCTTCTCGTCGAAGACGGTCTTGATCACGCCGGACTGCTCGTCCACGCCGGCGAAGACGCGGTCGACCCGGTCCTGGACCGTCGAGTCCGCGACCTGCAGCTCGCGCCAGCGGCGGGAGGGCAGCTCGGCCAGCTTCTCGCGGGTGATGTCGTCGCCCGACTCGAAGTAGGTGACCTTGCGGCGCTCGTCGGCGACCCGGTTCGCCGTGCGGTGGCCGAGGATCAGCTCCTCGACCTTCGCGTGGGCGTTCTCGCGAACGATGTCGATCTCGTCCTCCTGGTCCTTGCGGAGCCGCTCGACCTCGGCGTCCTCGATGGCCCGGGCCCGATCGTCCTTCTCCACGCCGCGGCGCGAGAAGACCTGGGCCCCGATCACCGTGCCGCTCACTCCGGGCGGAACCCGCAGCGAGGTGTCGCGCACGTCGCCGGCCTTCTCGCCGAAGATCGCCCGCAGCAGGCGCTCTTCCGGGGAGAGCTGGGTCTCGCCCTTCGGCGTGATCTTGCCCACGAGGATGTCGTCGCTCTTGACCTCGGCGCCGATCCGCACGATGCCGGACTCGTCGAGGTCCTTGAGGGCGTCCTCGCCGACGTTCGGGATGTCCCGGGTGATCTCCTCGCGACCGAGCTTGGTGTCGCGGGCGACGCACTCGAACTCCTCGATGTGGACCGAGGTGAAGAGGTCGTCCTTGACCATCTTCTCCGAGATCAGGATCGAGTCCTCGAAGTTGTATCCGCCCCAGGGCATGAACGCGACGACGACGTTTCGGCCGAGCGCCAGGTCGCCCCGGTCCGTGGCCGGCCCGTCCGCGATCACCTGCCCGCGCTTCACCGTGTCACCGACCTTCACGATCGGCTTCTGGTTGATGCAGGTGTTCTGGTTGGAGCGGCGGTACTTGATGAGGTTGATGATGTCGACGTTGGGGCCGATCTCACCGTCCTCCTCGTCGGGCTTCACCACGATCCGGGCGGCGTCCACGGAGACGACGGTGCCGTCCCGCTTGGCCACGACCGTCACGCCCGAGTCCCGCGCGACCACGCCCTCCATGCCGGTGCCCACCAGCGGTGCGTCCGTGCGCAGCAGGGGAACGGCCTGGCGCTGCATGTTCGAGCCCATGAGCGCGCGGTTGGCGTCGTCGTTCTCGAGGAAGGGCACCAGCGAGGCGGCCACGGAGACCAGCTGGTTCGGTGAGACGTCCATCATCTGGACCTCGTCGGCCTTCACCATCTGGAACTCGCCGGACTTCCGCGCCGAGACCGTCTCGTTGATGTACTTGTTCTCCTCGTCGAGAAGGGCGTTGGCCTGGGCGATCGCCAGCCGCTCCTCCTCGAGCGCCGAGAGGTACTTCACCTCGCCCGACACCTTCTTCTCGTCGACGACGCGATAGGGCGTCTCGATGAAGCCGAAGTCGTTGACCCGGGCGTAGGTCGAGAGCGACGCGATCAGACCGATGTTCGGACCTTCCGGCGTCTCGATCGGGCAGATCCGGCCGTAGTGGGTCGGGTGCACGTCGCGCACCTCGAAGCCCGCGCGCTCGCGGGTCAGACCACCGGGCCCGAGCGCCGAGAGGCGCCGCTTGTGGGTCACCGCCGAGAGCGGGTTGGTCTGATCCATGAACTGCGAGAGCTGGCTCGAGCCGAAGAACTCCTTGATCACGGCCGAGACCGGCTTGGAGTTGATCAGGTCGTGGGGCATCAGCGTCTCGATCTCCTGGAGCGACATCCGCTCCTTGATCGCACGCTCCATGCGCACCAGACCGATCCGGTACTGGTTCTCGAGCAGCTCGCCGACGACCCGCACCCGGCGGTTCCCGAGGTGGTCGATGTCGTCGACGCGCTTGTCCGGGTCGGACCCGTTCTTCAGGTCGACCAGGTACTTGACCGCCGCCAGGATGTCGTCGGGCCGCAGGGTCTGCAGCTCGCCGAGCTCCACCTCCTCCTCGGGCCCGTTGGCGCCCTTGGTCCGCACCAGCACGCGCTCGTCCGCGCCGAAGCTCAGCTTGTGGTTCAGCTTGAGGCGGCCGACCCGCGAGAGGTCGTAGCGCTCGGGGTTGAAGAAGAGGTTGTGGAAGAGGTTCGTCGCCGTGTCGAGGGTCGGCGGATCGCCCGGCCGCAGGCGCCGATAGATGTCGATGATCGCCTCTTCCCTCGTCACGGTCTTGTCGCCGAGCAGGGTGTCCCGGATCGCCGTGCCGGTGATCAGGGGGTCGAGGTAGAGCAGCGGGAACTCGTGGATCCCGCGGCTGCGCAGCTCGTCGAGGTGGGCCTCGGTGAGCTCCTCGTTGCACTCGAGGATCACCTCGCCCGTGTTCTCGTCCACGATGTCCGTGGGCGCCACGCGCTTGACCGCGTCCTCGCGGATCAGGTCCTCGTTGGCGACCTGGATCCACTCGATCCCGGCCTCCTGCAGGCGCCGCAGGGAGGCCGCCGTGAACTTCCGGTCCTTCCGCGCGATGACCTTGCCGTCGTCGCTCTTGACCTCCTTGGTGCAGCGCTGGCCGACCAGCAGCTCGGGCACCACGGACTTCATGATCTTGCGGCCGTCGATCTTGATGTGCTCGGGCTCGTAGAAGAAGGCGAGCAGCTCCTCCTCCGTGTAGCCGAGCGCCTTCAGCAGCACGGTCACCAGGATCTTGCGACGCCGGTCGATGCGGGCGTACACGAGGTCCTTGTGGTCGAACTCGATGTCGAGCCAGGAGCCGCGGTAGGGGATCACGCGGCAGGAGTAGATCTTCTTGCCGGCGGCGCTGACCGTCGAGGAGGTGGTGGTGTCGAAGAAGATGCCCGGCGAGCGGTGCAGCTGGGACACGATCACCCGCTCGGTCCCGTTGATGATGAAGGTGCCGTTGTCGGTCATGATCGGGATCTCCCCGAAGTAGACCTCCTGCTCCTTCACGTCGCGGATCGTCTGCGAGCCCTCGGCCTCGTCCCAGGCCACCAGCCGGATCGTGACCTTGAAGGGCGCGGCGTAGGTCATGCCGCGCTGCAGGCACTCCTGGACGTCGTACTTGGGCTCCTCGAGGGAGTACCCGACGAACTCCAGCGACGCGGTGTCGTTGAAGTCCCGGATCGGGAACACCGACTGGAAGACGGCCTGCAGGCCGGTCCTCTCCCGCTTCTCCGGCTCGATCCGCGTCTGAAGGAAGCGCTCGAACGATTCCTTCTGGATCTCGATCAGATTGGGGATGTCGAGGATTCGGGGGATCTTGGAGTAGTCCCGGCGAACGCGGGGTGCATTCTGGGAAAACTGGATCTCCGGCAAGGTTCCCTCCCGTCCGGTCATTCTCGTCCGGTGTTGTGTCCGGCCGAGCGTCGCGACCGAGCGATCGACTGGGTGGCTTTGAATAGATGGGCGCGTTCAACCACGAGCGTCCGGGAGGGCCACGCCCACCCGGATGCTCGTGTTCAGGATGCTCGAGGAGCTACTTGACGTCGGCCTGCCCGCCGGCTTCCTCGATCTTCTTCTTGAGCTCTTCGGCCTCGTCCTTGGCGACGCCTTCCTTCACGGGCTTGGGCGCGCTCTCCACCAGGTCCTTGGCCTCCTTGAGACCGAGGCCCGTGATGGCGCGGACCTCCTTGATCACCTGGATCTTCTTGTCGCCCGCCGAGACGAGGATCACGTCGAACTCGTCCTTCTCCTCGGCAGCGGCTTCGCCACCGGCAGCGCCGGGAGCGGCGGCAACCGCCACGGGCGCGGCGGCGGTGACGCCCCACTTCTCCTCGAGGAGCTTGGACAGCTCGGCGGCTTCCATGACGGTGAGCTCGCTGAGCTGGTCCGCGATTGCGTTGAGATCGGCCATTTCGTTCAACCTTCCTTTTCTGCGCCGTTGAGCGCTGGGCGGTGCAAGCGGGCTCTGCCCTCCCGCCCTGGGTGACTTCCTGGAGGAAGGGAAGCCCTTCCTCGTCGATTCGAGGGAACTAGGCCCCTCCGGATTCCTCGAGCTGCGCACGTCGCGCGTCGACGACCCGGGCCACCTGGGTCCCGGGAGCCGCCAGCACGGCCGCGATCTTCTGGGCGGGAGCCTGCAGCAGGCCGACCAGCTTGCCGCGGAGCTCGTCCAGCGAAGGCAGGGTCGCGAGGGTCGCGAGCTCCGCCTTGTCCATGGCCTTTCCGTCGAGGCAGGCGCCCCGAAGCTCGAAGGCCTCGTTCTCCTTCTCGTAGTCGACCAGCACCTTGGCCAGCCCGACCGGATCGCCGTAGGAGACCGCGATCGCCGTGGGGCCCTTGAAGTGATCGCGGATCACGTCGACCTCGAGGCCCTCGGCCGCTCGGCGCAGCAGCGTGTTCTTGACCACCGCGTACTCGAAATCGCCCTGCCCCTCGCCGCGGATCTTGCTCCGCAGCGCGTTGACCTGGTCGACGTCGAGGCCGCGGTAGTCGGCCACGCACACCATCTTCGCCCGACCGAACTTGTCCTTCAGGTCGGCGACGACTTCTTCCTTCTGTGCTCGATTCAGCATGTCGTTCCTCAGGCCGCCTCGACCGATGCGGGATCGATCCAGACGCCGGGCCCCATCGTCGTGGAGATGGAGATCTTCTTGAGGTAGGTGCCCTTGGTCGCCGCCGGCTTCGCCTTCACGACCGCGTCGATGAGTGCCGTGGCGTTGGCGGCGATCTGCTCGGGCTCGAAGGACCGCTTGCCGATGGCGGCATGGATGATCCCGTTCTTGTCCACCCGGTACTCGACCTTGCCCGACTTGCTCTCGGAGACGGCGCGGCCGACGTCCATCGTGACGGTGCCGAGCTTGGGGTTGGGCATCAGGCCCCGCGGGCCGAGCACCCGGCCGAGCCGCCCGACGACGCCCATCATGTCGGGCGTCGCGATCACCTGCTCGAACTCGAGCCAGCCCTCGTCCTGGATCTTCTTGGCGAGATCCTCGGCGCCCACGTGATCCGCGCCGGCGTCGCGGGCCTCCTGCTCCTTCTCTCCCTTGCAGAAGACCAGCACCCGGACCGACTTGCCCGTGCCGTGGGGCAGCACGATCGCGCCGCGCACCATCTGGTCGGCGTGGCGGGGATCGACGCCCAGGTTCAGGGCCAGGTCCACGCTCTCGTCGAACTTCGCCGCGGGCGCGTTCTTGATCGCGGCCACCGCCTCGTCGAGGAGGTAGAGCCGCGTGCGGTCGACGCCCTGGGAGCCCTCGCTGTAGCGCTTGCTTCGACGCGCCATGCTAGGCCTCCACTTCCAGGCCCATCGAGCGGGCCGTTCCGGCGATGATCTTCGACGCCTGATCCAGATCGTGGGCGTTCAGGTCCTCCATCTTCATCTCCGCGATCTCGCGGAGCTGGGCCTGGGTGACCTTCCCGACCTTGTTGCGGTTCGGCTCGCCCGAGCCCTTGTCGATCTTCGCCGCCTTCTTCAGCAGGATCGCCGCGGGCGGCGTCTTCAGCTCGAAGGTGAAGCTCCGGTCCGCATACACCGTGATCACGGCCGGGATGATGAGCCCGGCCTTGTCCTGCGTGCGCGCGTTGAACGCCTTGCAGAACTCCATGATGTTGAGTCCGTGCTGACCCAGCGCCGGACCCACGGGAGGCGCGGGATTCGCCTGCCCGGCCGGGCACTGGAGCTTCACCAGCCCGATGACCTTCTTCGCCATTCGTCGTCGTTTCCCTGTCGCGGGTACGAGCGGACGCCTGCGGCGTCCTCCCCGGCGTGGGGGAGAAGGGCTAGGCCTTCTCCACGTTCATGTAGTCGAGCATCACGGGGGTGGCGCGGCCGAAGACCTGCACCATCACCCGGACCTTCTCCTTCTCGGGGAGCACCTCGTCGATGAAGCCCGAGAAGTTGGCGAAGGGCCCGCTGATCACGCGGACGCTCTCGCCCTCCTCGAAGCTGATCTTCGGCTTGGGCTTGCTCGCCCCTTCCTTCATCTGCGCGGTCATGCGCGCGACTTCGTCGTCGTCGATGGGCGTCGGCCGCTCACCGCCTCCCACGAAGCCCGTCACCTTCGGCGTGTCCTTGACGATGTGCCAGGTCTCGTCCGTGAGGTTCATGCGCACGAGGATGTAGCCGGGGAAGAACTTGCGCTTGCTCGTGCGCTTCTCGCCCTTCACGATCTCGACCACGTTCTCCTCGGGGATGAGGATCTCCTCGAACTCCTCCTCGCTGCCGAAGTTCCGCGCTCGCTCGAGCAGCGATTGCTTCGCCTTGGCCTCGTGGCCCGAGTACGTATGCACGATGTACCAGCTCTTCGACATCACGCTCTCCGGCTCCCGCCGCCCTAAGGGACGATGAACTCCATCACCCAGGCCAGACCCACGTCGATCAGCCCGAGGATCAGCGTCAGGAAGGCGACGATGATCACGACGCCGATCGTCCCGCTGGTGTACTCGCGCTGCGAAGGCCACACGATCTTGCGGAACTCCGAACGCACCTCGGTCAGGTACTGCTCGCCGTCCCGGTACCAATGAGCGGGGTTCCAGTCCAAGGTTTCCTCGTTCGCTTCTCTGCTCGGGCCTGGGTTGCGTTCTGGCTCGTTCTCGACCCTGGCTCGTTTTCGAAACTGGCTCGTTCTCGACCCTGGCTCGTTCTCGAAACTGGCAGGCGCGGAGGGACTCGAACCCCCAACCGCCGGTTTTGGAGACCGGTGCACTACCAATTGTGCTACGCGCCTTCGGTAGCCGTCGGGCCGGGAGCCCTCGGGCCCTCGTTACTCGATGATCTCGGTGACGACGCCGGAGCCCACGGTGCGTCCGCCCTCGCGGATCGCGAAGCGCTGCTCCTTGTCCATCGCGATCGGCGTGATCAGCTCCACCGTCATCTCGATGTTGTCGCCGGGCATCACCATCTCCGTGCCATCGGGCAGGTGCGCGACACCCGTCACGTCCGTCGTCCGGAAGTAGAACTGCGGCCGGTACCCCGTGAAGAACGGCGTGTGGCGACCGCCCTCGTCCTTCGTCAGCACGTAGGCCTGGCTCTTGAACTTCGTGTGCGGCGTGATCGAGCCCGGCTTCGCGAGAACCTGGCCCCGCTCCACCTCGTCCTTGCCCGTACCGCGAAGCAGGCAGCCCACGTTGTCGCCCGCCTGACCCTCGTCCAGCAGCTTCCGGAACATCTCGACGCCCGTCACCGTCGTCTTCGACGTGTCCTTGATGCCCACGATCTCGACCTCGTCGCCCGTGTGCACGATCCCCTGCTCGATCCGGCCCGTCACCACCGTGCCGCGGCCCGTGATCGAGAACACGTCCTCCACCGGCATCAGGAAGTCGCGGTCCAGAGCCCGCTCCGGCTCCGGGATCGACGCGTCCAGCGCGTCCATCAGCTCGTCGATGCACGCGTTGGCCTCGTCGTTGGTCGAGTCCTCGCCCGCCTTCAGCGCCGAGCCCTTCACGATCGGAATGTCGTCGCCCGGGAACTCGTAGCTCGACAGCAGCTCGCGAACCTCGAGCTCCACCAGCTCCAGGAGCTCCGGGTCGTCCACCTGGTCGACCTTGTTCAGGAACACCACGATGTGGGGCACGTTCACCTGGCGAGCCAGCAGCACGTGCTCGCGCGTCTGCGGCATCGGGCCGTCCGCGGCCGACACCACCAGGATCGCGCCGTCCATCTGCGCCGCGCCCGTGATCATGTTCTTCACGTAGTCGGCGTGGCCGGGGCAGTCCACGTGGGCGTAGTGACGGCCCTCGGACTGATACTCCACGTGGGCCGTCGCGATCGTGATGCCGCGCTCGCGCTCCTCGGGAGCCTTGTCGATGTTGGCGAAGTCCACCTTCTCGGCCAGACCCTTGTGGGCCTGCCGCGAGGTGATCGCTGCCGTCAGCGTCGTCTTGCCGTGATCCACGTGACCGATCGTCCCCACGTTCACGTGCGGCTTGCTTCGCTCGAACTTCTCCTTGGCCATCCGCCGATCCTCTCTCTTTCTCTCTTGATTTCTGCGTGGCTTGCGCCGAATGATGGTTTGACTGGAGCGGCGCCTCGCTGCGGCGCCTACGAAATGGAGCTCACGACCGGACTTGAACCGGTGACCTCGTCCTTACCAAGGACGTGCTCTACCGACTGAGCTACGTGAGCGTCGATCCTCGATTCGTTCTGTGCTTTGGTTCTGTGCTTTGGAGTGGGTCGTTGGAGCGGGAAACGGGATTCGAACCCGCGACCCCGAGCTTGGAAGGCTCGTGCTCTAGCCAGCTGAGCTATTCCCGCTCGAACGTCTCGAGTGCGCGTGGCCTCGAGACCCTCATCCTGGGAGACCTAGTCTCGGGGATGGTGGAGAGGGGAGGATTCGAACCTCCGAAGGCATAGCCAGCAGATTTACAGTCTGCCCCGTTTGACCGCTTCGGTACCTCTCCGCGTTCGAGCCTCGCGACTCGCCCCGAACTTCCGATCCGTTCACCTCACTCCGGTTGGAGAATGAAAACAAGCGACAGAACACCCGGGACCTCGCCGCGGGAAACGACGACGTCGGGTGCTCCGTCCACCAAGAAATCTGGTTGGCCGGCCGATGGCCCTGTCGTTGAATGGGCGGTTCGCCCGAACCATTATCGGGTCGCGGGATTGGCGGCCTCTCACCCCCGTCCCCGACCGCGCCGTGCTGCCCCTTCCGTCCGCTCTCCGCGTCCGCTGGTTCGCGTCCGCGACTTCCGCGAGTCCCGACATGACACCATGCGGCGTACCCCATGGAGCTGGCGAGGGGACTCGAACCCTTAACCTGCGGATTACAAATCCGCCGCTCTACCAGTTGAGCTACGCCAGCCGGGAGACCGAGCGCCGGCCGATCATAGGGGCTCGGGAAACTCCGAGCAACCGCAAGTCGCTTTGTTTCGGGGACTTGCGCGCGGAGTGACCGATCCCTGGGAGGCCTCACCCCGCGGGGACCGAGGCCCTGGGCCGGGTTCGCCGAAGGATCTCGAAGAGGACTACGGCTGCGGCGGTCGAGACGTTCAGCGACCCGACGCATCCCGCCATCGGAATGCGCACCCGGTGGTCGAGCAGCCTCGCGACGCCCGGCCGGAGCCCCCGCCCTTCGGCCCCGAGCACGACCGCGAGATGGCCCTCGAAGAGCCGGTCGGGCGCCTCGAAGAGGTCGACATCCGCCCCCGCGTCGGCCCCGAGCAGCCACACGTCGGCGTCTCGCAGCGTCCGCAGGGCGCGGGCCAGATTCGGCACACGCGCGACGGGCAGGTGCTCGAGCGCCCCCGCGCTGGCCCGACTGGCCACGGCTCCCACCGGCGGGGCCCTTCGGAGCGCCTGGACCAGGCCCTGGGCTCCGCTGGCCTCGGCCACCCGGGCCACCGCCCCCAGGTTCCGCGGATCCTCCACCCCGTCGAGGACCACCAGACGCCGCGCACCCGGCCCCTCCAGCAGCTCGAGCAGATCGGGGGCCGGGAGCGGCCCGGCCTCGAGCACGAACCCCTGGGCTCGAAGCCCCTCGGGAACGTCCGCGTCCAGCTCCCGCGCGGGACACTCCCGAACGGAGACGCCCGCCTCGGCGGCCAGCGTCCGCAGCTCGTCCACCCCGGAATGGCGCAGCGCCTCGCGGATCCGGAGCCCGTGCAGGCGGCGACGCCGGGCCCGGAGCGCCTCGCGAACCGGGTGGTACCCGACGACCAGCTCCATGGCCGGGATTCTGGCAGGGCCCCGCCGCCGGCGCTGCTAGAGCGCCCGGCTCGACGAATCCAGGAGCGAGGGTGCCGGGCTCAACAGGCCGGAAGCGAGAGCGCCTGGAGCAGGCGATCGGGCTCCGAGATCGCGGGATCGTTCCGGATCTCGAACTCGAGATAGGACGCCATCTCCTCCAGGATCTCCGGGGCCTGCTCCTCCCCGCCGGGGAGCGCCAGCAGGCGCGCGACCCAGGTCTCGAGCTCGTCGCCCGACGGACGATCGGCCGCGGCGATCGCGGAGTAGCGCCGGGTGAGCTCGGTGAAGAACGGGTCGAGACGGGCGACCCACGAGGCCCGTTTGCCGGCCTCGGGTTCGCCGAGGGCATCGGTGAGGGCGCGGATGCGCTTGCACTGGGCCGCGAGCTCGCCCGAGAACACCTGGGCTCCGTCGGGCTCCGCAGGCTTGGCCGCATCGAGCCGAAGCCGGACGGCGCCGACGAGGCGCAGCAGCTGGATCGACCGGGCCAGACTCTCCTCGGGGCTCCCGAGCTGCTCCACCAGCCGTGCGAAGGATGCGCCGGCCCCGAGCGCCTCGTGGAGCCTTCGCTCCTCGGCGGCCAGTGCGCCCTGGAAGCCGTGCCCCGGGAGCAGCCGGGCACCCGGATGCCGAAGCACGTCGAGGAAGGCCTGGATCTCCCGACGGCGAGCCTCCCCTTCCTCGATCAGTCGCCCGGTATCGAGTGCCAGCCGGACGACGTTGTCGGGCTCGGCGACGTCGACGCGGAAGCTCGCGGTACCGGCCCCGAAGCAGAACAGCGAGCGGACGATCTCCTCGACCTGGTGGCGCACGGCGTTCCACAGCTGGTGCGGCGTCAGGAACCCGCAGCTCACCAACGCACGGCCGAAGCGGGCCGGTGGACGGTGGACGCGCTCGGCCTCCTCGAGCTGAGAGAGATCCAGGCGGCCCGCGCGGAGAAGACACTCGCCGAGGCGGTCGGCCGTGGCGGTGGAAGTGGCGAACACGACCTCGCCCTCGCGCAGCCAGACCCGCTTCTTCTCGCCGGCATAGGAGAAGTCCAGGCGGCCCGTGCAGCGCCCGTGGTGGAGCACGGGAAGGGCCAGGGCCAGGGGCAGCCGGCCGGCATCCACCCAGAGGGCGGCGCGGCCCTTCCTGACGGGAGCAGGAGAGAAATGGGGAGCAGGAGAAGCGGGGATCGGCGAGGGAGAGCGCGTCGGGTTCGGGTCGTTCACGCGGCTCGGATCGACACGACGCGGCCCCCCCTTGAGCATTCGCATTTCCCCTCGCGCGGTTGGCCGCGCAGCTGCCAGCGGGATTCCCACGCCCTGCCCTCAAGCTGCGACCTCCTGCCGTCCGATACGCAGAACGGGTACGCAGAACGGGTACGCAGGACGGACACGCAGTACGAGGAGGGGATCCCATGAGCGACGAAGCCAGCCGGAAGCGACGCGACCGCCGCGTGCACGTCCAGATGCCCGTGCGGGTCTCGAGCATCGATCCGGAGCTCGATCCGCAGACGGGGCGTCCCTGCTACCGCTCCAGCCAGGAGACCTGCAGCAACCTCTCGCTCGGCGGCGCATCGCTGCGCACGACGGACCCCCTCTCGCCCGGACGGCGGCTGCTGGTCGAGATCCACGTTCCCGAAGGCGAGACCATCGAGACCGTCGCCAAGGTGGCGTGGTCGAAGACGGTGATCGATCCCCATGCCGGCGCGACGGAGAACGCGATCGGTGTGCAGTTCGTCGGCGGCAACCGCGACGCCATCCGCAAGCTCGAGCACGTGCTCGACGGAAGCGGGGAAGGACCCCTCGAACAGTAGGCACCGGGCCGTGCCACGGCGCGGGCCCGACGGCCCGTTTCGTCGCGATTTGCTTGGTCGGGCCGGGCCGCGTCGGTAGACTCGCGAATCCCATGGCCCAACCCGGCAGCTTCAAGGTCATCAGTCGAAACCGTGCATTCGACGACTACGCCGATCCCGCGATGCGCGGAGCCCGGCGCGTCGAGCGCATCCTCGACTCGCTGCGCGTCGAGATCGCGACCGGGGAGTCGACCGTGCGGGTCCGCCGCATCATCGAGCATCCGCGGGAGATCTTCCGCCTGGAGATCGAGTCGGAGCCCCTGGGCTACCTGCGCACCACCCTGCTCGATGCCGACGCGCTCGAGGACCTGCTGGCCACGGACGACGTGCGCTCGCGCATCCGGATGTGCGGCTGACGGGATCCCGTCCCGCCTGAGCCCGCCCGGCGGTCGCATGATCGCGGGGGTACCCGGAGCAGGACTCGAACCTGCAAGGCCAGAGGCCAGGCGATTTTAAGTCGCCCGCGTCTACCAGTTCCGCCATCCGGGCGAGCCCCCCGGGACGATAGCGGCGGCAACGGTCACTCAGAGATGGGCGGGGGATTCGGGGCGTGCCCCCTGGGGAGGGTGGCCCTTCCGCGGCCCGGGTTCCCGCACGATTCGGCGAACCCGCACCGGTCTGACGGCCACTCATCCTCCAAGAGGCGAGAGCGACCTGCACCTGGCGAGGGCCAGGCGGATCCGCCCCCAGGCCCGAGGCCCGCCGGGCCCGGCCCGGTCCCAGGGCGGCCCCCCATTGCCGCAGGAGGAACCCGATGACAGCATTGGCTCTGCGAGGTGGGCTCCGGTGCAGGCTTCGGGACGACAGCCGAGGGATTCCTCTGTCCGAGAGCTCTCTGGCCAGCCGCTCCGGACTCGTCCGGCCGGCATCCGGCGCCTGGGCCTCGCCGTCGGGGCGGCGCTGATGACGGCGTCCCTCGCGATCCCGAGCGGAGCCGAGCGCGCACGCGGCCTCACCCTCGCCGCCGAGGGGCGCTGCGCCGCGGCCGTCGAGGAGCTCGCACCCGTCCTCGAGCAGAGCCCCGACGACGCTGCCGCGTGGTTCGTGACCGGCACGTGCCAGGCTCGCCTCGGACGTTATCGCGCCGCGCTCTTCAGCCTCGATCAGGCGAAAGCCGTAGACGCCTCGCTGCCGGGCCTCGAGCTGCGGCGCGGCGTGGTGCTGTATCACCTGCGCGAGCTCGACGCGTCGGCCGCTGCGCTGCGGAGCGCGGAGACACGGGGCGCGACGGGCGAGCTGCTGCTCTACCAGGGGCTCCTGGCCCTCGAGCCCGGCGGCGAGGACCGACGCGCGCGCGCCGAGGACGCGGCCCGCCTCTTCGAGGCCGCGGCCCGGCTCGACCCGAGCATCGAGCCGGCCGGGAGCTTCTACGCCGGCGTGGCCCATCGCGCGGCGGGCGACGAGGGCCGGGCTCGGGACGCCTTCGAGGCCGTGGTGCAGGGCTGGCCCGACAGTCTCTGGCGGGTGGACGCCGAACGCGCGCTCGCCGAGGCGCCGGAGCCGCGGCGTCCCTGGGCCGAGCTCATGGGCGGCATCGAGTGGGACGACAACGTGCTGCTGCGCGGCAGCGGCGTGGCGCTGCCGTCGGAGATCTCGAGCGAGCGCGACATTCGCGGGGTGTGGTCGGCCTCCGCCGGCGGCACGCTGTTCGAGAGCCTCGACACCCTCGTGAGCGGGCGCATCAGCTACTTCGGTCGCGCCCATCGCGACCTCTCCGACTTCGACGCGCACTACCCGACGGCATCGATCTGGGTCGACCAGCGCGTGCTGCCGGAGACCTGGCTGCGCGCACAGCTGCTCGCAGGCTACGGCTGGGTGGACGGCGACCCCTTCGTCAGCAACCACGAGGCGAGCCTCTCGCTGGTGCAGGAGTGGACGCGGGGCCGCTCGTCCTTCGGGGTCGACTTCTACCGCGACAACTTCCGCTTCGACAACGTGGACGCGGTCGACGGCCCGGCCCAGGTCGGAGCCCCTTGCTTCTCCCCCTCGGACCTGATCTGCGGGCCGCCCGGTCTCGACGAGAGCCGCGCGCGCAACCGCGACGGCAACGGGCTCCGCCTGCGGACCGACCACTCCGTCTTCCTGGCCGACTGGGTGCCGAGCATCGACGTCGGCTACACGTTCCACCGCTTCGACGCGCGGGGGCGCGAGTACTCCTTCGACGCCCACGAGCTGCGGGTGGGCTCCCTGTTCCAGCTGCCGCTCGCCCTGCGCCTCGGCATCAGCGGCTTCTTCGCCTACCGGCCCTACCGCCATCCGACGACCTTCCCGTCGACGCGGGGCCTCGTCGCGAACCGGCGCTATGCGCTGCCCGAGCGCCTGCGCCGCGAGCGAACCTACGAAGCCAGCGTGAACCTCTCCCGGCCGATCGCGAGATGGGATGATCATTACCGGGCTCATTTTCGCAGCTCTTCTCATGTTTCTCTCCATGCTTCTTGGGCTGCCATTTTCAATATATGCTACCTTTGTGATTGAAGAAAAATATGGGTTTA
>JASJCN010000362.1 GCA_030065975.1 Myxococcota bacterium
ACGAGCTGGAGCAGCGGCTCCCGCTCCTCCCCCGGGGCGGTGAGGATCCGCCGGCCAGTGACGGGCGTGAAGGGGATGCCCACCAGCAGCTTCGGGTAGTAGTCGATGCCGGCGCGGTAGGCGGCGTCGGCCCAGCCCCAGTCGAAGACGAACTCGCCCTCGCTGTGCGCCTTCACGTAGAGCGGGCAGGCGGCGACCAGCCGACCCTCCTCGCGAACCAGCAGGGGGCGGGCTCCCCAGCCCCCCTTGTCGTCCACGGCCCCGGCCTCCTCGAGCGACGCCAGGAACTCCCACTCGAGGAAGGGGGACTCGTCCCCCACCAGCGCGTTCCACTCGGAGGCGGGGATCTCGCGGACTCCGTCCCCCAGGCGCACGTCGGGCATGCGAGGAGTCTATCGCCGTCCAAAGTGGTGGCCCGCCGCCCGACGGCGGCGCTTCCCCGGGGTGACGCTTCGCTATCCTCCGCCCCGTGAGCACGGAGTGGACCGGAGGAGGGGCGGGCGGATCGTCCGACGGCCGTGGCGAGCTGCTCGAGAAGAAGCGCTCCAAGCAGGCTCGTCCCCCCCGGTTCAAGGTCGTGCTCTACAACGACGACTACACTCCCATGGGCTTCGTCGTGTCGGTGCTCGAGAGCATCTTCAAGAAGAGCCCGGCGGAGTCCACGGCGCTGATGCTGCGGATCCACCGATCGGGGTTCGGCGTGGCCGGGGTCTATGCCTTGGAGATCGCCGAGACCAAGGTCGCCGCCGTCCATCGCCAGGCCGAGCAGCGGGGCTATCCCCTGCGAGCCGGTGTCGAAGAAGAGTGAGTCCCCAGGCCCCCGAGAAGGGGGTCCGAATCGCCCGAAGAGAGAAGAGCGAGAGCCTTGGCACGCTGGAATCGTGAGCTGGAGATGACCCTGCAGGCGGCCTACCGCGAGGCCGTCGACCGCCAGCACGCCTACATGACGGTGGAGCACGTGCTCTTCGCCCTGGTCCAGGACGACCTCGGGGCGGACATCCTGCGCCACGCCGGGGCCGATCTGCCGGCCCTCGAGCGGGCGCTGCTCAGCTTCCTCGAGAACGAGGTGGAGGAGCACGAGGGCGACGGGGGCGAGACCCTCCAGACCCTGGCGTTCCACCGGGTGATGCAGAATGCCTTCTCCCACGCCGAAGCGGCCGAGAAGGACGAGGTCGAGGCCGGGGATCTCCTGGCTGCGCTCTTCCAGGAGCCGGACAGCCACGCCGTCTCCCTGCTGCGCCAGCAGGGCGTGACCCGCCTGGACGTCCTCCGATACATCTCCCACGGCGTCTCCAAGGCCCGCGACGGCGGGGGCGGCATGGGACGCGAGCTGCCCGCCGAGGGCGAGGGGCTCGAGGACGGGGAGGCCGCGGCGGATCCCCTCGAGGCATTCGCCACCGAGCTGGTGGGTCAGGCCCGCGAGGGCAAGCTCGATCCCCTGGTCGGGCGCAACACCGAGATCGAGCGGGCCATCCACATCCTGGCCCGGCGGCGCAAGAACAACCCCATCTT
Source organism: Myxococcota bacterium (assembly GCA_030065975.1). Lineage (GTDB taxonomy): Bacteria > Myxococcota_A > UBA9160 > UBA9160 > UBA6930 > JASJCN01. The sequence continues at coordinate 1,513 of JASJCN010000362.1, forward strand.
CGTGGGCGAGACCGGCGTGGGAAAGACCGCGATCGCCGAGGGGCTGGCCCAGCGCGTCTTCGAGGGCTCGGTGCCGGCGGATCTCTCGAACGCCGAGATCTTCTCGATCGACCTCGGGGCCATGCTGGCCGGCACCAAGTACCGGGGCGACTTCGAGCAGCGCTTCAAGTCCCTGATCGCTGCGGTGCGCGAGCGCGAGAACCCCGTCCTGTTCATCGACGAGATCCACACCATCCTCGGGGCGGGAGCCGCCCAGGGGGCGACCGTCGACGCCTCCAACATGCTGAAGCCGATCCTCCAGTCGGGCGAGCTGCGCTGCATGGGCTCGACCACGTACCAGGAGTACCGGCACTTCGAGAAGGACCGGGCGCTGGCGCGGCGCTTCCAGCGCGTGGACGTGAAGGAGCCGAGCGTCGAGGAGACGGTCAAGATCCTGCGCGGCCTGGCGCCCCGCTACGAGGAGCACCACGGGGTCCACTACACGGCCGGGGCCCTGCGAGCCGCCGCGGATCTGTCGGACCGGCACCTGAACGACCGCTTCCTCCCCGACAAGGCCATCGACGTGATGGACGAGGTGGGTGCGGCCGTGCGCCTGCGCAAGGGCAAGGCGCGGAGCACCGTCGGCACCCGCGACGTCGAGACCCTGGTGGCGCGGATGGCGGGCGTGCCGATGGCGCGCGCCACGGTCTCCGAGCGCAGCCGCCTCGAGCACCTCGACGCGGACCTGCGCGGCGTGGTCTTCGGCCAGGACGGCGCCGTCGACACCGTGGCCCGGGCGATCCGGCGCACCCGGGCGGGCCTGGGCGGCGTCGACAAGCCGACGGGCTCGTTCCTCTTCATGGGGCCCACCGGCGTCGGCAAGACCGAGCTGGCCAAGCAGCTGGCCTCCTCGCTCGACGTGCCCTTCATCCGCTTCGACATGAGCGAGTACATGGAGAAGCACGCGGTGGCCCGGCTGATCGGCGCGCCTCCCGGCTACGTCGGCTACGACGAGGGCGGGCAGCTGATCGAGAAGATCCGCAAGAACCCCCACGCCGTGCTGCTCCTCGACGAGATCGAGAAGGCGCACCGGGACATCTTCGACATCCTGCTGCAGGTGATGGACCACGCGACGCTCACGGACAACCACGGGCGCGAGGCCGACTTCCGCCACGTGATCCTGATCATGACGTCCAACGTCGGCGCCCGGGAGATGCAGAAGCGCGCCATCGGCTTCTCCGGCGAGAAGCAGAGCGACGGCCAGCGCGAGCTCGAGCGCATGTTCAGCCCCGAGTTCCGCAACCGCCTCGACGAGGTGGTGACCTTCACCTCGCTCTCTCCCGACGTGATGGACCGCGTGGTCGACAAGTTCGTCGCCGAGGTGGAGGGGCAGCTGCGCGAGAAGAAGGTGCGCATCGAGCTCACCGATGCCGCGCGGCGCTGGCTCGCGAAGGAGGGCTACGACGAGGACTTCGGAGCCCGCCCCCTGGCCCGGGTGATCCAGACCCGCCTGCGGGACCCGCTCTCCGACGCGATCCTCTTCGGGGACCTGCAGAAGGGCGGGCTGGCCCGGGTGGACGTCGGGCCCGACGGCCTGGTCTTCGACCTCGAGTCGGCCTGAGGCCGGGCTCGAGGCTCAGCTTCGGCGCCGCACCCCTAGCAGGCCGGCGCACAGTGCCATCGCGAGCGTCGGTGCGGGCTCGGTCACCACCGCGGCGGCGAAGAGCGCCGTGGGGTCGACCAGCGTGTCGTGCACCTGCACGTCGTCGAGGTCCATCTCGTAGAGCCGGTTGCTGTTCCGGTTGGTCCCGAGGCGGAACATCTGCAGGCCGCCGGGGTTGGCGCCGAGATTGGCCACCACCTGCACGCCGTTGAACCAGATGTCGCCGTCGTTGCCGCCGAACTTGCGCACGACGATGTGGTCCCAGGCGCCGACGCCGCCGGTCGGCGCGCCGATCGCGAAGGTCCCGGCCTGGGTGCGCCACTGGAACACGCCGCCGAAGCTCTCGACCTGCCACGAGAATGCTGCGCCCGAAGCATTGTTGTTGCTGAAGATGCCCTGGAAGGAGCCCTGGTCCGTGGCGCCCTGGTTGCGCACCCACAGCGAGACGGTGTACTCGGGCATGCCGCCCGGGCCCGTGTCCTCGAGGAACGAGGGGCTCGCGTCGTTGCCCGTGAAGCGGGCGAAGCCACCCGCGATGGTGGGTCCGCCACCGACGGCGGTCAGGTCGAAGCCGTTTCCGCTCTGGTCGTTCGCCGTGCCGTCGTCGAAGTCCCAGGCCGCGATCAGGGCCGCACCGGCCGGTGCGGCGCCGAGCCCGAGCAGCAGGGCGACGACGAGCGCCGCCAGCAGCGGGATCCGTGTGCGGACAGGGAAAACCATGAAGCGTGTTTCGGGAGATCGCGACGTCGCCTTGACGCTTGCCCCCTGGGAGGGGCCTCCCGGCCCTTCTCCATTGGGATGCGCAGCGCGTGCGCAGGCCGCGCATCTCGTGCTCAGCCGAGGCTGCGCCGCTGGCGCTCAGCCGAGGCTGCGCCGCTGGCGCTCAGCCGAGGCTGCGCCGCTTCCAGGTTCCGCGCCGGAAGGCGATCGCGAGCCAGATCGCGCGCGAGAGGTGGTCGAGGATCAGCACCATCCAGAGCCACACGAGCGGCAGCTCGAGGACCCAGGCGCACAGGAGGGCCAGGGGCACGCGGAACACCCAGTTGCCCACGATGGCCGAGTAGAGCGGCGTCATCGTGTCGCCGGCGCCGCGGAACGCGCCGGCCAGGGTGAAGTGGAGCTGCATGGCCGGCTGGGCCAGGGAGAGACACAGCATGAACGGGGAGAGCGCGAGCACGGTCTCCCCGTCCACCGTGAAGAGCCGGGCCAGGGGCTCGCGCAGCAGGATGCCCAGGGCTCCCATGGCGATCGCCGTTCCGATCGCCAGCTGGGCCGCGCGGCGGCCGCTGCGCTCGGCCTGCGCCTCGTCGCCCGCGCCGAGGGACTGCCCGACGAGGGTGGCCACGGCCTGGGAGTAGCCCGTGCCCGGGATCCAGCTGAACGAGAGGATGCGGATTCCGATGGTGTAGGCCGCCGCGGCGACCGTTCCGTAGCTCCCGATGAAGGCGAAGTAGGTGACCATCGCGGCGTTCATCACGAGCCGCTCTCCGACGCCCGGAAGCGCGATCCGGATCAGTCGGGGGTAGAGCGAGCCGAGACCGCGGAAGTCGCGCGGGCGCAGCGCCGTCGGTGCCTCGGGGTCCCGGCGCAGGGTCAGCGCGACGAAGATGACGACGGCGACGCCCTGGGCCACGAGGGTCGCGAGGCCCGCGCCGGTCACGCCCAGCACGGGGCCTCCCAGCCAGCCGAAGATGAACACGCCGTTCAGCCCGATCTTCACGACGGTCAGCACCGCCGTCACGAGCATGGGGGTCACGGTGTCGCGATCCGAACGGAACGAGCTCTCGATGGTGAGGGCGATGGCCATCAGGATCGAGGAGCCCATCACGAGCCGCATGTAGGGGACGCACTGCGCGATCACGGCCTCTTCGGCCGAGAGCAGACGCAGCAGGCCCACGGGCCACGAGGCGAGCGCCACGAAGAGCACCACCGAGACGCCGACCGCCACCACCAGCGACGCGGCCAGGGCGCGCCGCGCCTCCCCGGGCTCGCCGGCACCGATGGCCCGGGACATGAGCGCGACGCCCGCGAACGAGAGCGCGAACAGGGCCGACTGCGCCACGAAGAAGAGCTGCTGGGCGTAGCCCACCGCCGCCTGGGCGTTGGGGCCGAGGCGGCCCACC
>JASJCN010000363.1 GCA_030065975.1 Myxococcota bacterium
GCGCTTCGCGTCTCGGCCGTCGAGAGGATGCCGCGGGCGCGGAGCTCTCCGCGCAGGTGGCGCATCACGTGGGGGCCGGTGGTGATGCCGGTGGCGTGATAGTCGGCCAGGGTGTCCTCGAGGGGCGTGAGCTCGGGAAGCGGGGAGGGGCGGTTGGCGTCCCGGGGCGGGGTGCCGGCGAAGAGCGAGCCCGGGTCGCGATCGAGCGCCGAGACCTGCCACAGCGCCGAGCGGCGGGCCTTGGCGGCGGGGTCGACGCCGGCCAAGGCACCGGCCTCGGCCAGGGACTCGATCTCGTTGCGCTTGGGCGCCGTGCGCCGGGCGAAGTCCGCGAGGCTCGTGAAGGGCGCGTCCCGGCGCGCCGTTTCGATGCGCTCGCCCGTCTCGGCCGACAGCGAGCGCACGTAGCGCAGGCCCAGGCGCAGGGCGGGGGGCGCATCCGGCGGCTCGGCCGGCTCGAGCCCGCAGCGCCAGTCGCTCCTGGCCACGTCGATGGGTCGCACCTCGACGCCGTGGCGCTGCCCGTCCTTCACCAGGGTGGCCGGGTTGTAGAAGCCCAGCGGGAAGGCGTTGAGCATGCCGGCCAGGAAGGCAGCCGGGTGGTGTGCGCGCAGGTAGGCCGAGGCGTAGGCGATCAGGGCGAACGAAGCCGAGTGCGACTCGGGGAAGCCGTAGAGGGCGAAGGAGCTGATGCCGCGCACCACCTCGTCCTGGGCGTCGCCCACGATGCCGCGCTCGGTCATGCCCGAGCGCAGGCGCGACTCGATGCGCTCCATCTTCTCGACGGAGCGCTTGAAGCCCATGGCCCGGCGCAGCTCCTCGGCCTCGCCGCCGCTGAAGCCCGCCGCCACCATGGCGATGCGCAGCAGCTGCTCCTGGAAGATCGGCACGCCGAGCGTGCGCTTCAGGATCGGCTCGAGGGAGGGGTGCGGATACACGACCTCCTCCGTCCCCGCACGCCGGTTCAGGTAGGGATGAACCATCTGACCCACGATCGGCCCGGGCCGGATGATCGCGATCTCGACGACCAGGTCGTAGAAGTTCGCGGGCTTCATGCGTGGGAGCGTCGCCATCTGCGCCCGGCTCTCGATCTGGAACACGCCCACGGTGTCGGCGCGCTGGATCATCGCGTAGGTCTTGGGGTCGTCGGGGGGGAGATGGGCGAGGTCGACCTCCACGCCCTCGTGCTCCCGGATCAGCGGGATCGTCTCCTCCAGGGCCTGGAGCATGCCGAGGCCGAGCAGGTCGATCTTGATCAGCCCGAGATCGGCGCAGTCGTCCTTGTCCCACTGGATCACCCGGCGGTTCTCCATGGCGGCGGGCTCGATGGGAACGACCTCGTCCAGGCGGCCGGCGGCGATCACCAGGCCGCCGGTGTGCTGTCCCAGGTGCCGGGGAAGGCTGCGCACCTGCTCCACCAGATCGAGCAGCAGCGCGATGCGCGGCGACTCCGGATCGACCTTCGCCTGGCGCAGGATCTCGGGCAGCTCGTCGAGGTCGTCGCGGAAGTTCAGGCTCGAGAGCCCCTTGGAGAGCCGGTCGATGGCGTCCTCGGCCATGCCGAGCACCTTGCCCATCTCGCGCACGGCCGAGCGCGTGCGGTAGCTGATGACCGTGGCCGTCATCCCCACGCCATGGGGGCCGTAGCGCTCGTAGACGTATTGGATCACCGACTCGCGGGCGTCACCCGAGGGCAGGTCGATGTCGATGTCGGGCCACTCGCCGCGCTCCTCGGACAGGAAGCGCTCGAAGAGCAGCTCCATGGCGACGGGGTCGACGGCGGTGATCGAGAGCGCATAACACACGGCGCTGTTGGCGGCCGAGCCACGGCCCTGGGAGAGGATCCCCTGCTCCCGGGCGTGGCGGGCGATGTCCCAGACGATCAGGAAGTAGCCGGCGAGGTCGAGCTTCTCGATCAGGGCCAGCTCGTGCTCGATCTGGGAGCGGACGCGCGAGGAGGCCGGGTGGCCGTAGCGGTGTCGCGCGCCCTCCCAGGTGAGGTGGCGCAGCCAGGAGATCTGGCTCTCGCCCGGAGGCACGGGATAGGTGGGGAAGCGGTAGCCGAGATCTCCGAGCGTGAAGGCGCAGCGCTCGGCGATCTCGCGGGTGGCGCGGATCCAGAGCGGGCGGTCGGCGAAGCGCCGCGCCATGTCGGCGGGGCCGTGGAGCGTGCGCTCTCCGTTGGGGAGCAGCAGCCGTCCCGCGCGATCGAGGGTGGTCTTCTCTCGCAGGCAGGCGAAGGCATCCAGCAGTCGCCGTCCTCGCGGCTGCGCGGCGCGGACGTCTCCCACCGCCACGATGGGGACGCCCATCGACTCGGCGACGGCGACGCCTCTGCGCGTCGCGGACTCGAGCTTCCGATCGCGCGCGCGGGCCGCGGCGAGCCAGACTCGATCCGAGCCGAACACACCCCGGGCGCGATCCAGGAACGCCGGGTCGAGCGTTCCCGAAGCGGGGATCAGTGCTGTGAGGTCGCCCGTGCAGGACTCGACCTCCTCCCAATCGACGCGGGCCTCGCCCTTGGGTGCGTTGGACTGGGCTCTCGTCAGGAGCCGCGCCAGGTTGCGCCAGCCCTCTTGCGACTCGACGAGGAGCTGGAGGGCGCGGCCTTCCACGTCGGAGAGCTCGGCCCCGTGGATCTCGCGGACGCCCGCCTCGACGCAGCCCTGATGGAAGCGGGGCGATCCGTACAGGCCGTCGCGGTCGGCCAGGGCCAGGGCGGCATGGCCCAGCTCTCCGGCCCGGACGGCCAGGTCCTCGGGGTTGGAGACGCCCTCCAGGAAGGAGAAGGCGCTCCGCGAGCGCAGCTCGACGTAGTCCTCGGTGTAGCGGGGATGAGCGGACAAGGACGCTATTTTCGTATTTTGTTCGCCTCTGTGTCAACTCGATTCACACGGGTTTCGGGGTCTGTTCGTCGGGCCTACGCGGGAGGAGCCGATCCGACGGAAGGGGCAACCTACTCGCCATGAGCCCCCAACGCGTCCTGGTCGCCGACGACGAGCCGGCCGTGCTCCGTCTGCTGACCCGCGTCCTCGAACGATCGGGCTGGGACGCCACCGGGGTGGAGGATGGCGACGCCGCCATCGAGCAGCTGAAGGGGGCCTCCGAGCCCTTCGACCTCCTCGTGCTCGACGGCGGGATCCGGCCCGCCGGCATGGTCCCGGTGCTGGAGGCGGCGGCCGCCGCCGCGACCCGGGTGATCGTGATCAGCGGGAAGGGCCTCGAGGACCACGAGCAGGCCCTCCTCGACCGCTGCGGTGGCAGCTTCCTGGCCAAGCCCTTCTCGCCCGACGGCCTGCTGGCGGCGATCGAGCCGGCCTAACCGCCCTACAGCAAGCCGCCTTCGGTTGGAACGGCGGCCTAGAGGAGCCCTTCGGTTTGAGCGGCGGCCTAAAGGAGGCCGCCTTCGGGCGCTGGCCGCGCCCGCTGGTTGTAGAGGAGCGCGCGCAGGCGCGCGATCTCCTCCTCGGGGAGCTTCGAGTAGTCGACGGAGAGCTCGCTCCCGGCGGCCATGCCGCGCTGCACGCCCGGGCGCGCGCCGAGCTCTTCGAACCAGCGCTCGAAGTAGGGGAACTCGGCGAGATCCTGGCCCTGGTTCTCCCACCCCACCGTCCACGGGTACGAGATCATGTCCGCGATCGTGTACTCGTCGCCGCAGAGGTAGCGCCGGTCGTAGAGGCGGTTGTTCATCACGCCGTAGAGGCGATTGACCTCGTCGGTGAAGCGACGGATGGCGTACGACTGGTCGCCCTGGGAATCGCCGAGCCGGCGGAAGTGGCCGCACTCGCCGGACTTCGGCCCCTGGTTCGCCATCTGCCAGATCAGCCACTGATTCACCTCGTGGCGGGCGCGCAGCTCCTGCGGGTAGAAGGCGTCCGCCTTCTCGGCCAGGTACATCATGATCGCGCCGGATTCGAATAGCGCGATCGGCGCCCCTCCGTCGGCGGGCTCGTGATCGACCATCGCCGGCATGCGGTTGTTGGGGCTGATCTCGAGGAAGGCGTCCTTGAACTGGTCGCCCTGTCCGATGGCGCAGGGGACGATGCGATAGGGCATCCCGCACTCCTCGAGCAGGATCGTGACCTTCTTGCCGTTGGGCGTGGGCCAGTAGTGGAGGTCGATCATCGGTTCTCCTTCCGAAGTCGCGCGCGCTCGAGCTGGGCCCGAGCAGAGCCCCGAGCGTAGCTCGCCGCGGTATCCTCACCGGATGGAACGAGCCGACGTCCTGCAGCCGCCGAAGAACAAGGGTCACCGCTCGGTCGTCTCGATCCCGGACGCCTGGTACCCGGGATGCCGCAGCGAGGAGCTCGCGGAGGGGCCGGTGGCGAGGACGCTGCTCGGCACCCCGCTCGCGATCTACCGCGATGGCGACGGCGCCGCCGGCGCGCTCTTGGATCGTTGCCCCCATCGCAACGTGGCGCTCTCGGGCGGAGCCGTCGACGAGCGCGGCTGGCTCACCTGCCCCTATCACGGCTGGCGCTTCGACCGCACGGGAGGCTGCCGGGACGTCCCGGGGCTGCCGCCGCCGAGCGACACGGAGGTGCAAGAGCGCGCCGTTCCGTCCCACGCGGTCCACGAGCAGGACGGCTTCGTCTGGGTCTGGGGTCGCCCCGACGCGCCCCCCAAGGGCCGGCCGGTCCGCATCCCCCACGTGGACGATCCCTCCTACCTGGTCATCCAGCGCGAGTATCTCTTCGAGGCCTCCCTGCACGCGGCGCTCGAGAACGCCCTCGACGTTCCGCACACCGCGTTCGTGCATCGCGGCGACTTCCGCGGCGGCCCGCGTCAGCCCGTGACCGCGATCCGAAGGCGCATCGAGAACGGCATCGAGGTCGAGTACCAAGGCGAGCCGCCCCTCGCGGGCCCGTCCCACGACGAAGAGGGCCGCCCCATCGTGCAGCAGCACTGGGACCGCTTCTTCCTGCCGAGCGTGGCCCAGGTCGAGTACCTGACGGGCGGCGAGCGCCATCTGGTGACGACCTTCCCCCACGCGCCGATCGACGACTACCGGACGCGGGGATACCTCGTCACGTGCTGGCGCCTTCCCGGCGTCGAGCCCGAGAGCGTGCGCCCGGCTCTCGAGAAGTACCTCGACGACCTGCTCGCCCAGGACGTCGCGATCCTCGCCCGCCAGACCGAGAACATCCGCCGCTTCGGCGGCGAGACCTACCGCTCGACGGATCTCGACCTGATGGGCCCGGAGATCTGGCGCATGCTGCGCCAGGCCGAGCGCGGGCTCGACCCGAGCGCAGCCGACATCGCCTGCACCGTGGAGCTGACGGTCTAGTTCAGCAGCCAG
>JASJCN010000364.1 GCA_030065975.1 Myxococcota bacterium
GGCGTCGCGCCGGCTTCCGGCGCCGGATCGGATCCTGCGAACGCATCGGTTCCGGACGCCTGGCGCACCATGCTCGGCCCTTGGCAGCAACGGCTGCCCGCGGAGCGCTACCTGGTTCGGGTGGCGCATCGCTTCCCGAGCGTCGACTGCCGGGAACGGTCTCCCGCGACGCTGCCGGTTGCCTGCGCGAGCCTCCTGGACCTGCACGGCCGCGAGTGGTTGACGGCCGAGGCCTTCCTTCGGCACGCCGCGTCGCTCGGCCTGTTCGGCGAGGTGCCGACCCGGCGCATCGACGCCTCCCGATCGACGGGCGCCGACGTGCGCTGGCACCTGCTCGCGAAGCGCCCCTACCACGTCCGGGCCGCCACGGACGACGACCTGGACCGGCTGGAGGCGCTGGAGCGGCTTTGCTGGAAACACACTCGAATGCCCAGGCAGCGTCTCGCCGATCGGATCCTGCGGCACCCGGGTGGCCAGTTCGTTCTGGAAGAGGCCGGAGAGGTCCGGGCGGCGCTCTACAGCCAGCGCATCCGCTCTGTGGAGGCGATCGACGAGTGCCGGGCGGAGAGCGTGCATCGGCTCCACGATCCCGCCGGTCCGATCGTCCAGCTCCTGGCCGTGAACGTCGATCCGGCCTTCCAGAACCTCGGCTACGGCGACCACCTCCTGGAGTATGCGCTCCAGCTCTGCGAGGCCGATCCGACGATCTCACGGGTCGTGGGGGTCACCCTCTGCAAGGCGTTCGATGCGGGCCGGGGTGTCTCCTTCGATGCATACCTCCAGCAGGAGGGGCTGGAACAGGATCCGATCCTGGCCTTTCATCGATCCCACGGCGCCGAGGTCGTTCGGGCGGTGACCGGCTACCGGCCGGAGGACCGTTCCAACGGCGGCGCCGGCGTCCTCGTCTCCTACGACCTGTCCTCGCGCTGGGAGCGGCAAGCGCAACCCGCCGCCGATCATCTGCCGGCGGCCGGAACCGAGCCGATGACTGGCGAGACCATCGCGCAGGACCTCTACGCGGCGCTGGGCGAACTGCTGGCCGAGCGCGGCGGTGCCTTCGATCCGCACCGTCCTCTCATGGAGATGGGCCTCGACTCCGCTGACCTGCTCGCCGTCGCGCGGCACGTGGAGCAGCGCTTCGGCACGGCGGTCAGCACGGGTTTCTTCTTCGAGTTCAATACCGCGGCGAGGGTGGTCGGGGCGCTGGCGGCCCGGCTTGGCGCGGCCGCCGTGCGCGACGACGCGCGCGGGAGGCCGGAGCAGGAGGAAGCGACCAGCGTGAACGGGCGGAAGTCACGGCCCGCGCGCCCCGAAGACGTGGCCATCGTCGGCGTCGCCTGCCGCCTCCCAGGCGGTATCGAGCGTCTCGAGGATCTCTGGGAAACGCTGGCCGCCGGCCGCAGCGTCATCGGCGAGTACCCGCGGGAGCGCGGCCCCTGGCCCGATCCCGCGCGGTATCCGGCCATCGATCGCGGTGGGTTCCTCGATGATGGGGCCGCCTTCGACGCGGACTTCTTCCGAATGGCACCGACCGAGGTCCGGGTGACGGACCCGCAGCAGCGCTTGCTGCTGGAGCTCGGCTGGACCTGCCTCGAGGATGCCTGCATCGTGCCGGCCGCCCTGGCGGGCAGTTCGACCGGCGTGTTCGTCGGCGCGAGCAACGCGGACTACAGTCGACTGCTGCAGCGACAGGGTGCGGCGATCCAGGCGCATTACGCCACCGGCAGCGCGCTCTCGGTGCTCGCCAATCGGCTCTCCTATTTTTTCGATCTCAGCGGGCCGAGCATGCTGCTCGACACGGCCTGCTCGTCGTCGCTGGTCGCTCTCCATGCGGCGATCCGGTCGCTTCGATCCGGGGAGTGCACGGCGGCACTGGTGGGCGGAGTGAACTTCCTCTGCGATGGCGATCTGTCGCTCGCCTACCACAAGGCGGGCATGCTGGCGGCGGACGGTCTCTGCAAGACCTTCGACGCGCGCGCTGACGGTTACGTTCGGGCAGAGGGCGGCGTCATGCTGTTCCTCAAGCCGCTGTCCGCGGCGCTTTCGGCGGGCGATCGCATCCAGGCCGTGCTGCGTGGGAGCGCCACCAATCACGGTGGCCTCGCCGGCGGTCTCACGGTTCCCAATCCGCTCAAGCAGAGCGAGCTGCTGCTCGCCGCCTGGCGCGACGCGGACGTCACAGCGAAGGAGATCGGGTTCCTCGAAGCGCACGGAACCGGCACGCCGCTCGGGGACCCGATCGAGATCGAAGGCATCCGGGCGGCGGACGAGGCGTTCGAGCCATCGATGCGTGCGTCCGGGTGCCGAATCGGTTCGGTCAAGACCAAGCTCGGCCACCTCGAATCAGCGGCCGGGCTTGCCGGCCTGCTCGAGGCGATGCTCGCGCTGCGGGCGCAGGCCGTCCCGCCAACTGCACACCTGGGCGAACCGAATCCGAGAATCGAGCTCGGCGAGTCCGGCTTCTCGCTTGCGCGAACCCTCGATCCCTGGCCTTCCGACGGCCCCCGCGTGGCTGGCGTGAGCAGCTTCGGGTCCGGAGGGACCAACGCCCACGTGGTCGTCGAAGAAGCCCCGGTCATCGAGGATCCAGGGAGCGAGGCTCCGGATCCGGCTGGCTATCTGCTCGTTCTGTCCGCGTCGAACGGCGAGCGACTGCGTGCGCTCGTGGAGCGGATCGTCGCCTGGACTGCGTCCGCGCATGCAAGCCGTGATCTCCCGGCCGCCATCCGCACCTGGCAGCTCGGAAGGACGGTATTCCCGGAGCGCCTCGCTGTCCCCGTTCGCGACGTCACGGACCTCCAGGATCGACTCGTTGGCTGGCTGGCCGGGACGCTCGCTGCCGATCACTATCGTGCGTCCGGTCATGGCGTCACCCCTGAAACGCCCCCGAGTGACGCGCTGGCGGAGGCTCTGGAGGGCCGCGCCTGGAACGACCTCGCGGCGTGGTGGGTCGGGGGCGTGACCATCCCCTGGGAACGGCTCTATCAGGGCCGACCGGAACCCGCTGTCTCGCTTCCGACCTATCCCTTCGCGCGGGAACGCTACTGGCTGCCCGATTCGGGAGCGGGCGCGGCGCTGGGCGTCAGCGTCCGGTCGGGCCATCCCCTGCTCGCACGCGAGCTCGTCGCGGAAGCAGGAAGGCGGTTTGGGACCAGGCTGACCGGCGAGGAGCCTTTTCTGAGCGATCACCACGTGCGGACGCCAGCGGGCCTTCGCGCCGTCCTCCCCGCCGCCGCGATGCTCGAGATGGCGCGCGCGGCATGCTTGCGCTCATCGGGGGACGCTCCGGATGACTTGATCGTCACGCTGCGGGACGTCGCCTGGCTTGAGCCGGTCGTGGTCCAAGCGCCGGTCGATGTTCAACTCGTCCTCGCGCCCACCCCGGACCATGCGGAGGGACGCGGGGCGACCCGCTTCGAGGTGGTCACCGAGACGGACGACGGAATCGTGCGTCATAGCCGGGGGATCGTCTCGCTGGCGCCGCCGTCGACACCGCGCGAGCGACTGGAGCGCGATGAGATTCTCGCCCGCACGACGCGCGGCGAGGAGGACTCGGAGACGCTCTACGAGCGGCTGCGCAAGGCCGGGCTTGCGTACGGTCCGGCGCACCAGCCGGTTCGTGGGCTCTGGTTCGGCGAAGGCGAGCTCCTGGCGGCGCTGTCGCTACCCGAGGAACTCCGGGCGGAGTCGGCGCAGTTCGGCCTGCACCCCAGCCTGCTCGACGGGGCTCTGCAGGCTGCCGTGCGGCTCGTGCTCCCGCCTGACGCCGGCCCCGGGCAGGCACCGCTCCCGTTCTCGCTCGCGACGCTGACCGTCTACGGGCCGTGCCCGCAAGAGGTCTGGGTCCGCGTGCGCGAGAGCGGTACGGGGCAGTCCGATGCGGGCCTGGCGACGCTGGATCTCGACCTCTTCGACGACCAAGGGGGCGTCTGCGCCTCGCTCCGAGGTTTCGGCATGCGCTGGCTCCGTGGGGGGGCTCGCGCGGCGGCCGCGGAGACCCCGATCACTACCTCCGAGGGACTGGATCCGGACCTCGGCGTGCTCTTCGCCGAGCCGGTCTGGACGCCGGTTGCCTTCGAGAACCAGTCGGCGTCGGACGCGGGGGAGCGTCACGTGGTGCTGTGCGGCTTCGCGGCGACGGAGGCCGAGGCGCTCGCGGCGCGCCGAGAGGGCTGGCGCTGGGTGACGCTTCCGGAGCCCGCGGGCACGGTGGCGTCGCGCTACCGGGGCTACGCGGAGGGCACCTTCGACGCCATGCGCGAGCTCCTGTCCTTGCCGGCGAGCGGTGATCGGCTCCTGCAGGTCGTGGTGCGTGGGAAGGAGGCGGTCTGGCGCGGGCTCTCGGGACTACTGAAGTCGGCCAACCTGGAAGACCCGCGGCTCTCGGTCCAGCTGGTGCTGCTGGAAGAGGCTCTGGCCGAGCCGCTGGATGCCGAGCTTTCGCGACTGGGCTCGCAGTCGGAGTCCTCGGTCGTTCGGTGGCGGGATGGACGCTGGGAACGCTCCGGCTGGCGGGAGTCGGCGCTGGACGCCGATCCTCTGCATTCCGGGCTGCGGGAGGACGGGGTCTACCTGATCACCGGGGGGCTGGGCGGCCTGGGCGGGCTCCTTGCCCGCGAGGTGATCGAACGCACGACGCGTGGGCGGGTGATCGTGACGGGTCGTGGCGAGAGCGGCGGTCCACGCCTCGAGGCGCTGGGGGGCGGTTCCGACCGGCTTTCCTATCGTCGTCTGGACCTGGCGGACGGCGCGGCGGCAGCGTCGTTGATCGAGTCCGTGCTGGCGAGCCATGGTCGTCTGGACGGGATCGTGCACTGTGCGGGGATGATCCGCGACAGCTTCGTTTCGAAGAAGGATCGGGCGTCGTTTTCGGCGGTGCTGACGCCGAAGGTGGAGGGGACGTATCACCTGGACGCGGCGAGCGCCGACGTTGATCTGGATTTCTTCGTGCTGTTCTCGTCGGTGGCCTCGGCGTTGGGGAACGTGGGGCAGACCGACTACGCGGCGGCGAACGGTTTCATGGACGGCTACGCGGCGGACCGGAACGCGCTGGTCGCGGCCGGGCATCGCCGCGGCCGGACGGTGTCGGTGAACTGGCCGCTGTGGCGCGCGGGCGGGATGGCGGTGGACGAGGCGAGCGCGCGCCTGCTTCGGGACGCGACGGGCATGGTGGCGCTGGAGGCGGATCGTGGTCTGGACGCGTTCCATCGCAGCCTCGGTTCGTCGAAGGGGCAGGTGCTGGTGCTGAGGGGCGAGCCGTCGCGCTTGCGAGAAACGCTCCGGCACGGTCGCCTGGGCCGGACCGCGGC
>JASJCN010000365.1 GCA_030065975.1 Myxococcota bacterium
GCCGTCCTTCCGTCCCACCACATCAGCGTGACGGCGCCCATGCCCCCAGGGATCCGGAGCTTCCTGCGACTGATCAGCGGCCGCCGGTACCCACGCGCCTTCGCGCGGATCGTGCAGAGGGAGCTCGACACCTTCATCGGCGTGCTGGAGGCCGAGGGCGTCCGGGTTCGCCGCCCGGATCCGATCGACTTCTCCCGGCGCACCCGGACCCGGAACTGGTCTTCCAAGGGGTTCTGCGTCGCCTCGCCTCGCGACGGCCTGCTGGTCCTCGGCGACGAGATCCTCGAGACGCCGATGGCCTGGCGCTGTCGGCACTTCGAGATGGACGCCTACCGCTCCCTGCTGAAGGAGTACTTCGCGGCGGGAGCGCGCTGGACGGCCGCACCGCGACCGCAGCTCGTGGACGACCTCTACAACCACGACGCCAAGCCGCCCGGGCCGGGCGAGCCCGTCCACTACGCCGTCAACGAGTTCGAGCCGGTCTTCGATGCCGCCGACTTCATCCGCGCGGGCCGGCACATCTTCGTGACGCGAAGCCACGTCACCAACCAGAGCGGCATCGAATGGCTGCGCCGCCACGTGGGCGACCGCTTCGAGATCGTCGAGATCGAGAGCCGCTGCCCTCAGCCCATGCACATCGACAGCTCGTTCATGCCCCTCGCGCCTGGGAAGGTGCTGGTGAATCCCGAGTTCATCGACACCACCCGGCTTCCGGACCTGCTGAAGACCTGGGACCTGCTGATCGCACCCCAGCCCGACGAGATCCAGAACAACGTGTTCTTCAAGGCCTTCGGCATGACCAGCCGCTGGATCGGCATGAACGTCCTGATGCTCGACACCAAGCGGGTGATCGTCGAGCAGAGCCAGCCGACCATGATCCGCAAGCTCGAGGAGTGGGGCTTCGAGCCGATCCCGCTCTCCTTCCTGAACTACGCGTTCTACGGCGGCTCGTTCCACTGTGCCACGCTGGACGTGAGACGCCGGGGAAGCCTGCAGTCCTACTTCTGAGGGGGTCAGCCTCCGGCGACGTGCAGGAGGACGATCCCGGCCAGGATCAGCAGCGTCCCCGCGGCGCTTCGCAGCCGAACGACCTCGCCGAGCCACGTCACGGCAAGCAGCGTGGTGAGGGCGAAGCTCAGCCCCATGAAGGTCGGGTAGGCAACCAGAAGCTCGGTGCTGCGGAGACTGGCCGTGAAGGCCACCGGAGCGACGAGGAACGCCAGGGTGCCGAGGAGGCCGTCGGGACGCCCCAGGAAACGGCCGACGTAGCGGATGAGGGCCGATGGTGGGCTCACGGGAAGCGGCCCGCACCCGCTCAGGCCCCGCTTGATGGCCACCAGCGCGCCGGCGTTGAGGCCGGCCGTCAGCGAGATGAGCAGCAGCGAGGTGGCGTCACTCAACCGGTCGTCTCCGCCCCGGGCTCGACGATCACCCAGACGCCGATGCCGATGAGACCCACCCCGAGCGCCCGGGCCCACGTCACGGGCTCCGCGAGCACGAGCGCCGAGAGCGCGGCGATGCACACGAACGTTCCACCGACCTTGACGGGATAGGCCAGGCTCAGGTCGAGGCGCGAGAGCCCGTGGGCCATCGCGAGGGGCGAGAGGGCGAACAGGATTCCTCCGAGGATCGCGAGGGGCGACGTCAAGACCCGACTCACGAGATCCACGAACGCATCGAAGTCGAGGCCCGCACCGAGGTCGCGCACTACGAGCCGGATCAAGAACACGCCGGCCGCGTCCATCACGATCCCGAGTGCCAGCGTCCCCCACGCAGCGATCACGGGGGAGCCGGACTTCCTCATGCGCGCAGTATACGGCCGTCTCTCCCGGGCATGCCGTGGCCAACGGCCCGCCGGCAGCGCGCGTGCAGGACCGGCCTGCCGTGTGGTTCCATACGGCCCAGGAGGTCGCGGGATTGCTGAAGGCAGCGGAGCTGGGGCAGACGGTCGAGAAGGAGGAGTTCGAGCAGACGCTCCCCGAGCTGCGGGTCGAGCTCGTCAATGCGCAATACGACCTCCAGTCGGCCGGGTTTCCGGTGGTGATCCTCGTGAGTGGCGACGATCAGTTTGCGGCGCGCACGGCCCTCCGCCGGATGCAGGAGTACATGGATGGCCGGTACATCGGCTCCAACGTCTTCGACCGGACGAGCGACGAGGAGACGCGCCGGCCCGGGTACTGGCGCTATTGGCGCCAGCTGCCCCGGAAAGGCCGCATCGGCTCGTACCTGAACGCCTGGGTCTCGGATCTCTTCCGCCACAAGCTCGACGAAGACGGGGGCGAGAAGACACTCTACCGCGACCTCTCCCACGTGAAGGCCTTCGAGCAGGCGCTCGTCGACGACGGCACGTTGCTCGTCAAGCTCTGGTACCACTCGCCCAAGGCCGAGTTCAAGAAGCGCATCAAACGCCTCGAGAAGAAGGGCCAGGACTGGCGCGTGAGCCCGATGGATCGCCTGCTCCTCGAACGCTACGACGAGGTGGTCCCGCTCGCCGACGAGTTCCTGAGCGAGACGAGCACCGGCCAGGCGCCGTGGTACGTCATCGAGAGCACGGACGAACGCCACTCCACGCTCGCCTCCGCCCGGATCATCCACTCGGCACTGCGCTCGCGGCTGGATGCTCCCTCGCCGTCGCCGCCGCCGCCCGTCATCGGCGAGATCGAGGCGAACCAGACCGTGCTCGACACCGTCGACCTCTCGGCCACGCTCGAGAAGGACGAGTACAGGAAGCGCCTCAACGCGGCCCAGGCCTCGCTGCGTGAGGTGAGCGAGGAGGCGAGCGAGAAGGGCATCGCATGCGTCCTGGCCTTCGAGGGCTGGGACGCGGCGGGGAAGGGCGGGGCGATCCGGCGTCTCACGGCGGCCATCGACATCCGGGACTTCCGCGTGATCCCGATCGCGGCACCCACCGAGGAGGAGCACGCCCACCACTACCTCTGGCGCTTCTGGCGGCACGTCCCCCAGAACGGGAAGACGGTGGTGTTCGATCGCAGCTGGTACGGGCGCGTGCTGGTCGAGCGGGTCGAGGGCTTCGCGCGCGAGGACGAGTGGCGGCGCGCCTACGGCGAGATTCGCGACTTCGAGGAGCACCTGACCGAGCACGGCATCGTGGTGCTCAAGTTCTGGCTCCACATCGATGCCGAGGAGCAGCTGGCACGCTTCCAGGCCCGCGAGCAGACGGCCTACAAGAAGTACAAGATCACCGAAGAGGACTACCGCAACCGCGACCGGTGGGATGCCTACGTCCAGGCGGTGAACGAGATGGTGCGGCGCACCAGCACCACTGACGCGCCCTGGCACCTGGTGCCCGCCAACGACAAGCGCCACGCCCGCGTGCAGGTAGTGGAGACGGTGGCGGAGGCGCTTCGCGCGCGGCTCGGGAAGGGGTGAGGGCGGCCTCGTGCCGGATCAGGCGCAAGCGTGGCGACGCTTGCACCACGCGGCCAGACTGGTAATGATTCCCGGCACTTAGGGCCCCTGGGCGGTCCAGAGCGAGGGGTTCCGTGGGGTCTGGCCTACACTGGCCGCCGATCTGAACCGAGCCGCTCCGGGACGCTCGGGAGCCTGTCCGAACGCACTGAACGGGGAAAAGCTTGAGTCGCATCATCCGCTCCACCGTCCTGCCGGTTTTGTCGGCGTTGACCGTGGCCTTGTCCGTGTTGGTCGCGGCGCCGGCCCTCGCCAATCGCAACAAGGTCGCCGTGCTGCCCGTCGTCGTGCACGCGAGCGGCGAGCAGGACTACCTGCAGTCCGGCGACTCGGACATGCTGGCCTCGCGGCTCGGGCAACAGCCGGGCGTGGCCGTGATCCGGGTGAACGATCCCGAGACGGCGACCGTCGACGCGGCGGCGGCCCAGGCCGCGGGCCGCGAGGTGGGCGCCGACTTCGTGCTGTTCGGCTCCTTCACGCGCTTCGGCGACGGCGCGAGTCTCGACATCAAAGCGGCGAGCGTCGAAGAGGACGCCCAGGCCCGCTCGGTGTTCGTGCAGTCGGGCACCATCTCCGAGCTGATCCCCAAGATCGACGCCCTGGCCGAGCGCATCGGCGTCTACATCGCGAGCGGCGCACCGCGCCTCCCCGCGGTAGCGGCAGCACCGCTCGAGGAAGACGGCGCGAGCGAGATCGACGGCGTGCGCGCCCAGATCGAGATCCTGAAGGAGCGCATCGGCCGCCTCGAGGCCGAGCTCAACTCGCTGCGGGCCGCGACGGCACCCTAGGCCGCCGCGGCGGCCATGCAGGTGGCCGAGGCCCGCGAGCGGGCCCGTCGCTGGGTGGCGCGCGAGGCCGCGCCGCGCCCCGGCTTCGTCGGCGCCTTCCTGAGCGGCTCCACCAAGTGGAGCCCGCCGGAGGCCGCGCACCCGCCGAGCTCCGACGTCGACGTGCGCGTCGTCTTCGAGCGGCTCGACGCGCCGGTCACCTGGGAGAAGTCGCTCGAAGAGGGCCTGCTGATCGAGGGCTCGGCGATCGCGCTCGGCCAGCTCGGGAGCGGCGAGGCGCTCGCCCACGATCCCTATCTCGGCGGGAGCCTCTGGCACCCGGTGCTCCTTGCCGACCCGCGCGGAGAGCTCGACGCCCTGGCCCGGGTGGTGACGCGCGAGTTCCCGAAGCGCGCGCTGGTGGAGGAGCGGGCGGGCCAGATGCGCGCGCTGCTCCTCGATTGGCTGGGTCGCATCGAGCGGGCCCCGACGTACACCACGCAGGTCACCTGCTGGCTGTTCGGCACCAGCGTCTCCACCCTCGTGCTGCTCGCGTCCGGGCTGCGCAACCTCACGGTGAAGAAGCGCTATGTGGCCTGCCGCGCGCTCCTGGCCGAGCACGGCCGACTCGACTTCCACGAGGAGATGCTCGGCTGGCTCGGCTGTGCCGGGATGCCCGCTTCGCGCGTGCGCACCCACTTCGAAGCCGCGTCGCGGGCCTTCGATGCGAGCACCCCGTACCTCGACCCGGGCTTCCGCTTCGTCGCGGATCTCCGCCCCGAGGCGCGACCGATCGCGATCGGCTCGATCGGCGAGGGCATCGAGGCCGGCCACCACCGCGAGCTCGTCTTCTGGCTGGTGTCGACGCTCTCCCGCTGCCTGCAGGCCCACACGGCCGACACCCCGAGTAGCGTGCGCGAGCCCTGCGAGCAGGCCTTCGCCGAGGTGGTGGGCGACCTCGGGATCACCGGCCTCGACGACCTCCGGGCCCGGGCACGATCCCTCCGTGACGTCCTCCCCCGCCTCGAGGACCTGGCCTCCGAGATCCGCCGCGAGACCCCCGACATCGTGGGATGAGGCCCGTCTCGGGCTCCCGGGAACGGGATCCGGACGCCCCATTCGCTATCGTTCCGGGCCGCGTGGCGATGTAGCTCAGGGGTTAGAGCACTGGTTTCATAAGCCGGGTGTCGGTAGTTCGAATCTACCCATCGCCACCA
>JASJCN010000366.1 GCA_030065975.1 Myxococcota bacterium
CATCTCTTCGATGCCAGCCGGCTCGTCGTACGCGGCAACCGGGTGCGCGACGCTCGAGACGGCATCTACGTTTCGGCCACCGAGGACAGCACGATCGAGGGCAACGTCGCCGAGCAGGTGCGCTTCGGGGTGCACTACATGTACTCCTACCGGAACGTGCTGCGTGGCAACGTCATGAGCGACAGCACGCTCGGCATCGCGCTGATGGAGAGCGACGATCTCCTCGTCGAGGACAATCGGGCCGTCGGCAATCGCCGCCAGGGCCTCCTGTTCCGGGACGTCCAGGGCTCGGAGATCCGCCGCAACCATCTCGAGAGCAACGGCGTCGGGATGTTCTTCTACTCGAGCACCGAGAACGTGATCGAGGACAACGTGGTCGTGGCCAACGACATGGGCATCAAGGTCTGGGCGGGAAGCCGACGCAACCGGGTCGAGGGCAACGTGATCCGGGGCAATCGCGAGCAGGTCTTCTACGTCGGTGCCGAGGATCAGCTGTGGGGGGAGTCGGGGCGCGGCAACCACTGGGGCGACTACCTGGGCTGGGACCAGGACGCCGACGGCATCGGCGACCGACCCCATCGCGTGGACTCCTTCACGGCGAGCCTGCTCTACCGCTACCCGAGCGCTGCGCTGCTGCTGCGGAGCCCGGCGCTCGAGACCCTCGCCCACCTGGCGGATCGATTCCCCATGCTGCGAGCGCCGACCATCGTGGACCACTCGCCCATCGTTTCGGAGCCGGGCTCGTGAGGGGCGTCGAGGTACGGGGCGCGTCGGTGCGTCTCGGTAACGTGCAGGCCCTCGACGACGTGTCTCTGTCGGTCGAGCCCGGGCGGGCCGTGATGCTCGTCGGCCCGAACGGGGCGGGGAAGAGCACGCTGCTCAAGGTGCTTCTGGGGCTGGTGCGCCCCGACTTCGCGGTCTTCGAGTGGAGCGGCCGGGCCAGCCGGGTCGACGCCCAGTGGAAGATGCGCATCGGCTACCTGCCCGAGGCGGTGGCCTTCTCGGAGAACCTGAGCGGGCTGCAGCTGCTGCGCTTCTTCGCTTCGGCGCGGGGCGTCCCGCGGAGCCGGGTGGGGCCGGTGCTCGAACGGGTGGGGCTTTCGGCCGCCGCGCGCCGGGCGATTCGGGGCTACTCCCGGGGCATGCGTCAGCGTCTCGGGCTCGGCGTGGCGATCTTGTCCGAGCCCGATCTCCTGGTGCTCGACGAGCCGACCGCCGGACTCGATCAAGAGGGTCTCGGCGTCTTGTGGAGCGTGATCGCCGAGTGGCGCGAGTCCGGTCGCATGGTCCTGGCCACGACCCACGATCTGGCGCTGATGGAGCGGCGCATGGACGAGATCTGCGTCATGCGCGAGGGGAGGGTGCTCGCACGCGGCAGCGCCGAGGACCTGCGCCGCAGCGCGCGGCTTCCACATCGGATCTGGCTGGACGTCGAGGGCGCACCCGATGCGCGCGTGGAGCTCCTGTGCGACGCCATGCGGAAGTGGGGCAAGGGCAGGATCGAGCGCGTGGGGAGCCGCATCCTCGCCGAGGTTCCCGCGGACGAGACGCTGGCCCTCGTCGAGATCCAGAGCGGATTTCGCGGCGTGGTGGCAGGCATCCGCGTCGAGGAGCCGAGCCTGGACGTCGTCTACGAACGTCTCGTCGGAGCCGCGTGATGGGTCGCGTCGGCCGCGCGCTGATCTGGCACGAGCTGCTCGAGCGCACCCGCGACCGCTGGGTCGTGGTGGTCAGCCTGCTCTTCGCGCTG
This sequence comes from Myxococcota bacterium, assembly GCA_030065975.1. GTDB lineage: Bacteria > Myxococcota_A > UBA9160 > UBA9160 > UBA6930 > JASJCN01. The sequence continues at coordinate 1,751 of JASJCN010000366.1, forward strand.
CTCGCATCGGGCGTCGGTCTGTACGGACGCGGCGCCGAGGCCGAGGTGGCCAAGCTGACCGGTCCGAGTCTGGTCACCCTGGCCAGCCTGCTGGTTCCCCTCGTCGCGCTGGTGCTCTCACACGACGCCATCGTCGGCGAGCGCGAGCGCAACACGCTCGGGCTGCTGCTCTCGCTGCCCGTGGGACGCTTCGAAGTCGTCTTCGCCAAGCTCGTGGGGCGGAGCCTGGCCCTGGTGGCGGCGGTCGGGCTGGGCCTGGGCGCGGCCTTCCTGGTGAGCGATCCGGGGGAGGCGAGTGCGCTACTCGCCCTGATCGGCCCGACCCTGCTGCTGGGCCTGGCCTTCCTGTCGCTGGGCCTGCTGATCTCGACGTTGATGAGCCGCCAGGTCACGGCCGCCAGCGTGGTGGTGGTCGTCTGGTTCTGCCTGGTCTTCTTCTACGACCTCGGAGTGCTGGGCCTCCTCGTCGCTACCGATGGCGGGCTCTCTCAGCAGACGGTCTCGGCCCTCGTCTTCGGCAACCCGGCCGGGCTCTACCGGATCGAGATGATGAACGCCTTCGCCGGCCCCGATGCCCTGCGGGAGCTCGGCATCGCGGCGGACCTCCCGGGGGACGGCGCGTCTGCGATGCTCTGGGGCCTGTGGCTGCTGGTGCCGGCCGGCATCAGCGGGATCCTCCTGGCCCGGCGAAAGGTGGTGTGACGTGAGGGTTCTCCTGGCCGTGCTCGCGCTCGCGGTGTTGCTACCCGGCTGTCCGTCCGTGGAGCCGGACGCGACGGCGGACGAGCCCGCGTCGCTCGCCGATCAGGAGGGTGCCGTCTGCGGAATGCTGGTGCGTGGCCAGTCGGCACCGCGCGGCCAGGTCGTCCACCGCGATGGGACCCGTCTCTTCCTGTGCTCGCTTGGCGATCTGCTGGTGCACGTGGGCGCGCCGTCTCCCCATGGCGATGTGCAGGCGATCTTCGTCGAGGTGATGGATCCCGCGGAGGATCCCATGGAGACCCATCTCGACGAGCACGACTGGCTGGCGGCCGATCAGGCCTTCTACGTGGTGGGAGTCGTGCGGCGCGGCATCATGGGGGATCCCGTGCTGAGCTACGCGAGTCGCAGCGACGCCGAAGCGGTCGCCAGGAGCCATCCGGGGGCCGTGATCATGGACCTCGCACAGCTGCGTGCCTGGTGGACTGCGAAGGAGGCGGGGCGCTAGCGCGCGACCGGACCCCGAGCCACTCGGCCGACGAAACGAAGAGGAGAGAACGAGCATGCATCCGACAGCCCGATCGATCGCGAGGCTCATCGCCGTGGCAGCCCTCGCGATCGCCGCGCCCTCATGGGCCGGCGACGCCGCCGCCGGCAAGGCGGTCTACGACACCAGCTGCGCATCCTGCCATGGACCCGATGGAAAGGGTGACGGCCCCGTGGGAGCGGTGCTGAATCCCCCGCCCCGCGACTTCTCGGCGGGCGACTTCAAGTTCGATGCGAACAAGAACGGCACGGCCGGCGAGGACGAGGATCTCGCCCTGGTGACGCGCAAGGGCGCGCTGACCTACGGGGGCTCTCCGCTGATGGCGGGCTGGCCCACCTTGACCGACGAGCAGGTCGCCGACGTCATCGCCTTCATCCGCTCGCTGAAGGAGTGAACCGGGGGCTTGGCCCGGCACCCCGAGTCGCCTCGGAGTGCCGGACCGCCCTCGAGCACCGCTAGTCGCGGTCGCCGAGCTTCACCAGCTGGTGCAGGACGCCGTCCAGGCCGCCGTACACCGTCAGCTTGTCGATCCGCTCGGTGACCTTCTCGAGCGCCTCCAGCTCCTTCAGCCGGAGCAGGGTCGGGCTGCGCTCGAGCATCTTGGCGGTGTTGTGCAGCGACCGCGTGGCCGCGGTCTCCTCACGTCGGCGGATCAGGTTGGCCTGGGCCTGCTTCTCCGCCTCCACCACCTGGTTCAGGAGCGACTTCATCTCGCCCGGCAGGATGATGTCCTTCACACCGATGCTCTGGACCTCGAGGCCGTACTCGGCCACGCGCGACGCGACCTGCGCCTGGATGGCGCCGCCGAGCTCGTCCTTGCTGGCCAGGATCTCGTCGAGGGTCTTGGTACCCACGGCCTCTCGGAGACCGAACTGCAGCTCCTTGTACAGATGGTCGCCGAAGTCCGAGAGGGCGAGGACCGCCTTCTCGGCGTCCGCCACGCGGTACGTGGCCGACAGGTTGAGACGCAGGCTCACCTTGTCCTTCGACAGGATCTCCTGGCCCGTCACCTCGAGGGCCTGCAGGCGGGTGTCCACGTGACGCACCTGGAGCGTCCGGTCGAACTTCCAGAATGCGTGGGCACCCGGCTCGAGCATGCGCTCGAGCTTGCCGTTCACGAAGAGCAGGCCCACGTGGTTGTCGGCCACCTCGGCGTACTCCACCGAGGCCGCCAGGACCGTGCGTGCCACGCTCCGTGCGTGGCCGAGCTGGCTCACCAGCTCGGCCGGCACCACGAAGTCGGCGCGTACGTCGAGCACGCGGACGCGCACGTCGTACACGCCCTTCCAGAAGGCCACCCGCGTGGCCGGAGCCATCACGTCGTCGAGCTTGCCGTCGATGAACACGAGGCCCACCTCGTGGTCGCCGAGCTCGATGACGTCGAGGTAGCGGCTCAGCACCGTGTGGGTCTTCAGCAGGAAGTCCCGGATCGGGTGCTCGAACAGCGGGTTGGAGAGGTCGTAGGTGTCCACGTGGACGCGGTCGAACGGGTCCCAGAGCCGGTAGATGCCCGGCTCGAGCACGCGCTCGAAGTTGTCGCGTCGGAACAGCAGGCCGCGCTCGTGGTCTGCGATCTCGACCTTCTGGTAGAGCGTGAAGAGCTTCATGGTGTGACCCTCCTTGGTGGGTCGGGTGGAACGCCGTTGGGACCTTCCCGTTGGCGGAAGAGATGGTTGGAGAGACCCCCCCGCACGGCACCAGCCGATGGCTGGTGCCTCCGAGGTCGCGGGCCCTTGGACGTGGACGCGCCGGATGAACCGTTTGCGGGGTTCTCGGTGGACGCCAGGTGCTCCATGCAGCGGCCGGCATGGGCTGCGGGCGTCTCCGGTCGCCCCGGGATGCGACCGACCGGGCGCGGCCAGCGGCCCGGGCTCTGGGCTTCCCCGGGCTGCGACTCGAGGCGGGCTCGGAGCGTCCGGACGCTCGCGCGTCCTTCGGCCCGTTGCTCGCCCCGTTCGCTGGGGAGGCTCTCCTGTGTTGGGATGGTGGGCATAGGGCCCGAACGCGTTATCAAGCGCGTGCTTGGTGATTGGAGTCGGATTCGAACCGACGACTCACGGAGTGATTTCCGTTGCTCTACCCATCTGAGCTATCCATCCTGGTCGTTGAGCGCTCGGCCACCGCGGGTACGCACCCGGGCAATTCGCAGCCCCGGCGCGCCAGGCCGGCACGCAGAACCGGCTCCGCTGGCGATGATCCGTCTCGCTGAACGTCTTCTCGTCTCCTGGTGTGGCGCCTCTCGGCGCGTTGAATGGTGGAGGCGGTGGGACTCGAACCCACACCCTTCCGGGTAAGAGCCGGCTGCTCTGCCTTCGAGCTACGCCTCTTCGAATCTGGGGCGATCGCTGGGACTCGAACCCAGTCCTCCGCGGTCACGACGCGGCACTCTGGCCCGTTGAGCTACGAACGCCAT